>CAZNAE010000022.1:9032-32538 GCA_964570695.1 uncultured Devosia sp.
GAAATCCGGCCCAAAAAGCTCTTCATCAAGACCTATGGCTGTCAGATGAATGTCTATGACAGCGACCGGATGGCCGACGCGCTGGCGCCGCACGGCTATGAACCGACGCAATTGATCGACGACGCGGATCTGGTGCTGCTCAACACCTGCCACATTCGCGAAAAAGCCTCCGAGAAGGTCTTCTCCGAGCTCGGCCGTCTCGCCGAGATGCGGAAAGACGGAAAAAACTTCATGGTCGGCGTCGCCGGCTGCGTGGCGCAGGCCGAGGGTGAGGAGATCGCCCGCCGCGCCAAGGGCCGCGTCGATCTGGTGTTCGGTCCGCAATCCTATCACCGACTGCCCGATCTGATCGCCCGCGCCAATGCCGGCGAGATCGTCGTCGAGACCGACTTCCCCGCTGAAGATAAGTTCGAGCATCTGCCGGCGGCGGCCAAGGCCGTGACCCTAACCCGCGGCCTCACGGCGTTCCTCACCGTGCAGGAGGGCTGCGACAAGTTCTGCTCGTTCTGCGTCGTGCCCTATACCCGCGGCGCCGAGACTTCACGGCCGGTCGAGCAAATCCTGGCCGAAGCCCGCAATCTGGTCGAGGCCGGGGTGCGCGAGTTGACGCTGCTCGGCCAGAACGTCAACGCCTATCATGGCGTCGACGCGCGCGGCCGCAGTGTCGGGCTGGGCGAGCTCTGCGCCCGCCTCGCCGAACTCGATGGCCTCGCCCGCATCCGCTACACCACGAGCCACCCCTCCGACATGACGGACGAGCTGATCGCGGCGCACCGCACCAACCCGAAGCTGATGCCGTACCTCCATCTGCCGGTGCAGTCGGGGTCGGACACGATCCTCAAGGCGATGAACCGCCGCCACAGCCGCGCCGACTACCTCAGGATCATCGAGCGCATCAAATCCGCCCGCGACGACATGGCGCTGTCGGGCGATTTCATCGTCGGCTTCCCCGGCGAAACCGACGCCGATTTCGACGCGACCCTCAGCATCGTGCGCGAGGTCGGCTATGCCTCCGCCTACACCTTCAAATACTCAATGCGCCCCGGCACGCCCGGCTTTTCGATGCCCGACCAGGTACCGGAGGCGGTCAAGACCCAGCGCCTCGCCGCGCTCAACGATCTCATCACCGCCGGCATGCGCGACTTCGGCAAATCTGTCGTCGGCCGGACGCTCGATGTACTGATCGAGAAAAAGGGTCGCATGCCCGGCCAGATCGGCGGCCGTTCCCCATATTTGCAGGCGGTGCACATGGCCGGCCCGGAACGGCTGATCGGCACCGTCCAGCCGGTGACCATCATTGCTGCCGGAAATAATTCAATTGAAGGCAAGATTGTCACACGGCCGGAACCCAAAACTGCTAGCGTAATTGAGTCTCAAGCCGTCGCCTGAGGCACCCCGCCGGGCGACCAATCAGAAGGGTTTCCAAGCACTTGAACAGGCACTTGTCCGCGACTCCCGACAACGCCCTTTCCTCGCAGCTTGAACTGGCCTTCGAAGACAACCGGCTCGCCGCCCAGCTCTACGGCGATTTCGACCAGAACCTTGCCCTCATCGAACAGCGCCTGTCCGTCACGGCCACGCCGCGCGGCAATCATGTGCTGGTCAAGGGCGCGGCACATGCCGTCGACCAGGCCCGGCGCGTCCTCGAATCCCTTTACGGGCTGCTCGAAGAAGGCCAGTCGATCGACATCGCCAATGTCGATACGATGATCCGCATGATCGAGACCGAGGACAGCCAGCTGACGCTCCCGACGCTGGAGAAAAAGGGCAAGGTGCGGATGGCCCAGATCGCGACCCGCAAGGCCACCATCGTCGCCCGCACGCCGGCGCAGGACGCCTATATGAGGGCCATGGAGCGCGCCGAGTTGGTGTTTGGCATCGGCCCGGCCGGTACCGGCAAGACCTATCTGGCGGTCGCCCATGCCGCGACGCTGCTTGAGCGCGGCGACATCAACCGCATCATCCTTTCCCGCCCGGCCGTCGAAGCCGGCGAGCGCCTCGGATTCCTTCCCGGCGACATGAAGGAGAAGGTCGACCCCTATCTGCGGCCCCTCTACGACGCCCTCTACGACATGATGCGCCCCGAACACGTCGAGCGCTGCATCACTTCGGGCATCATCGAGGTCGCGCCGCTCGCCTTCATGCGCGGGCGGACGCTGGCGAATGCCGTGGTCATTCTCGACGAAGCGCAGAACACCACGTCGATGCAGATGAAGATGTTTTTGACCCGCCTCGGCGAGAACTCGAAGATGATCGTCACCGGCGATCCGACGCAGATCGACCTGCCGCGCGGCGAAAAATCCGGCCTCGTCGAAGCCGTCGGCCTGCTCGACGGCATCGAAGGTGTCCACATCACCCGCTTCACCGACAAGGACGTTGTCCGCCACGCGCTGGTCGGCCGCATCGTCCGCGCTTACGACCAGGCCAGCGCCAAACCCGCGCCTTGAGTCGCCTTCCGCGCGATGCCGAATTGACGACAGGGTCATTCCCGCGAAAGCGGGAATCTCTGTTTGCCGGTCCGGCATATCTGGCATGGAACTGAGATTCCGCTTTCGCGGGAATGACTCCGGTGATGGATGAAGGTCCGTGAGGACATAGGATGCCCGCCCCCCTCAATATCGAAATCTCCCGCAACACCGAGGGCTGGCCGGACGCGCTCGACGCCCGGGCCGAAGAAGCGGTTCGCGCCGCCCTGACCCAGTCCAAAGCGAAGATCACCGGCGCCGCCGAACTCTCGATCGTCCTTACCGACGATGCCGAGCAGCAAATCCTCAACCGCGACTGGCGCGGCATCGACAAGGCGACAAATGTCCTCAGTTTCCCCCAGATCGAGCCATTCGGGCCAGTTTCGGGGCTGCTGGGCGACATTATCCTCGCCCGTGAAACCCTCGTGCGGGAAGCCGAAGAACAGGGCGTCTCGTTTGACGATCACTTCACCCATCTGGTGGTCCATGGCTTTCTCCACCTTCTGGGCTATGATCACATGGACGACGACGAGGCCCTTGCCATGGAGGGGCTCGAGACCCAAATCCTGGCCTCCCTCGGGGTTGCGGACCCTTACGAAGACGAAGCATGAGCGATAGCGACACTGCCCAACGACTCGACGCCAAGGAGCGGCCCGCCGCCGAACCTCCGTCGCCCACCGCCTCCGCTGCGCCGCGGGGGCCAAGCCTGTGGACGCGCCTGAGGGCGCTGTTCGCCTTCCGCACACTCTCGCTGCGCGACGACCTCGAAGTTGCGCTCGAAGCTGAAGCCTCGGGCGAAACCGCGGATTTCTCCGAGTCCGAACGCACCATCCTCCAGAACGTCCTGTCGCTCGGCGAAAAGCGCGTCGAGGACGTCATGGTGCCGCGTGCCGATATCGAAGCGATCGACGTCGAGTCGACGCTGGGCGACATGGTGGCCCGCTTCCGCGAGGTCGGCCATTCGCGCATCCCGGTCTATGCCGGCAACATCGACAACATTACCGGCTTCATCCACGTCAAGGATGCACTGCGGCGCATCACCGAGCGCGTCAACGATCCCCAAAAGCCCGGTCCGGTGCGGCTCGTCTCGACCGCGCTGAAGCAGAAACTCGGCAAGCTCGACATCGCCCGCGCCGTTCTGTTCGTGCCGCCCCTGATGCCGGTGGGCGACCTGCTGCAGCAGATGCAGCTGAAGCGCGTCCACATGGCCATCGTCATCGACGAGTATGGCGGCACCGACGGCGTCGTCACCATCGAGGATCTGCTCGAGGCGGTGGTCGGCGAAATCGAGGACGAGCACGATACCGAAGACGGCCCGCTGATCAGGAAGATCAATTCCAACATCTACATCGCCTCGGCGCGCGCCGAGCTGAGCGAAGTCGCCGCTGCCATCGGACCCGAGTTCGAAGCGGGGGAGCACGGCAGCGAAGTCGACACCATCGGCGGCCTTGTCTTCGCGCTCGCCGGCCGCGTCCCGCTCAAGGGCGAGACCATCGGCGGCATCAAGAACTTCGAGTTCGAAGTGCTGCAGGCCGATTCGCGCCAGCTCCGCCGCATCAAGATCAAGCGCATCAAGCAGCGCAAGACCGCCGCCCCGGGAGCAAAGGCGGACGGGGCAGTGAAGCCGAAGGCCGAAGCGGAGAAAAAGGCGGCGGAATAGTTTGCGACGCTGGATAGGCTTCCGGCTAATCTTTCAGCTCGGATACGAAGCAAGGTCAGGCAATATGCGACGGACCCTGCCAGCCTCACCAACAACGTCAAGGCGCTTATGGGATCGCCCTATGTTCGCCTGCGGATTGGTGATTGGCGGGTGGTAATGGACGATCAGGACATAGTGGTGATTGTCGTACGAGTTGGACCGAGAGGTGGCGTCTGTGACTAGCGCTTTGCAGAAGATTGTAACGCCCGGCGGGGAGACCCTCATCGTTCTGCCCGAAGCGGAGTACGAGGCCTTGCTGGATGCAGCCGATATCGCTGCCGCCGATAAGATCATGGCCGACATCCGGTCCGGCAAGAGCGAATTGATCCCAGGCAAAATCGTCGATCGTCTGCTTGACGGCGAAAATCGTATCCGGGTTTGGCGTGAGCATCGAGGTCTCTCTGCAACTGAGCTTGCGGCCAAGGCGGAGATCAGCGGTGCTTATCTGTCCGAACTCGAAACCGGCAAGAAGACCGGTACCGTCGATACGCTGCGCAAGCTCGCGACCGCTCTCAACGTCGACCTCGACGACCTCGTCCCTTGACCCAATTGCCCCTCGCGGCGACGGTCATTCATGTCCCCTGATTCGGCCCATTTCCGATGACCCGTCTCGCGGAATGGACCATGCTGGCGCATGGCTGGCGGCGGTTCTTGCTGATGCTGGTCGCCGGCGCCGTGGCGGCACTGTCGATTCCGCCGCTGTTCATCCTGCCGGTATTGTTCGTCGCTTTCCCCTTCTGGATCTGGGCGCTCGATGGCGCCGAGCGGCGCACCGGGCTCGGCCGCCTCTTCGGCCCGGCCTTCGGCATCGGCTTTGCCTTTGGCTGGGGCTATTTCATCGTCGCCTTCCACTGGCTTGGGGCGGCGTTCCTGCTCGAGGGCGGCGTCTATCTCGTGGTCATGCCGTTCGCCATCCTGGCGCTCGCCGCGCTGATCGCGCTGTTCTGGGGCCTCGCCAGCGCGCTGGCGCATCTCTTCTGGTCGCACGGCGCCTTCCGCATCGTCACCCTCGCGGCGTTCCTGAGCCTCGCCGAATACGCCCGCGGCACGCTGTTTTCCGGCTTCCCGTTCGACCTGCTCGGCTATGCGCTCACCGCCAATACCGAGATGATGCAGCTCGCCTCGATCGTCGGCGTCTATGGCCTCACCGCGCTCGCGGCGCTGCTGGCGATGACGCCGGCGCTGATCTGGCCGGCCGACGGTCGCGGCCTTGCGGCGCGGCTGATCCCGTTCTTCCTCGCCATTGCGGTGATCGCCGCGCAGATCGGCTACGGCAATGTCCGGCTCAACGGCACGCCGGTCACGCCGCGCACCGACATGAAAGTGCGGCTGGTGCAGCCGGTGATCACCGAGCATTCCAACTGGGCGGCCGCCAATCCCCCCGAGATCGTCACCCGGCTGATCGATCTGAGCACCGCCAAAACCAGCCCGGCCGACGCCGGCCTCGCCGACAAGACCCTGCTGGTCTGGCCTGAATCGGTGTTCCCGTTCTTCATGAGCCAATACCCCGAGGGCCTGGCGCGCATCGGCCACATGCTGCCTTCGACCACCACTCTGCTGACCGGCGCGCCGCGTGAACCCGAGGAGGGCGCCCCGGACAACCCCGGCTACAATTCCATCCTCGCCGTCAACAACCAGGGCGAGGTGGTCGCCAGCTACGACAAGTCGCATCTCGTGCCGTTCGGCGAATATCTGCCGTTCGCAAGCTTCTGGAAGCTCTTCGGCATCCAGCAATTCGTCCCCGGCACCAATGGCTGGGCCCCCGGCGACGGCAAGCGGCTGATGAGCCCGCCGGGCGTTCCGGCCTTCATCGCGCTGATCTGCTATGAGGCCATATTTTCCGGCGATCTCGGCGCCGATCCGGCAAAAGCCCAGTTCCTGCTCAATGTCAGCAATGACGAGTGGTTCGACGGCTCGATCGGCCCCGCCCAGCACGCCCACCATGCGCTGCTGCGCGCCGTCGAGACCGGCCTGCCGATGCTGCGCGCCACCAATTCCGGCATCACCTTCTTCGCCGACCCACTCGGCCGCGTCACCGCCCGGCTGGCGGCTGGCGAGCCCGGCGTGCTCGACGGCGTGCCCGCCAACAAGATCGCCGAGACGATCTTCGACCGCTTCGGCAATTGGCCGTTCTTCGGCGTGGTGTTGCTGGGCCTCATCATCGCGGTGCTGAGCCGGACGCGGCGCTCTCGCAATAGGGCATAGATTTCCCGCAACGCTCGCCACGGCATATCAAGCTTTCTTTATATCCCGCTTGACCGCATCCCCTTGCGGTGACAGAACCACGCCCGAACTGCGCGAATTTTCGCGTTTTGGGGCAATTTTTCGGGGTTTCGGCTTTGCGGTCCTCCTATCTCTTCACCTCTGAATCGGTTTCCGAAGGTCACCCGGACAAGGTCTGCGACCGCATCTCCGACGAGATCGTCGACCTGGTCTTCCGCGAGGCCAAGAAGACCGGCATGGATCCGAGCCAGGTGCGCATCGCCTGCGAGACGCTGGCGACCACCAACCGCGTCGTCATCGCGGGCGAAGTGCGCGTCCCCGAGACGCTCCTGAAGCACGGCAAGGACGGCAAGATTCTCCACGACGCGGCCGGTGCGCCCATCGTCAATCCGGCCAAGTTCAAATCCACCGCCCGCAAGGCCATCAAGGCCATCGGCTACGAGCAGGCGGGCTTTCACTGGAAGACCGCCCGCATCGACGTGCTGCTGCACGGCCAGTCGGCCGACATCGCGCAGGGCGTCGACGAAAAGGGCAACAAGGATGTCGGCGCCGGCGATCAGGGCATCATGTTCGGCTACGCCAGCCGCGAGACCCCCGAGCTGCTGCCTGCCCCGATCTACTACGCCCACAAGATCCTCGAAGTCCTGAAGGATGCCCGGCAGGCCGGCGACGGCGATGCCAAGAAGCTCGGCCCCGACGCCAAGAGCCAGGTCACCATCCGCTACGAGAACGGCATTCCGGTCGCGGTGACGCAGATCGTCGTCTCGACCCAGCACGTCGATGCCTCGCTGACCTCCGATGACGTCAAAAAGATCATTGAACCTTATGTGCGCTCGTCCTTCCCCGAGGGCTGGATCAGCAAGGACACGGTCTGGCACGTCAACCCGACCGGCAAGTTCGTCGTCGGCGGCCCCGATGGCGACGCCGGGCTCACCGGCCGCAAGATCATCGTCGACACGTACGGCGGCGCGGCCCCGCATGGCGGCGGCGCCTTCTCTGGCAAGGATCCCACCAAGGTCGACCGTTCGGCCGCCTACGCGGCGCGGTATCTCGCCAAGAACGTCGTTGCAGCCGGCCTCGCCGACCGCGCCACCATCCAGCTCAGCTACGCCATCGGCGTCGCCAAGCCGCTCTCGATCTATGTCGACCTGCACGGCACCGGCAAGGTCGAGGAAGGCAAGCTCGAGACCATCCTGAGCGACGTCTTCGACCTCAGCCCCCGCGGTATCCGCACCAAGCTCGACCTCAACCGCCCGATCTATGCCAAAACCTCGGCCTACGGTCATTTCGGCCGCAAACCCGGCCGCGATGGCTCGTTCAGCTGGGAAAAGATCGACCTCGTGCCGGCGCTGAAGGCGGCGGTCAAGGCGGCGTAGCTAGCCCCATCCACGATGTCACCCCGGCGCAGGCCGGGGTCTATCTCCAACGCCATCCACAGTCTCTATGGCGGAGAATGTCATGGTTGGACTCCGGCCTTCGCCGGAATGACGCGGTGGTATAGGAACATCGTGACCGACAAGCCCGACCACCCGCTCAATGTGCACGGCGAACCGCGTGCCTTCTTCGGCCGCCGCTCGGGCAAGCGTCTGCACAAGGGCCAGGACCGCCTGTTTCAGGAGAAACTGCCGGGACTGGAGCTGACTCTTGGCGACGGCCCGCTCGACCCTAAAACGCTGTTCCCATTGGCGATACGCTTCGAGCTCGAGATCGGCTATGGCGGCGGCGAGCATCTAGCGCGGATCGCGACCGAGAAACCGACCACCGGCTTTATCGGCTGCGAGGTCTTTTCCGGCGGCATCGCCAAGCTGATCGAGGCGATCGACGAGGCCGAGCTCACCAACATCCGGCTCTTCACCGACGATGCGCTGAAGCTCCTCGTCAAGCTCCCCGATGCCTCGCTCGACGCGGCCTACCTGCTTTATCCCGACCCCTGGCCGAAAAGCCGCCATCACAAGCGCCGCTTCGTCTCGGCGACGACGCTGGGCGAGCTCGCGCGCGCGCTGAAGCCCGGTGCGCCGTTCCGCTTCGCCACCGACATCGAGGACTACGCCAACTGGACGCTGGCCCACATCGTCCGCGCTCCTGCCTTCCGCTTCGATGCCGGCGCGCCCGGCAGTTGGCACATCCCCTATGCGGGCTGGCAGGCAACGCGCTACGAAGACAAGGCGCGGCACGAGGGCCGGGCCGTCAGCTTCTATTTCGAGTTCATCCGCCTATGAGATTCATCGTCTACGGCATCGGTGCCATCGGCGGCACGCTCGCGGCCAAGCTGGCGCTGAGCGGCGCCGATGCCGTCGGCATCGCTCGCGGCGCCCAGCTCGCGGCCCTGCAGACAGACGGCCTTCTGCTCCGCACCCCGGATGGTGACCACCGCGCGCGCTTCCCGGTCGTCGCGCATCCGGCCGACCTTACTCTACGCCCCGACGACGTCATCTTCCTCGCCATGAAGAGCCAGGACACCCTTGGCGCCCTCGATGCCCTGCGCGATGCCGGTGCCCGCGACCAGGCGATCGTCTGCGCGCAGAACGGCGTCGACAACGAGCGCATGGCGCTCAGGCTCTTCGCCAATGTCTACGCCATGCTGGTCGTCATGCCGGCGACCTTCATCCGTCCCGGCGAAGTCGCGGCGTTTGGCGCCCCGCATGCCGGCCTCTTCGATATCGGCCGCTATCCGACGGGCACCGACGAGGTGACCGCCGCCATCGTCGCTGCGCTCAACATCGCCGGCTTCGCGGCATTCCCGCACCCCAATGCGATGGAGAGCAAATACGGCAAGCTGCTGATGAACCTCGCCAATGTCCTCGATGCCGCCGCCGGCGATGCGATCCAGCATTCGGGCATCCCGGAACGGGCCCGCGCCGAGGGCCAGGCCGTGCTCCGCGCGGCCGGCATTGCCTTCGCCGATGTCAGCCCCGACAACGAGCGCCGCCAGCGCCTGATGCAGATGCAGCCGATCCCCGGCGCCGAGCGCGTCGGCTCGTCTTCGGCGCAGAGCCTTGCCCGCGGCACCGGCTCGATCGAGACCGACTATCTCAATGGCGAGATCGTGCTCCTCGGCCGTCTCCACGGCGTGCCGACGCCGGTCAATGACGGCCTCTGCCGTCTCGGCCGCCTGCTGATCGCCGAAAAGCGGCCGGCCGGCAGCATGAGTCTCGCCGAGATCGAGCGCGTCATCGCCGGCTGATCGGCAAAGCCCGCGGGAACCAAATGCGATAGACTGGCATCTCTTCTCCGAACGGAGTCCAAGATGCCCAGCGTCAAGATCCTCGCTATCGCCGATGTCACCCACAATGTCCGCCGCTACACGCTTGAGCGTCCCGCCGGCTACACGTTCCAGCCCGGCCAGGCGACCGACGTCTCGCTCGACGAGGATGGCTGGCGCGACAAGAAGCACCCCTTCACCTTCACGGCGCTCAGCGACGCACAAAACCTCGAATTCACCATCAAGAGCTATTTCAACACCGGTGGCGACGGCGTCACGGAGCGGCTCTACGGCTACAAGCCGGGCCAGTCGCTGGTTGTCCGCGACGTCTGGGGCACCATCACCTATAAGGGCCCGGGCATCTTCATCGCTGGCGGGGCAGGGGTCACGCCGTTCATCGCCATCCTTCGCGATCTCCACCACAAGCGGAAGCTGGCGGGGCACACCCTCATCGTCTCCAACCGCACCGAAGCCGACATCATTCTGCGCGACGAATTCGAGAGTTTTCGCGGCCTCGAGGTGATCTGGACCGTCACCGACGATCCGGCATCCGGCCTGCCGCACGACCGCATCGACGCGAGGTTCCTCAAGGCACACGTCAAGGATCTCGCCCAGAACTTCTACCTCTGCGGCCCCGACCCGATGGTTGCCGACCTCCGCGGCTCGCTGAAGGAGCTGGGCGCCAACGTCGAAAACGTGACCTGGGAAAGATGAGGTGCTAGCAAAGCTCGCAACCTTGGTGCAGTAGACCCGCCCTTGCGCCTGCCGGCCTCCGGCGCTATATAGCCGCTACATCATTGCTCTCAGTCGAGAGTGGGTGCCCTGACCGGCCCCCGCTCTTTTTGTTTATACAGCCTCAAGCGGAGCCCAGTTGGCTTTCGATCTGACCGAAAAACGCTACATCAAGGAAACCGGCCTCGAGCAGCGCATTGCGCGCATCGTCGAGCCGATCGCCAATGATCTGGGCTATGCGCTGGTCCGGGTGAAGGTCACGCAGGAGAACGGCTGCACGCTGCAGATCATGGCCGAGGACGCCGATGGCCGCTTCGCCATCACCGATTGCGAGCGGCTGAGCAAGGACATCTCGCCCGCGCTCGACGTCGAGGATCCGATCGACCGCGAATACCATCTCGAGGTCTCGTCCCCTGGCATCGACCGGCCGCTGGTGCGGGCCCGCGACTACCGGACTTATCTGGGTCACGAAGCCAAGGTCGAGCTCGGCGATCCCCTCAACGGCCGCAAGCGTTTTCGCGGGCTGATCGAGGGGGTTACCGACGACACCGTGACCATCAGGCTGCCGGACGTCCCCAAGGGCGACGATCCGAACCATGTTCTGCCGCTGGCCTCCGTCGCCGAAGCCAAACTGGTGATGACCGACAAACTGATGGACATGGCGGCGCTCGATCAGGACGACAACCCGATCGACGATGCCGACGACATCGAAACCGTAGAACTTAACTCTAGCGAAGAAACTCTCTCTGAGGAGATCGACTGAAATGGCCGTTAGCGCAAACCGACTGGAGCTGCTGCAGATCGCGGATGCCGTCGCGCGGGAAAAATCCATCGACCGCATGATCGTCATCGCCTCGATGCAGGACGCCATCGAGAAGGCGGCCAAGACCCGCTACGGCGCCGAAACCGAAATCCGGGCCGAGATCAACCCCAAGACCGGCGAGCTGCGCCTGTGGCGCCTGCTCGAAGTCGTCGAGGCTGTCGAAGAGCCCGGCAAGCAGATTTCGCTCAAGGACGCGCTGGCCCGCAACCCGGCGGCGAAGATTTCCGATTTCGTCACCGAGCCGCTGCCGCCCATCGAATTCGGCCGCATCGCCGCCCAGTCGGCCAAGCAGGTGATCGTCCAGAAGGTGCGCGATGCCGAGCGTGAGCGCATGTATGACGAGTACATCAATCGCGTTGGCGAGATCGTCAACGGCACCGTCAAGCGCGTCGAATACGGCAACGTCATCGTCGATCTCGGCCGTGGCGAGGCCATCATCCGCCGCGACGAGCTGATCCCGCGCGAGATGTACCGCTATGGCGACCGCGTCCGCGCCTACATCTACGACGTGCGCCGCGAGCAGCGCGGCCCGCAGATTTTCCTGAGCCGCACCCATCCGCAGTTCATGGCCAAGCTCTTCATGCAGGAAGTGCCCGAGATTTATGACGGCATCATCACCATCCGCTCGATCGCCCGCGATCCGGGTAGCCGCGCCAAGATCGCCGTCACCAGCAACGACTCGTCCATCGATCCGGTCGGCGCCTGCGTCGGTATGCGCGGCTCCCGCGTCCAGGCGGTGGTCGGCGAACTGCAGGGCGAAAAGATCGACATCATCCCGTGGACCGACAACATCGCCGACCTCGTGGTCTCGGCGCTGCAGCCGGCCGATGTCGCCAAGGTCGTGCTCGACGAAGCGGCCGAAAAGATCGAAGTCGTGGTCCCTGACGAGCAGCTTTCGCTCGCCATCGGTCGCCGCGGCCAGAACGTCCGTCTCGCCTCCCAGCTCATCGGCTGGGACATCGACATCCTCACCGAGCAGGAGGAGTCGGAGCGCCGGCAGAAGGAATTCACCGAACGCTCGGCGCTGTTCATCGAGGCCCTTGACGTCGATGAGATGGTTGCCCAGCTATTGGCCTCGGAAGGCTTCTCCTCGGTCGAGCAGCTCGCTTACATCGATGTCAGCGAAATCGCCTCGATCCAGGGTTTTGACGACGAGACCGCGGCCGAACTCCAGACCCGCGCTCTCGACTATCTGGCGGCGATCGAGAAGGCCAACGACGAAGAGCGCACGACGCTCGGCGTCGCCGACGAGCTGTACGAGATTCCTGGCCTCAACGCCGCGATGCTCGTGGCGCTCGGCAAGGAAGGCATCAAGACCATCGACGATTTCGCCGGCAACGCCGCCGACGATCTCGTCGGCTGGACCGAGCGTAAGGACGGCGAGACCAAGCGCTTCGACGGCACCTTCAAGGACTTCCCGGTCTCCCGCGAGGAGGCCGAGGATATGATCCTCAACGCCCGGTTGAAGGCCGGCTGGATCAGTGAAGCCGACCTCAATCCGGTGGCCGACGAGGCTGCGGCGGAAGGAGCGCCCGCGTAAATGCGGGCGAATCCTACCCGGTGCCCGGCAAGGATGAAGTCGAACGGCGTTGCGCGCTCACCCATGAGGTGAAGCCGGCGGCGGAGCTCATCCGCTTCGTCGTCGGTCCGGACGACGTGCTGGTGCCCGATACCGATGCCAAGGCCGAAGGCCGCGGCGTCTGGATCAGTCTCGGTACGACGAGTGTTGCCGAGGCGGTCAAGAAGAAGGCGTTCGCCAAGAGCCTCAAGACCAACGTCACGGTGCCGGACGATCTGGCCGAGCTGACGCGGCTCAGACTCGAGCAGCGGTTCGTCTCGAGCCTGTCGATGGCCAAGAAAGCCGGTCAGCTCCTGACCGGCGCCACCAAGGTGAAAACCGCCCTCGAAACAGGTGCGGCGCTGGCCTTGTTGACCGCCACCGACGCCGCGGAAGACGGCAAGAAAAAGCTGCTCGCGACCCTCAAGGCCTCGTCGCTAAGTGCCGAGGAACAGGGGCTTGGCGAGCGGAAAATGCCCCATTTCGAATTGCTCGATTCCGCCCAATTGGGTTTGGCACTCGGGATTGAAAATGTGATACATGCTGCGCCGACCCAAGGGGCAGCAGGTGAAGCAGCGGTAAAACGAGCCGATCGGCTGGCTCGTTACATCGCCAACTGACCTTTGAAGGATACGAGTTCTTATGGCTGATAGTGACGACAAGCGCGAAGACGGTGGTGGCAAGAAGACCCTGACGCTGAAGAGCGGTCCGGCGGTCGGTGCACGCCCGATGTCGCGCGGTCCGGTCCGCACCGTGGTGGTCGAAAAGCGCTCCCGCATCGTGCCGCGCGGCACAACCGGCGCGCCTGCGTATACGCCCAGTGCAGCACCCGCCGCTCCGGCGTCGCGTCAGTCGCCCTCACCGTCGCGCAACGACGCCGGCCGCCCGCAGGCCCGTACGCCGACCGCCGCGCCGCGTCAGGCCGGCCTCAGTGCCGCCGAAGCCGATGCGCGTGCCCGTGTGCTGCGCGAAGCCGGTGCCCGCCAGGCCGAAGACAATCGCCGCGCCCAGGAAGCCGAAGCCCGCCGGGCTGAGGAAGATGCCCGTCGCCGCGAAATCCGCGACGCCGCCACCCGCGACGACGTCGCCCGTGCGGCGCGCGTTGCTGCCGAATCCGCGACGGCCACTATCGAGGCCGAGCGCGAGCCGGCCCGCGCCGATACCGCCACTGCCGCTCCGGCGGCCGAGCCGGCTCGTCGCACCGGTGCCGAGGCTCGCCGCCCGACCGGCGTCGACGCCCGCCGTCCTGGCGCCACCGATGCCCGCCGTCCGGCCAGTGCCGGCGCCGCCCGTCCGGGTTTCAGTCGTCCCGGTGGTCCTGCGCCCATTCCCAATGTGCCGCCGCCGACCCCGTCGGAGGCCGATGGCCGCCGCACCCGTACCGTCGCGCCGACCTCCGGCCGCGCCGCCGAACTCAATGCCGCCGACGCCGAGAGCGCCCGGCGCAATGCCCGCGCCACCCCCGAGCGTCCGGTCCGCAAGGCCGGCGAGGCGGACGCCTTCGCCCGCGGCCGCCTGACCGTCGTTAACGCCGGCACCGAATCCGATCGCGACCGCGGCCCCTCGCTCGCCGCCATGCGCCGCCGCCGCGACAAGAAGATGGGCCGCAATCAGCAGGCTGCGCCAAAGCTCATCCGCGAAGTGATTATCCCCGAGGCGATCACTGTGCAGGAACTCGCCAACCGCATGGCCGAGCGCTCCGTCGTCGTCATCAAGATGCTGATGGCGATGGACAAGATGGTGACCATCAACGACGTCATCGACGCCGATACCGCCGAACTGATCGCGACCGAACTCGGCCACACGGTGAAGCGCGTTTCCGACGCCGACGTCGAGAGCGGCCTCTATGACGTGCCCTCCGACGACAAGGCCGAGGATCTGACCAGCCGTCCGCCGGTCGTGACCATCATGGGTCACGTCGACCACGGCAAGACTTCGCTGCTCGACGCCATCCGCCAGACCAATGTGGTCTCGGGCGAGGCCGGCGGCATCACCCAGCATATCGGCGCCTACCAGGTCGAGATCAAAGGCCAGAAGATCACCTTCCTCGACACACCCGGCCACGAAGCCTTCACCGCCATGCGCGCCCGCGGCGCGCAGGCGACGGATATCGCCGTCTTGGTGGTGGCTGCCGACGATGGCGTCATGCCGCAGACCATCGAGTCGATCAAACACGCCAAGGCGGCCGGCGTGCCGATCATCGTCGCCATCAACAAGATGGATAAGCCCTCGGCCAATCCGCTGCGCGTCCGTACCGAATTGCTGCAGCACGAAGTGTTCGTCGAGTCGATGGGCGGCGAAGTGCTCGACGTCGAAGTCTCGGCCGTCACCAAGGCGGGCCTCGACAAGCTGCTCGAGACCATCCTGCTGCAGGCCGAAGTGCTCGAGCTCATGGTGCCGCGCGACGGTCGCGCCGAAGGCCTCGTCATCGAAGCCAAGCTCGATCGTGGCCGCGGTGCGGTGGCGACGGTGCTGGTGCAGCGCGGCACGCTCCGCGTCGGCGACATCGTCGTCGCTGGAACGGAGTTCGCCCGCGTTCGCGCGCTGATCGACGACAAGGGTGAGCAGGATAAGGAGGCCGGCCCCTCGACTCCCGTCGAAGTGTTGGGCTTTACCGGCGTGCCCTCGGCCGGCGATCGCTTCTCGGTCGTTGAGAGCGAAGCGCGAGCCCGCGAGATCACTGATTATCGCCAGCGCCAGCTGCGCGAGAAGTCGGCAACCGGCGGTGCCACCAGCCTCGAGCAGATGATGAATCAGCTCAAGGCCCAGGGCATCAGCAAGTTCCCGCTGATCATCAAGGGCGACGTGCAGGGCTCGGTCGAGGCGATCGTCGCCTCGCTCAACAAGCTCTCGACCGAGGAAGTCTCGGCGCAGATCCTGATGTCTGCCGTCGGCGGCATCACCGAGTCCGACGTGACGCTGGCCTCGGCATCCAAGGCCATCATCATCGGCTTCAACGTCCGCGCCAACAAGCAGGCGCAGGAGCTTGCAACCCGCGACGCCATCGAGATCCGCTACTACAACATCATCTACGACCTCGTGGATGACGTGAAGTCGGCTATGTCGGGTCTCCTCAAGCCGGAGCGCCGCGAGACCTTCATCGGCTACGCCGAAATCCTCGAAGTCTTCTCGATCACCAAGGTCGGCAAGGTTGCCGGCTGCCGGGTCACCGAAGGCATCGTCGAACGCGGCGCCGGCGTGCGCCTGTTGCGCGACAACGTCGTTATCCACGAAGGCAAGCTCAAGACGCTCAAGCGCTTCAAGGACGAGGTGAAGGACGTGCCGATGGGCCAGGAATGCGGCATGGCCTTCGAGAATTACGAAGACATCCGTGCCGGCGACGTCATCGAGTGCTTCCGCGTCGAGAGCGTCGTCCGCACGCTCTAAGCTCGCGCCGCTCGCCATCAACCACCAGGTCACCCCCGCGCGAGCGGGGGTCTCCGTTTCTGGCAGCCAATTCATCGTGGCTCGATATTCCGCTTTCGCCGGCCTCGCGCAGTGCTTTAATGCCCCCGATGGCCGACGAACCGCTCCGCACCACCACCTACGCGCTCGGCACCGCCGACGCGCTGGCCTATGAGCAGGCAGCGAGCCGGATGACGCCGCTCGGCGTCCTGGCGCTGCTGCTCTGGCTCGGGCTCTGGGGCGCCGCCGCCATGCTGATCCCGCCCGATTGGGCCGGCCCGCGGCTCGGCTGGAGCTTTTCGGCGCTGGTCGCCATCCTCGTCTGCATCGCCTATGTACTGGCCCTGATCCTGATCGCCTTTCGGCAATGGCTGCGGGCCCGCCACCGCATCAAGCGCCCGATCGAGCAGACCGTCGCCGAATGGCCCGACCGGCTGGAGTTCACCGGCGGCGGCATGCCGCGGACGCTCAATTTCCCCGAAATCCGCCGCACCATCCTGACCCGCGCCCACCTCTTCCTCGAGACCGACAGCGATCCGATGATCCTGCCACGCCGTGCCTTTCCCGAGGAGGGAACGATCGAGGATCTGTCGCAACGCATCGACGGCGCGCCGCGGGCCGCTCCGGTTGACCCCGGCGCGGCGAGCGCTTAAGTCCCGCCGATGCAACGTACCGATCGACATGGCAAACCTGCCGGCCCGACCCAGCGCATGCTGCGCGTCGGCGAGCTGGTGCGCCACGCTTTGGCGCAGCTCTTCACCCGCGACGAGATCGACGACGATGATCTCGTGGGCGCCGTCATCACGGTGCCCGAAGTGCGCATGGCGCCCGACCTCAAGCTCGCCAACGCCTACATCATGCCGCTCGGCGGCGAACGCGCCGCCGAAATCGTCGCTGCCCTCAACCGCCACCAGCGCTTCATCCGCGGCCGCGTCGCGCCCGAGATCGATCTCAAATTCGCGCCGGAAATCCGCTTCTTCGTCGACGAGACGTTCGAGGAGTTCGGCAAGATCGACAAACTCCTCCGCTCCGACCGCGTCCAGCGCGACATCACCCCGGGCGAGGACGACGACAAGGATTCGGACTAGGTGCCCAAGCGCGCCGTGTCCGGCTGGATCATCCTCGACAAGCCCTACGGCATGACCTCGACCCAGGCCGTCGCCAAGCTGCGCTGGCTGTTCAGCGCCGAAAAGGCCGGCCACGCCGGCACGCTCGACCCGTTGGCGACCGGTCTACTCCCCATTGCGCTCGGCGAAGCCACCAAGACCGTGCCGTTCGTCCAGGGCGGCGGCAAGCGCTACCGGTTCGCGCTGGAATGGGGTTCTGCAACCACCACCGACGATGCTGAAGGCCCGGTCAGCGCCACCTCCGAGGTCCGTCCATCCGAGGCCGAGGTGCGGGCCATCCTGCCGCGTTTCACCGGCACTATCCAGCAGCGCCCGCCGGCCTTTTCGGCCATCAAGATCGCTGGCGAGCGGGCCTATGATCTGGCGCGAGCCGGCGAAGTCGTCGAGCTCGCCGAGCGTCCGGTGACGATCAGCGAGCTGACGCTCGTCATCCACGGTACCGATCGTTCGATCTTCGAGATGGCGTGCGAAAAGGGCACCTATGTTCGCTCGCTCGCCCGCGACCTCGCCGAAGCGCTCGGCACGCGCGGCCACGTCACCATGCTGCGCCGCACCGCGGTCGCCGGCTTTGGCGAGAAGGACGCCGTTCTACTAGATGCACTCGAGGCTGCGGCCGATCGCGACGCCCTGCTGCGTCCACCGGCCACGGCGCTCGCGCATCTGCCCGAATTGCGCATGAGTCCGGATGATGCCGTGCTGCTCCGCAATGGCGGGTCGATCTTGTTGCGCGGCGCCGGCGCGCCGGTGGAACTTGCTGAAGCCTGGGCCAGCCTCAACGGCGCCGCCCTCGCCATCGGCGCCGTACGGGCCGGCCATTTTCACCCGAGCCGCGTGCTGAAGGGCTAAGACCCCTTCGCCAGCTTCCCCAGCACGCCGGCATAGATCGTGCCGGCTGCCGTTTCATCCAGCGCCGCCGGACCATTCCAGATCATGCTGACGCAGTAAACGCTACCGTCCTTGCCGGTCACCTCGGTGGTAAAACTCAACACGCCGATCTCACTGCCGCCCTTGAATGACACCTTGGTCCAGTCCGCCTTGCTGGCGACGCCCGGGTTGATCTGCGTCACGTCGAGGTCGCCAACCTCGTCGATGAGGCTGCAGAGTTTCGCCGGCGACAGATAATATTCAACGCCGTCATCATGCGGTGTGCCGACCTTGGTGATGTCCGGCAGCGGCAGCTTGTCGATCGCCTCGAGCACGGCGCGCTTCGCCGCAAGGTCTCCGTCCTGATACTTCGCCTTGAGGTCGGGCGTCGCCTTGAGGGTGAAGAGCTCGCGCGTCGTGATCACCGGCGCAATGCCGAGCGCCGCCTCGACCCTGTCGCGGCCGACTGTCTTCAGCAGCGTATCGGCGGCGGTGTTGTCGCTGATCGAAATCATCATCCCCGCAAGCGTGTGGAGTGTGAACGGCGAGCCGATCGGCCAGCCCTGCAGCACCCCGCTCGGAAACGAGATGTCGTCCGGTTCGAGCGTCACCACATCGCTCCATTTGCGCGTGCCGGCGTCGATGTCGTCCTTCAGCGCCTTGAGGATGCCGAGCTTAAACGCCGAGCCGACCGCCAGCGCCAGGTCGGGATTGCTCGAATAGAGCGTCGTACCGTTCTTGGTGACGAGGTAGGCGCTCTGCGGCGCGACACCGGACACTTGCTTGAACAGATCGTCGATGCTGCCGGTCTTCGACACCGGCGGGTGCAGCAGCAATCCGGCGATCTTGCCGCTGTCGTCGACCGAAATATCGACTGGCAGCTCATAGGTCGCCGTCTCGACCAGATAGCTCTGCCCGCCTTTGGCGGTGACGCCCAGCACCGGCCCGATGGTCGCCTTGAGCGGCGCGACGGCGGCGGAAATCTTGGTCGCCGGAACTGCCTTGAGGAACTCGGCGCTGAACAGCGTGGTGTCGACCGGCCCCGGTGCGAACAGCGCGGTGATCGACGCCACTTCCTTGTCCCCGGCGATCGCGGGGGCCACCATCAGGCCGCCCAGCAGCGCGGCAACGAGCAGAAGCAGGCGCATCGGCAAACTCCTTGTTCGGCGGGTGGAACTTTTTGGGTCATGGCGCATCTTAGGTAAAGGGGGTTCAGCCGGCCATCAGCCGGTGCCTTTGGCGTCCGGCGTCCTCTCGGCTATCCTCCCGTTGTTCGTTGCGGAGTCGCGTCATTTGGCTGCACTGCCCTCGCCTGTTGCCGGAATCGGGGCTGCCGCCGTCCGCAAGCCGCGTTCAATTGCACTTTATCTGTTCGTCCTGGCGCTGGTGGCACTCGTGCCGGCCTTCGCCTTTTCCGCCATCCTGCTGCAGCGCAACAACGAGGCGCAGGAGCGGGTGGTCGAAACCCTGATCGTCGGCTCCGCCCGCTCGATCATGCAGGCCGTCGACCGCGAGGTGTTCGCCAACATCTCGACCCTCAAGGTGCTGGCCACCACCAAGACCCTCGAAACCGGCGACCTTCTGGGCTTCTACAACCAGGTGAAGACGGCGCTGGCGGGCACCAACACCTACGTTTACGCGCTCAACTCCGACTTCTACTCGATCGTCAGTACCCGCGGCGACTTCGACACCAAGCCGGTGCTCAGCAGCGACATCGCGACCGCCAAAAAGGCCCTCAGCACCAAGGACGTCGCCGTCTCCGGCCTGGTTGTCGGCAGCCTCTCGGGCCACAAGGTCTTCAATGTGCAGTTCCCGGTCCTCACCGGCACGCTTGCACCGCTGGTGCTGGGGATTTCTCGCGACGCCTCCTCCCTCGAATCTGCCCTGCTGTCAGACAAGCTGCCGGATGGCTGGAACGTCGCCATGGTGGACTCCTCCGGCACGATCATCGCGGCCTCCGATGGCGCCGGCAACGGTGGCGATCCGTTCACGCTGGCCGACGTGAAGGTGCTCGATTCCACCCCGGGGCTTGTCACCCTCAAAGCTGGCGACCAGTCCTGGCGCGCCGCGATCCGCAAATCCGATCTCACCGGCTGGACGCTCGTCGCCTGGGCGCCATCGAGCGTCATTTCCCAGCCCCTCGTCGATGCCGTCTGGTCGCTGGCCGTCGGCGGCCTGCTGCTCGCCGCCATCGTGGTGCTCGTCGTCTATTGGGTGACCCTCCAGATCGGCCGCTCGGTCCGCGGTCTCGAGGCCGAGGCCAAGCGGCTCGGTAGCGGCCAGCCCGTGACCCCGCGCGACTACCCGATTTCCGAGATCGCCACCGTTTCCGCCGCCATCGGCGATGCCTCGAAGCGCCGGCAGCAGGCCGAAACCGAAGTCCGTTTCCTCATGCGCGAGCTGGCGCACCGCTCGAAAAACCAGATGACGGTGATTGCCGCCATGGCGAAACAGACCGCGCGCGGCGCCGATTCCGTGCCTGAATTCGTGCAAAGCTTCGAGCGGCGCATCTTTGGGCTCGCCCGCTCGACCGATCTGCTGCTCGCCAACGGCGTCGTCGGTGTCGACCTGCGTGAATTGCTGACCGGCCAGCTCGATCCGTTCCGGCCGGAGGACGAGAGCCGCCTCGTGCTCGACGGCCCGCCGACACGCCTCAACATCCAGGCGGCCCAAATTCTGGGCATGGCGGCCCATGAACTGGCGACCAACGCGGTGAAATACGGAGCTTTCCGGGGCAACGGCAAGCTCGTGATCACCTGGTCCCGCGACGCCGACAGCCTCAAATTCGACTGGCGCGAGACGATCGTGCCGTTCACGCCGCCGAGCGATCGCCGCGGCTTCGGCACCACGGTGCTCGAATCCATGGTGGGTCGCTCGCTCGGCGCCAAGGTGGAGCGCATCGTCCACGACGACGGTCTCGAATGGACCTTCGACATCCCCACCAGCGCTGTCGATCCCAACAAGGACCCTGAGGACGAGGCGGAAGGCGACGCCAAGACCCCCGCCAAATCCCCGGCCTAGCGTCACCTCGCCCCTCAGGGGAGAGGTCGGCGCGCTCGGCCCGGTCTTCCGGGCCTTAGCAAGCCGGGTGAGGGGTGAAGCTCAGCGAATTGCGTTCATATGCGGCAACGCATTGCGGCATGCTCCACCAACCGGCGCCACTGCTCAGAAACATCTGGCATTCCGGCCACAATTCCCCTATATGCCCGCCACGTCTCCAAGGCTGCGGCCGGAGGCGAAGTGGCCCGTCCTGGACGACATCCCGGGATTGGGCGTCCCCAAATCCTCCAGTTGAAAGGATCATCCGATGTCGATCACGGCCGAGCGCAAGACTGCGCTCATCAAGGAATATGCCACCAAAGCGAACGATTCCGGTTCGCCCGAGGTGCAGGTTGCGATCCTGAGCGAACGCATCGCCAACCTCACCGAACACTTCAAGCTGCACGGCAAGGATAACCATTCCCGCCGCGGCCTGCTGAAGATGGTGTCCACCCGCCGCAGCCTTCTCGACTACGTCAAGAAGATCGACGACGAGCGCTACAAGAAGCTCATCGACCGGCTGGGGCTGCGCCGCTAGGCGCGAACCGAATTCGACCTGGGGGGCTGTGGCTCCCCTTGTCGCACCGGGCATCGCAATTCGCGGTGCCATGACGACTGCGTAGGCTGGTTCGACTACGCGGAGCATGGCGAGATCATCGGCTACTCATGCGGTGAGTGGCTCATCGTCTTGTCCATGTTCCGCCCGGGAGTGACACCCCGGAACACCAGCGCGGAAACAGTGCCGATTTTGGGCTCGTCCAGCACATGGGGTGCGGGGCGGAGCTGGCACACCGGATGAGTTCGCGGGGTGGCTACGCCCCCGCGTTCCCGCTCACTCCGGCAGAATGGAAAGACATTCGCATGCCTATCAATTTCGATTACCACAAGGTCGAGTTCAACTGGGGCGGCCAGCCGCTCACCCTCGAGACCGGCAAGATCGCCCGCCAGGCCGACGGCGCCGTGCTCGCGACCCTCGGCGAGACCGTTGTCCTCGCCACCGTCGTCTCGATGAAGACGCCCAAGCCCGGGATCGACTTCTTCCCGCTGACCGTCAACTACCAGGAAAAGTACTTCGCCGCCGGTAAAATCCCGGGCGGCTACTTCAAGCGCGAAGGCCGCCCGACCGAGAACGAGACGCTGGTCAGCCGCCTCATCGACCGCCCGATCCGCCCGCTCTTTCCCGATGGCTACAAGAACGAGACGCAGGTCGTCGTCACCGTCCTCCAGCACGACATGGAGAACAACCCGGACGTCCTCTCGATGGTCGCCGCCTCCGCCGCGCTGACCATTTCGGGCATCCCCTTCATGGGCCCGATCGGCGCCGCCCGCGTCGGCTATGTGGACGGCCAGTACGTCCTCAACCTCGCCGTCGACAAGCGCGCTGACAGCAAGCTCGATCTGGTCATGGCCGGCACCCAGGACGCCGTCCTGATGGTCGAGTCGGAGGCCCAGGAACTGAGCGAAGAGATCATGCTCGGCGCCGTCATGTTCGGCCACGAGGCCAGCAAGAAGGTCATCCAGGCGATCATCAAGCTCGCCGAGCTCGCCGCCAAGGAGCCGCGCGAGTTCGTCGCGCCGGATCATTCGGCGCTCGAAAAGGACGTCCTCAGCTTCATCGAGACGGACCTGCGCGCCGCCTACAAGATCACCGACAAGGCGGCCCGCTACGCCGCGGTCGATGTCGCCAAAAAGAAGGTCAAGGACGCCTGGGCCGCCCGCGTCGAAGCCGGCACGGTCTCGGGCGAGGCGCTCAGTGAAGTCGTCCACAACCTCCAGGCCAAGATCGTGCGCTGGAACGTGCTCGACACCAAGACCCGCATCGACGGCCGCGACCTCGTGACGGTCCGCCCGATCGTTGCCGAAGTCGGCGTGCTGCCGCGCACCCACGGCTCGGCTTTGTTCACCCGCGGCGAGACGCAGGCCCTCGTGGTCGCGACCCTCGGCACCGGCGACGACGAGCAGTACATCGACTCGCTCGAGGGCACGCAGAAGCAGAACTTCCTGCTGCACTACAACTTCCCCCCCTACTCCGTCGGCGAAGCCGGCCGCATGGGTTCGCCCGGCCGCCGCGAAATCGGCCACGGCAAGCTCGCCTGGCGCGCCATCAACCCGATCCGCCCCAAGGCCGAAGAGTTCCCCTACACCATCCGCATCGTCTCCGAGATCACTGAGTCGAACGGCTCGTCCTCGATGGCGACGGTCTGTGGAACGTCGCTCGCCTTGATGGACGCTGGTGTGCCGATGCGCAAGCCGGTGGCCGGTATCGCCATGGGCCTCATCCTCGAGGGTGAGAAGTTCGCGGTGCTGAGCGACATCCTCGGCGACGAGGATCACCTCGGCGACATGGACTTCAAGGTGGCCGGCACCGA
>CAZNAE010000023.1:0-32020 GCA_964570695.1 uncultured Devosia sp.
CATCCCGTCCGAGATTTTCGAGGCGGCGCGCGTCGACGGCGCGGGACGATTCAGGACCGCCCTCTTCATCACCGTACCGATGATCCGCGACAACATTCGCACCGCCTATATCTATCTCGGCATCCTGGCGCTTGACGCCTTCGTTTATATGCAGGCCCTCAATTCCAATGGCGGGCCCAACAACTCGACGCTGACGATTTCGCAGGATCTGCTGGTCACTGCGTTCAAGAAGAGCAAGTTCGGCTACGCGAGCTCGATGGGCGTCGTGCTGGCCGTGATTACGCTTGTCTTTGCGGCGTTGGTCTTCCTGGTCTTCTATCTGACCGGCGAGAAGAAGCCGCCGAAACTGCCGGCCGTGATCCCGCCATCCGCAGCGACGAGGGCCGCGTTCCAGGCGCTCCCAAAACTCACGCGCAAGATCAGGTCGCGCCAGAGCATCTGGACCGACAAGGTCGTCGGCAGGGTCTCCCACACGGCGCTCATCGCCTGGGTCATCATCGTCTGCGCACCGCTGGCCTGGGTGCTGCTGTCGTCTTTCAAGACCACCAAGGAAGTCCTCGGGTCGCCCTTTACCCTGCCGGCCAACTGGAGCTTCGACAACTACGTCTCGGCGTGGACGAGCGCCGGCATCGGCACCTATTTTGTCAACAGCATCATCGTTGTGACGAGCGCCCTCATCATCGTCATGGTTCTGGGCGCGATGTGCGCCTACGTCCTCGCGCGATACGAGTTCAAGGGCAACAAGATCATCTATTATCTGATGCTGGCGGGCCTCACCTTCCCGATCTTTCTTGCCATCGTGCCGCTGTTCTTCGTGCTCCAGAGCTTCCACGTGCTGAACACGTTGCCGGGGCTGATCATCACCTACGTGGCATTCGCCCTGCCGTTCACGGTGTTCTTCCTCTACGCCTTCTTCCGGACCCTGCCGCAGGAGGTAGCGGAGGCCGCGGCGCTCGACGGCTGCGGGCCGTGGCGCATTTTCTTTCAGATCATGCTGCCGATGGCGCGGCCGGGTCTGGCGTCAGTCGCCATCTTCAACTTCCTCGGGCTCTGGAACCAGTTTCTATTGCCGGTGGCGCTCAACACCAAGGACAGCAACTACGTGCTGTCGCAGGGCATGGCCAAGTTCGCCTCGCAGGCCGGCTATGCCGTCGATTTTGGCGCGCTGTTTGCCGCGGTGGTGATCACGGTGCTGCCAGTGCTCGCGGCGTACATCGTCTTCCAGCGCCAGCTCCAGGGCTCCGTCTCGCCGGGCCTGCTGAAGTAGCGCGGAGCACGCGCTCAGGCGCGCGCCGCGACCGCGTTGGCGACGATCTGCAGATTGTTGGCGACGACGACGCTGTCGGGCGCCAGCGCCTTGGCCTTGCGGAAATTGGTCAGCGCCGCCGTCAGATTGCCGCGCAGCATGTAGGAATAGCCGACATTGTTGTAGTACTGCGCCGTGGCGCCGGTGAGCTGGAACAGCGCCGCATAGATGCGGTCGGAGAGGTCGAAGCGGCGCAGCCGATCGTAGGAGGCGCCGAGCCCCACATAGCCTTGCGGGTCCTTGGGCGACAGTTCGACGACGCGCTTGTAGAGGGCGGCCGAATAACCGAAATCGTTGTTGCTGAAATGGGCGCGGGCGTCGGCAAGCGCGGTATCGGCGGTGTAGTCGCCGCTGATGGTCGGCAATGCCGCGGCCTGCGCCTGGGCGTCGCCGAAGGTGCTCTTGGACGCGATGCCGAGCGAGCTGCAGCCGGCGAGCAGCAGGGCCGTCCCGACGACGAGGGCGCCCTGGCGCCAGAACCCACGATTTCGATCAACTCCGGACATCATCGTTGGCACTCACTTCTCACTGGGTCGGCGGGGTGACGGGGGCGGGGACGACGGAGCCGTTCTTGCCCAGCCCGCCCGTCACATACATCGATCGCTTCGACGGGTTGATCGTCTCGGCCTCGAGATTGGCCTTCACGGCATCGCCGGCGCTATAGCTCACGCGATCGGTGTGTTGCAGATAGTCGTAGGCGCAGCCGCTGAGGAGGCCCGCAACGATCGCCGCAAGGATGATCGCTTTGGCGACGGCCGGTGACACGCGGGCGTTCAACTGCCGCTCCCCTGTCCGAGGTCGATGATGTAGCCATAGGGGCCTGCGATGCCGGCGCCGGTCTGGAAGTTCTGGATCATCGCCGGGGTCACTTCCATCTGGCCGAGCGCGAAGAATTCTGGATCGTTGGCGGGCTGCGACGCATCGAGCGGCGTCGCGAGCGGCTGTCCCGGCACGCTCGGCTGCACCAGGCGCGGCGTGACGATCACCACCATCTCGGTCTCGTGCTTCTGATAGCTCGACGACTTGAACAGCGAGCCGAGGATCGGCACGTCGCCGATCCATGGCAGCTGGTTCTGGCTCAGCGAGGTGTCGGTCTGCAGCAGTCCGGCCACCGAGAAGCTTTGCCCGTCGCGCAGTTCCACCGTCGCATCGAGATTGCGGGTGGTGAACAGCGGATCGGCGTTGGCGCTGAGGCTCACCGAGCTGACTTCGGGGGTGAGGTGGATCTGGATGCGATCGCCGTCGAGCACGACCGGCGTGAACACGAGCTTCACGCCGAAATCCTTGTAGTTGAGGGTGACGTGATCGTTGCTGTCAAAAGTCCGGATCGGCACCTGGCCGCCGGCGAGGAAGCTCGCAGCGACGCCCGAAAGCGTCGTGAGATTGGGATCGGCGAGGGTGCGGACGAGCCCCTTGTTCTCGAGCGCGTTGATGGTCGCGCTGAGGTTGATGCCGCCACCCGAGATGACGTTGGCGACGAATTCCGAGAAGGTCGCCGCGTCCGTCGCCGGCTGCAGGCTGTTGTTGGCAGAGCCGTCCAGCTTGAGCGGGCCGACGTTGCCGCCCCAGGAAATACCCAACTCCTTACCGGCGACGCGCTGTGCCTCGAGAATGCGAACCTCGAGGTTGACCTGCTGGCCGCCAGACAGCGTCATCGTGTTGATGACGGCCGGGCTGCCATATTGATTGACGATATCGAGCACCTTCTGCATCGAGTTCGCATCGGGCACGGAGCCCGAAAGCTGCACGCGCCCGTTGACGGTCGTGACCTTGACCTTGGAGTTGGGGATGCCGGCACGGATCGAGCGCGACATGTCGGCCGTGTCGGCGCCGACTTCGACGGCAAGCAGGCCGACGGGCGTGCCGTTCGCCGAATAGAGGTTGACGGTGGTGGTGCCGAAAGCCTTGCCGACGACATAGATCGAGCGGTCGGTGATCGGCTGCGCGTCGGCGATCGCCGGATCGGCCGCCACGACCTTGCCCACGACGTCGGAGACGACAACCGTGACCGCCTGCGACACCGGCAGGTTGATGTGCATCACCGAGGTGGTGCTGAGGTCATAGTTGACGCTCTGCGCCAGTGCAGGCGGGGCCGCCAGCAGCAGTCCGAGCAGCGCAACCCCAAGCCATTTCATCGACAAGATGTGCCTCATTTCGTCCAGAACGGACTGGTCATACGGATGGATTGATCGGTCGCCGCGTCGGTCTTGGTGCCGGCGCTGAAGTCGGTCATTGACCGCAAGACGAGCGACAGCTTGCCGACCATGGCGGCGTTGATGATCGCTTCCGCGCCGCTGGAATCGGCTTCCAGCGTGGCGATCACCGGTGTCGCAAAGACGGCCGTGCGGGGGTTGTTCGGGTCGTCCGGCGCGCCGGTGGTGCCGGTCTCCCCCAGCCGGTTGCCGATTGCCAGCACCCGCACGTTCTGCAGCACCGTCGAGGATTCCTGGCTGCCGGTCGGCGTCGCCCGCGTCAGCACGACATCGACGCGATCATTGGGGACGATGAAGCCGCCCGAGGCGGCCTCGGGGCCGACCGAGACCGAGACGCCGCGCATGCCGGTCGCGAGCACGGCCGACAGGTATCCCTCGTCGGTCTTCACCAGCTTCTGTTGGCTGATCGGTTCGCCTGGGAAGATTTCGAAACGGGCTACGTCTTTGGCCATGTCGGTGATGGCGTCTGGCGTCGCGGTATTGGTGATGTAGTCGGACTGCAGGGCGCTTTGCGGCCAGTCCTGCCAGCCGACGGCCGCGGCCGAGAGCCGCTGGCCGACGCCGATGGCCTGGCGGGCGACGAGAATCTGCATCGTCGGCGCGGCAACCACGGGGGTTGGGGTACTTGCCTGCTGGACTGGAGCCGGAGCTGGCTCGTCGCGGTGCGTCGCAAGGAACGCCGCCGTGCCACCGGCGAGCAGCGCGACCGCCAGCAGCGCCAGACGCGACGGCGGAATGCGAATGCGGCTCGGCCACTGGAAGCGATTGCGCAGCCCACCGAAATTGCGGTCTTCGACGCGCGAGATGACGGCCTTCAGCGCATCGGCGCGGAGCGCGTCCATGCCGCGCCGCTCGGTCTGCGCGGTGCGCCTCTCGGTGCCCGGCCAGATCGCGCCGAGCTTTGGCGGTTCATTCTTGGGTGCGGTCAGCTGTTCGAGTTCGGTGCGAACCGTGTCGAAGTTCCGTCGGTTGGCCCGGCCGGCAGCTAGCCGCTCGGCGGCAGCACCCGCAGTCTCCTGCGGCTCGCTGTCGGCAATGGCGGCGTTGGATTGTGTGCGCCGTAGCAAGAGGGCCCCCAAAAATACGGCCCGATCGCTGGGCCGCAACGGAGCGAAACTCCGCCGCCCTCATAGCTAGCGTGGCCCGATCACTTTTTGGTTCCAAAGGCCGTGAAAGTCCGAAGGGGCGCAGTAAGGAGTTGTTAGCCATAAGGGCTCGGATGGTGCGCAACAGCTGGAGAACTGGCTGAGCGCGTGGTCGAGACCTCTTAGTCGCGCCAGTGCACTTTGGGCTCGCCCAAGGTCCTGAGGCTCTCCGCCGGCTCGCCATTGATCCGCCGCAACAGCAGCCTCGCCAGTTCCACGCCGGCAGCCAGCACATCTTCCTCGATGGTATCGATCTGCGGATAGAGCGCCGGCAACAGATCCGAGGTCTGCTTACAGATGAAATGCAGGTCGCGGCCCGCGACCATGCGTTCGTCCTCGAGTCCGGCGATCATGAAGATCGAGCCGAGTTCGCTGTCGCAGATGATGCCGTCCGGGCGAGGGGACATCTTGGCAATGTCGCGTCCGAACTGGCGCAACGCCGTCGCCGGCGGCCGGTCGGCCGGCGGGCTCAGCACCCGTGTTTCGATACCGAGCCGGGCGCTCGCCCGCTGGAACGTCGTAACAATAGTGTGGTAGTTGTAGGTGATTTCTCGCCCGACCACGAGCAAAACGCGTTTGCGCTGCTTCTGGGCCATCCGCTCGACAGCCAGCCTGACGAACTCCTCCGAATGAAAATCGTGGTACGCGTGCGGCGTGTAGAATTCCGTTCGACCGTGAGTTACGAACGGAAAGTTTCGGTCCATCAGCAGCTGCACCCGCGGATCGCGCGCCGTGGTGTGGGTGATGATCACGCCGTCCGCCGTCCGATGGTCGAGGATGTAGCGGATCGCATCCACCGACACCACTTCGTCGAACTCCGGCGACACATTCATGTGGTAACGTGTGCCCCGGATCGCATGTCCGATGCCTTGGATCAGATAACGCGCGAAGTCGATCGTTTCGTCGGCTCGCTCGAGCACGAGGGCGATGACATTGGTCTTGCCGGTGCGCAGACGCACGCCCGCGCGATCCGGAATGTAACCCAGTTGCAGGGCCGCTTCGGTCACCCGCTTATAGGTTTCGGGCTTCAGCCTCTCGCCGCCGCGCAGCGCCAGCGAAACCGTCGACGGGCTCAGTCCGGTCAGCTCGGAGATGGTCATGAGCGTCGCGCGCTTCCCGGCCTTGATCTTGCCCGGCTCAGCCGGTGGCTTGCTCATGATCTGCCGTCCCCCGAGGCATCCTTTTCACAAGGAGAAGGTCATTTCAACCAACCAGAATTGCAACGATGCGACGTCGCTGAGGTACGTGCGTCGCAGTCGGATGTTCATTCAAATGTAAATCAACCCAATGTCTTGATGGTCACTCATTACCCCAGCAGTCAGCGCCAAAAAAGAATCTATTGCAACGTTGCAATTTTTGCGATTGGCTGGCGGTGCTGTTCAGGAGGGGCGGGAGCGGAGTCAAACCGCTGCGCACCCTCAAACGGGAGGAAACTGAATGCTGAAACGCAATCTGCTGGCCGCTGCGGCGGCCGTGGCCATCCTTGCCGGCATGGCGCCGGCTTTGGCCGCCGATCTGTCGATCGAATACAATGATAGCTTTGCCGCCCTGGTCGAAAACGGCGTCAAGAACTTCGAAGCCGCCAATCCCGGCCAGAAGGTCAATTTGGTCAAGCTGCCGGGCGACGGCTATCAGGACCGCGTCGCGCTCGACCTGAGCTCGGGCTCGGCGCCCGACCTGATCATGGTGGATAGCTTCCTCGTTGCCGAATACGCTGGCAGCAACTATCTCCTGCCGCTCGACGATATGCTTAAGGGCTGGGACCAGTTCCAGTACTATTCAAAGGGGCTGCTCGACGTCGCCTCCTACAACGGCAAGGTTTACGCGCTGCCGACCGACACGGACGTCCGTATGCTCTGGTACAACCGTGCCGATTTCGCCAAGGCCGGCTTGCCGGATCCCTGGACGCCCAAGACCTGGGACGACGTTCTGGCTGCGGCACAGAAACTGAAGGATGCCGGCGTCACGGACGCCTGGCTGATCCCCGCCGGCACCAAGGCCGAGGAAGCCGCGACCATGCAGGGCTTCTACATGGCCATGCTGGGCGCTGGCAGCCCGACCGGCGACGCCAACCGCCTGCGCGTTCGCGCCGACGACAAATGGATCGGCGACAGCCCGGCGATCCGCAAGACGCTGCAACTCTATCACGAGGTCTATGTCGACAAGAAGCTGGGCGTCGGCTCGGACAACTACACCCTTGACTTCGCCGCTACCAACAAGGCGTTCCTCGACGGCAAGATCGGCATCATGGCGTCCGGGTCGTGGGAGAACTCCTGCCTTTGGGATTGCAACGGCGTGAACGTTCCCTCGCAGGCCGACCGCGACAAGATCGTCGCCTGGACCCCGTGGCCTGGCAATGGCGAACCCGGCAATAAGACCACCACCAACATCTCTGGTGGCTGGACGATTGCCATCAGCGCCAAGGCGCCCGATCCGGCCAATTCGTTCAAGCTGCTGACGGCGATCTTCGACAAGAAGAACTTCCTCGACTGGACCGTTTCTGGTCACCGCATGGCGGTTCGTACCGACATTGCAACCGACCCGGCCTATACGGCTGATCCGTTCCTCGCCAAGGCGACCGAACTCGCCAAGGATACGACGGGCCGTGACACGGTGCCGGGCTATGCCAAGGTTTCGGCCCTGGTGCAGCAGGCGACGGCGGACATCCTCGACGGCAAGTCGGTGGATGACGTGGTCAAGGAATACCACGACGGTCTGGTCGACGAGTTCGGCGCAGACAAAGTCGTGACGATCCAGTAAAACGTCTCCCTAGACGTCCACCCGGATGGTGCGGCGGCCCGGCTTCGGCCGAAGCCGCCGCACCATTTTCGGATTTTCACTAGCAGGCGAGTTGCGACAATGGCGTCCCAGACGAGTCCGTGGCTGAGGTCGGCGCGTGGCCCGATGTTTGTCGCCATGTTGCCGGCGATCGTCCTCATCGTGGCGCTCATCTATTTCACCGGTTGGGCGGTCACCTACAGTTTCACCAACCTTGAGCTGACGGGTCCGAACTCGCTCAACTGGAAATGGATCGGCGTCGACAACTACGTCCGTCTGTTCACCCGTCAGGGCTTCCTCTCTTCGCTCTGGGTCACGGTTATTTTCACGTTCTTCTCGGCGATCGTGGGTCAGAGCGTTTTCGGTTTTGTTCTCGCGGCGGCGATGCGTGGCCTGCGCGGCTGGGGCCGCACCTGCGTCGAGGTCGCGCTGATGCTGGGCTGGCTGCTGCCCGACATCGTTGCTGCGTTCCTCTGGCAGGCGACCACCACGGACATCGGCTTCGTCAACACCCTCATCCTGCAGCCGCTCGGCTTCCCGCCCTACGATTTCCTCGCCAACTACGCCCTAGTCGTGGTCATTGTCGCCAACATCTGGAAGGGCACCGCGTGGTCGTACCTGCTGTTCAGCGCGGCCCTCGATTCCATTTCGCGCGAGATTCTCGAGGCGGCGAAGGTCGATGGCGCGACAGGCTTGCAGCGCACCTGGCTCGTGACGCTGCCGATCATCCGGCCGCACATCGCCACCAACATGCTTTTCATCACAATCTGGACCTTCACCTACTTCGCGCTGATCTACGCGCTGACCGGCGGCGGTCCGGGCAGCTCGACCGAAGTCCTCTCGATCTTCATGTACCATCAGTCGTTCGGCGTCGGGAAACTCGGCTATGGCGCGGCAATTTCGATCGCCATGGTGCTGATCGTGGGCGTCCTCTCGGTCTTCTATCTGCGCCAGTTGAAGGAACCTAAATAGTGGAATCCTACGGCCGCACTTCGCCGCTGATGGCCTTGGCGCTCGCCTTCGTGGCAGTGATCTGGGTCAGTCCCTTCGCCTGGCTCGTCACCACCGCCATCGATCCGAAAACGACCGGTGTGCTCGAAATTCCGCGCGCGATCGGCATCGACAATTTCGTCAGCGCCCTGAGCGGCACCGCCGGCCTGCAGTTCGTCAATTCCGTCTGGCTCAGTGTCGGCACGGCGACCCTTACGGTGATCGTCGCGGGCGCTGCTGCTTATCCGCTGTCGCGGCTTAACCTGCCGGGACGCAATCTGCTGCTGTGGGGACTCGTGCTCTTGCGGCTGCTGCCGTCGGCCGGCATCATCGTGCCGCTCTACTTCAGCGCCCTCAGCCTCCACGTTCTCAACAATGTCGGCGTGATGCTGGCGCTGACGGTGCTCAACCTGCCGTTCGCGCTGCTGCTGCTCAAGAACTTCTTCGACTCCGTGCCTATCGAGCTCGAGGAGGCGGCCTACGTCGAAGGCGCCAACGTCTGGCAGATCGTCACGCAGATTGTCATGCCCCTGTCGCGCTCGGGCGTTGCCGTCGTCTGGTTCTTCTCTTTCACCAGCGCCTGGAACGAGTTTCTGCTGCCGCTGATCTTTGCGCGCACCGACACGGCATTCCCGATGTCGGTCGGTCTCTTTGCGGCCTTCGGCCAGCACGGGGCGGTCGACTACGGCTTCCTTGCTGCCTATTCGCTGGTTTACGCCGCGCCGGCGGTAATCGTCTACTTCCTGCTGCGCCGCAATCTCAACACTGGCTTCGCCGGCGTCGGCGTCAAGGGATGAGCGATCGCATCACGGCTGCCCGGGTGATCGTCACCAGTCCCGGCCGCAACTACGTCACGCTAAAGATCGAAACAGCGTCCGGTCTCAGCGGCATCGGCGACGCGACCCTCAACGGCCGCGAGCTGGCGGTCGCGTCCTACTTGAGCGACCACATTGCGCCGCTCCTGATCGGCCGCGATCCGGCGCAGATCGAGGACATCTGGCAATATTTCTATCGTGGTGCCTATTGGCGGCGCGGGCCGGTGACGATGACGGCGATCGCCGGTGTCGACGTCGCGCTCTGGGACATCAAAGCCAAAGCTGCCGGCATGCCGCTCTACCAATTGCTCGGCGGCGCCAGCCGCGAGCGCATGCTCTGCTACACCCACGCCGACGGCGCGACGATCGAGGAGGCGCTCGACGCCGTCGAAGCGAAGCGGCGGCGCGGCTTCACCGCCATCCGCGTCCAGGCCGGCGTGCCGGGGCTGTCGCGGATCTATGGCGTGCACGGCCCCGACGAGGCCGGTGACGGTCCGCAGGTCGCCCCGCTCGAAGGCGACTGGGATACGCCAGCCTATCTGCGTCACGCGCCAAAGCTGTTCGAGGCCGCGCGCGAGCGGTTCGGGCCGGAGCTGCACCTGCTGCACGACGCGCATCACCGGCTGAGCCCGAACGAAGCGGCGCAGCTCGGCAAGTCGCTCGAGCCCTACCAGTTGTTCTGGGTCGAGGATCCAGTACCGGCCGAGGCGCAGGATGCCTGGCGTCGCGTGCGCGAGCAGACCACGACGCCGCTCGCAGTGGGTGAGGTGTTCAACTCGATCTGGGATGCCAAGACGCTGATCACCGAGCAACTGATCGACTACATCCGCTCGACGATCGTCCATGCCGGCGGTGTCACCCACGTCCGCCGCATCGCCGATCTCGCGGCACTCTATCACGTGCGCACCGGCTTTCACGGCGCCAACGATCTGTCGCCCATCACCATGGGCACGGCGCTGCACTTCGGCCGCTGGGTGCCCAATTTCGGCATTCAGGAATATGCCAGCCACCCCGCCGCCGCGAGCGAGGTGTTCAAGTGGGACTGGAGTTATCGCGATGGGCACCTCCACAGCGGTGAGGCGCCCGGGCACGGCGTCACCTTCGACGAAGCTGCGGCAGCGAAATTCCCGTACCAGCGCCGCTATCTCGACGTGAACCGTCTCAAGGACGGCACGATGTGGGATTGGTAGCGACCAGCTTCAGCTAGGCATCGGCGAGGATCATGTCGGCCGCCTTCTCGGCGATCATGATCGTCGGCGAGTTGGTGTTGCCCGAGGTGATCGTCGGCATGATCGACGCATCGGCGATGCGCAGCCCAGTAAGTCCACGCACCCTGAGTCGCGGATCGACCACAGCCTCGTCGTCGCCTCCCATGCGGCAGGTACCGACCGGATGGAAGATGGTGGTTCCGATGTCACCGGCCGCCTCGCGCAGCTCCGCATCCGATTGCAGCGCAGCGCCAGGTCGGTACTCCTCGGGGCGATGTGGGGCGAAGGCCCTGCTGTCGAGCACGATATGGCGGACGAGGCGGATGGCATCCACCGCGACATCCTTGTCGGCCTCCGCCGCCAGATAATTCGGTTGGATCGCCGGCGGCTTGTCGGGGTCGGCACTGGCAATGCGGATGTGGCCGCGGCTCTCGGGCCGCAGATTGCAGGCGGTGGCCGTGAAGGCATCGAACGCGTGCAACGGCGTGCCGAAGCGATCGAGGCTCAGCGGCTGCACATGGAACTGCAGATTGGGTGTCGCGAACGCCGGCGACGAGCGGGTGAAGCCGCCCATCTGCGATGGCGCCATGGTCATCGGCCCGCGCCGCGCCAGCCCATATTGCAGCGCCATTCCCGCCTGCCCGACAAGGCTGTTGGCGCGGCGGTTGAGCGTCGGCACGCCAGAGACCTTGAAAATCATCCTGAGCTGCAGGTGGTCCTGCAGATTCTCTCCCACCTGCGGTAAGTTATGCGCCGTGGCGATGCCGCGGTCGGCGAGCAGCGCCGGATCGCCGATGCCGGAAAGCTGCAACAATTGCGGCGAGTTTACCGCCCCCGCTGAGAGGATGATTTCGCGGCCGGCGCGCAGCGTCTTGACCGCACCCTCGTGGCGCATGTCGACGCCGCTGACGCGCGTACCATCGAGCAGCAGGCGCCGCACCTGCGCGCCGGTCCACAGCGTCAAATTGGGCCGCCGCAGCGCCGGCTTGAGGAACGCGCTCGCCGTTGACCAGCGCCGCCCCTGCCGCTGGTTGACCTCGAAATACCCGACGCCTTCATTATCGCCGCGATTGAAATCGGTGGTTGCCGGAATGCCAGTTTCCACCGCCGCGTCGCGGAACAGGTCGAGCACGCGCCAGCTGAGCCGCATGCCCTCGACGCGCCACTCGCCGTCGCGGCCGTGATGGTCGCTCGCCTCGAGCTCGCGGCGCTCGCTCTTCTTGAAATAGGGCAGCACGTCGTCCCAGCTCCAGCCGGGATTGCCGAGTTGCCGCCAATGGTCGTAGTCCGCCGCCTGGCCGCGCATGTAGATCATGCCGTTGATCGAGGATGAGCCGCCGATCACCTTGCCCCGCGGATAGTCGAGGCTGCGGCCGTTGAGCCCCGGTACCGGCTCGGTGCGATAGCACCAGTCGGCGCGCGGATTGCCCATCGCGTAGAGATAGCCGACCGGGATGTGGAACCAGATCCAATTGTCCATGCCGCCGGCTTCGAGCAGCAGCACGGAGTATTTCCCCGAGGCCGTCAGCCGATTGGCGAGTGTGCAGCCGGCGCTGCCCGCGCCGACGATGATGTAGTCGTAGCGGATATCGTCCATCAGGCGGCGCGGACCTTGCCGTGAGGCGCGTTGACGAGATTGCGGAGCTTGCCGTCGCGCAGATAGAGCATCGCCGTCTCGACCGCCAGCCGCCGCGCATCGGCGACGCTTTCGGGGCTCGACCATGCGGCGTGTGGGGTCACGATCAGCCGGTCGCCGACCAATTGCTCCGAGCGACCGGCATAGGCCCGCATCAGTTCGTCGTCGACCCGCGGCGGCTCGGTCGGCAGCACGTCGATGCCCGCGCCGGCGATGACTCCGATGCGCAGCGCCTCGATCAGCGCGTCGGTGTCGACAATGGCGCCGCGCGCCGTGTTGATGAGGATCGCCTCGTGCCGCATCTGCCGCAGGGTCTGCGCGTTGATCATGTTGCGCGTCTCCGGCGTCAGCGGGCAGTGGATGCTGACGACGTCACTCATCGCCAGCAGTTCGGCAAGGCTCTCCTTGCGCTCAACGCCGACCGCGATCTCGGTGCCGCGCGACACCAGCGGATCATACGCCGCGACGTGCATGCCGAATGCCCTGGCGCGGAGCGCCGTCGCTGTGCCGATACGGCCCAGTCCGATGATGCCGAAGGTCCGGCCGCGTAGCCGCGACACCAGCGGTGCCAGTGCATAATCGAAGCCGCGCTGCGGGCTGGCAACCAGATGCTGGTGATAGCTGACGATGCCCCGGCGCAGCGCCAGCATCAGCCCCATCGCGTGGTCCGCGACTTCGCTCGTCCCATAGTCCGGCGTGTTGGCGACCGGAATGCCGCGCTCCGCTGCCGCCTCGAGATCGATGTGGTCGAAGCCCACGCCGGCGCGCACGATGATGCGGCAGCGTGGCAGCCGGTCGAGCAGCGCGCCATCCACCTTCATTTCGTGCCAGACGACGATGGCGTCAGCGCCTGCCCATGCCTCCGCAGGGATATTGCCGGGCTCGCGTTCGCGGAAAATGTCCCAGTCGACATCGGCGCCGGCGGTGTGGCGCTCGATCTCCGCGTCGTCGGGATATTGCGCATCGGGGGTCAGCAGGCGGAAGCGGGACATGAAGATTCCTCGAACAATGCTCTAGATGCGATACCAGCGTTCGGCGTTGGTGCGGAACAGCTGGTCCTGCTCGTCCGCGGTGAAATCTTTGACGATCGCCTCGAACGCCCGGTAGAGCTCGCCAAACGAACTATAGAGCCGGTCGACCGGAAAGTTCGAACCGAACATGATGCGGCCGGTCCCGAACGCCTCGATCGTGCCGAGGACGAACGGCCGGATGCCGTCGGTGGTCCAGTTGTGCTCGACCATGCCGAGCCCCGAAATCTTGGCGACGACGTTGTCGGCAGAAGCGAGCTTGTGCATGCCGTCGTGCCACAGCCTCAGCCCGTCCGGATCGCGATCGATCGGCATGCCGGCGTGGTTGACGACCACCAGTGTCTCCGGGTGCCGGCGGGCGAGGGCGTACATCTCGTCCATCTGGCCGGCATAGAGCTGCGCGTCAAAACTGAGATCGTATTTCTTGAGCAGCGCATAGCCCGCCTGCCAGGCGTTGTCGGCGAGGAGGTCGGCGGGCGTAAAGGTTACGGCCGGATTGCTGTGCCAGTTGACGATCTGTCGGATGCCGCGCGTGGCTGGGTGGGCCGCGTGGCCGGCGACCACCCGCTCCACGCCCGGATCGTTGAGCGCCGCATGTCCGACAATGGCGTTGGGGATGCGTGAACCGAGGGTGGCCAGCCATTTCGGCTCGGCCAGCGGGTCAAGCGGCACGGCCTCGATGTGGACGGACTTCACGACCTCGTACTCGGCACTATCAGTGAAGTAGTCGGCCGGCAGGTAGGTTTTCGCGATCGGCGCGAGGTTGCCGAGCATGCCTTCGCCAGCCGGCGCGTCCTGCAGCCATGGATAGGCATAGCCATGGTCGAGGTCCCAGAGATGGTGGTGCGCGTCGACGATCTTTCGCTTGGCCATGCGAGCTCCTAGTCCCGGTCCTGGTCGCGTGTGATGAGGCGTTGCGCGATCAGCGCCGCGAGGATCGCGACCCCGAAGATAATGCTGCGCACGCCCGCCGAGATATTGCCGATGACCAGCACCGTCGAGAGCAGCGTCGTGAAGATCACCGCCGCGAAGGTGCCACCATAACCGCCGCGGCCGCCGAACATCGAGGTGCCGCCGAGTACCACCGCCGCGATCGCCGGTAGCACAAACTGATCACCCATGCCGAGGAAGCTCGAGCCCGAGAACGCTGCGAACAGGATGCCGGTGACCGACGCGGTGACGCCGCAGATCACATAGGCGCCGATCACTACACGGTCATTGGCGATGCCGTTGAGGAAGCTGACGCGCGAGTTCTCGCCGACCGCCAGCAGCCGGCGGCCCCAGCGCGAATAGCGGATGGCGACGATGGCAAAGGTACCGACCGCGGCCCACAGCAACACCATGTACGGAACGCCGACGATGCCGCCCGTCGCGACGTCACGCAACACCGGGCTCACCCCGCCGCTCGGCGTGCCGCCGGTGTAGACCAATGTGGCGCCCAGCATGATGTTGTTCATCGCGAGCGTCATGACGATGGGCGAGATCCTGAGCTTGACGATGCCGAAGCCATTCACGAAACCGGCGACCAGCCCGACCGCGATGGCCGCCAGCGCCGCCGGCACGGTGTTGCCGTCCTGGCTGCTGCAGACCGCAGTGAATACAACTGCGGAGCCGGTCAGCACCCAGGCCACCGACAAATCGATACCGCCAACCAGCATCACCAGCGTCTGCCCGAGCCCGATCAACCCAAGGAACGACCCGATTTTGAGGAGCTGGAAGACGTTGTTGCTCGACGCGAAGCCGGGCGCCATGCGTTCGCCGAGGAGCAGCAGCCCGCCGGTCAGCACCAGCAGGAACGCCGGCACGGCGACAGTCAACGCCGGTCGTGGGAGGCTCTTGGCCGGCGCAGCCACGGGCTCGTCGCGATCCACGGCGCTCATCGGCGCACCAACCCGGCGACATACTCGCGTGTGCCGGGCGCGCCGACGACGAGCAGCAGGATCAGGCCGTTGATGAGGCTCTGGTAGAACGAGGAAACCTGCGCGAAATAGAGTAGGCTCGCGGTGATGGTGAGGATCAGCCCGCCCATCACCACGGAGATCGGCGAGCCGCGGCCGCCGGTCAGCGGAATGCCGCCGATAACGACCGCGGCGATCGAGGTGAGGATGTAGCCGTCGCCGACCACCGGCGAGCCCGACGACATCGATACCGCCATGTACATGCCGCTGATCGCCGCCAGCAGGCCGCCGAGCGCATAGGCGATGATCTTGGTGCGCTTGACGCGTACGCCGCTCATCTCCGCTGCCGCTTCGTCGCTGCCGATCGCACGGAGGCTCAGGCCGAAGCGGGAACCGAGCAGCCAGGTAAGCAGCCCGGCCCAGACCGCCAGCGTCACGAGGCCGATCACGGGTGAGGAGAAGCTCCCCATCAGCGCGTCCTGATAGTCGGATGGCACCGCGCCGCCCGGATTGGGCAGCACCACCAGCGCCACGCCCTGCCAGATCGACATCGTCGCCAAGGTCACGATGATCGGCGGCAACCGCAATCCGACGATCAGAACGCCGTTCAGCAGCCCGGCACCGAGACCGGCGACGAGCGGCAGCGCCAGGCCCAGCGCCGGGTTGTCGGTGACATAAAGCGACATCAGCGCGCCCGAGACGCTGGCCACCGGGCCGAGCGACAGATCGATGCCGCGCGTCAAAATGATGAGGAACTGCGCCAGCGCGATCAGGATCAGCGGCAGCGCATTGACGCTCAACGAGCGGGCATCGAAGCCGTTGAAGCGGCCCTTCAGCACGATCAGCGTTACCAGCAGGACGATGAACACCAGCACCGGCCAGTTGCTGCTGACGAGGCGGGTGAGGCGGGCCGTCATGCAGCCGCTCCGCCCAGCACCGCGGCCTCGACGATCCGGTCGGCGGTGACGTCGTCGCCGCTCAATTCCGCCGCGACGCGCCCGCCGAGCATGACCAGCACGCGGTGCGCGATGCCGACGAGCTCGCGTGCGTCCGTCGAGTACCAGATGACGCCGACGCCGTCGCGCGCGATGCCAGCGATGACATCGTAGATGTGACGCTTGGTGCCGATATCGACGCCGCGGGTGACGTCATTGAGCAGGAGGATCGACGGTTTCGTCAACAGCCAGCGCTCGAGCAGCACCTTCTGCTGGTTGCCGCCGCTGAGGTTGCGGATCGGCTCGTGCCCGCCGCGGGTCCTGATCTGTTCGCGCGCGATGGCGGCATCGACAATGTCGAGCTCGGCGCCGGCATCGACGAGACCGAGCAGTGTTTTCAGCCGGTCGAGCGTCGCAAGGGTAAGGTTTTGACCGACGCTTTTCAGCAGCAGCAGGCCTTGCGTCTTGCGCTCCTGCGGCACGTAGGCAAGACCGGCTCGCATCGCCTTGCGCGGCGTCGGCCGCTCGAGCCGCCCACCGCTGAGCTCCACTACGCCGCCGTCAAGCCGATGTGCCCCGAACAGCGCCTCGAGCAGATGCCCCTGTCCCTGGCCGACCAAGCCACCGAGTCCCAGGATTTCGCCGGCCTTAAGTTCGAGGTTGACACCGGCGAGCACCGGACTGCTGAGCTCCCGTGCGCTGAGCGCCACCGTTGCCGAAGCGATAGCCTTTGCCGGAAATGCCTCTTCAGTCGGCGCGCGTCCCGTCATCAGGCCTACGGCCTCCGCCTCGTCGAGTTCCGATGTTTTCGCGAGGCCCACCAGCTCGCCGTTGCGGAGCACCGCGACGCTGTCGCAAAAGCTCACCACCTCGTCCCAGCGGTGCGAGATGAAGAGCGTGATTGTCCCCTCCGCCTTGAGCCGGAGCACCAGCTCGCGCAACCATTGCACTTCCGTCGCCCCGAGCGCCGAGGTCGCTTCGTCGAGGAGTAGCACGCGCGGCTTGCGCGCCACGGCGCGGACGATCTCCAGCATCTGCTGCTGCCCGAGCGGTAGGTCCGCGACCCGCGCCTGTGGCGGAATGTCGAGGGCGTAGTCGCGTAGGACGCCAAACGCTTTGCGGCGAAGCGCGCGTCCGTCGATGCTGCCCCACGGCGTGGTTGGCGCATCGGTGAGAAAAAGGTTCTGCTCGACACTCAGGTCGCGCAGCAGCGTCAGTTCCTGGAACACGCTGACGATGCCGTGCGCCTGCGCATCGTGCGTCGTCCTGAGGCCGAGTGGTTGTCCGCCCAGATGTACGGTGCCCTTGTCGGCGAGCGCCGCGCCGCCCGCGACCTTCATCAGCGTCGACTTGCCGGCGCCATTCTCGCCAACAAGGCCGAGCACCGTACCTGGAGCCGCCTCGACGGTGACCCCGCTCAGGGCGCGCGTCGCGCCATAGGACTTGTCGATGTCACTGAGACGAAGCATGTCGGTCCTTGGCGGCGGCAGGTCTTGCCAATTTACCGGCGGTACTGTGCGACAGGCGGGCCCGGGCAGCAATCGCCGCCCGAGCCCTCAGGGAGAGCTACTTGCTCATGCCGTCCTTGATCGTCAGGCCCAGATCGGCGCCGGGGATGTCAGAATCCGCATCGAGCGTCGGCGGCAGGTCCGGGAACACATTGACACCCGCCTTGAGGTCGGCCGTGGTGACGATCGGCGCCGGCACTGAGATGTTCTTGTCCTTGGGCGGATTGCCCGTGAGGATGTCGTAAGTGACCTTGAGCGCATAGGCGCCGATCACCGACGGGTCGCCCGCTGAGACGCCGAGCAGACCCTTGTCCTTGTCCTGCAGCATGGCGATGCGCCAGCCGTTCTCGCCCTGACCAGTCATCGGCAGCAGCGGATGGTTGAGGTTGATCAGCGCCTGGAGCGCGCCGAACGTGCCGTACTGGTTGAGGATGCCGTCGACGTTCGGATTGGCGGTCAGCACCTTGGTCAGTTCCTGCTGGCTCACGGCGTTGTCCCACTTGCCGTAAACTTCCGAGACGATCTTGATGTCCGGGTACTTGTCGAGGACGTTGCGGGTGCCCTGGTAGAGGTTCTTGTCGGCCGGGAAGCCCGAGACACCGCGGTTGACGATGACGTTGCCCTTGCCCTTGAGCGTATCGGCCATCCACTGCGCGTGGATTTCGCCGAGCTTGACGTAGTCGACGCCGATATTGTAGGCGCAGGGCGCCGTCACGCCCTGGTCGAACGAGACCACGAGGATGTTCTGCTTGCAGGCTTCCTCGATGATCGAGTCGAGCGCCGTGTCCGATGCCGGGTTGATCATGATGGCGTTGACGCCCGAAGCGATCATGTCGGAGATTGCCTGGATCTGCTTGGGCGCGTCGGTGCCGGAGTTGTCGACCGTCAGCGTCACCTTGTCGGCGCCGAGCTTGGCCGCATAAGCCTGCATGAAGTTGATCATCTCCACGCGCCACTCGTTGCCGATATACGAGTTGGAGACGGCGATCTTGAACGGCGCGGCGTAGGCCGTGGTCGCGGAGATCAGCGCGACCGTGCCAAGCGCCAGCAGCGTCAGTGTCTTGAGTTTCATAGCTTCCTCCCGTTGCCCGCTTCAGGGCCGGACCCGAGGTCCGTTTTGCAGAACTAGAATTCTAGACTTCCAGATTGTTGTCAAGCCGTGTCGTGCTTGCTATTGAGAGCGCGAAGTTGCGAGCAGGGAGAAACTGGCGATGTCGATGACCACGGAAGCGTTTGAGCGCATCCGCGACGCCATCGTCTCCGGCGGGCTGGAGTTCGGCGAACCGTTATCCGAAACCCAGATCGCCAAAGCCCTCGGGATGAGCAAGGCGCCAGTCCGCGCGGCCTTCATCGAGTTGCGCGACAAGGGGCTGGTGGCTGTCGTGCCGCAATCGGGCACCTACGTCTTTTCGCCCACCGTCGATGACGTGCGGACGATGAGCCACTTTCGCGCCTTGCTGGAGAACGAAGCGCTGCGCGAAGCGGTGGTGCGACGTCCGGCCGTGGTGCAGTCGCGCATGCGCCAGGCAATTGACGCGATGAGCAGGGCAATCACGGCGGCCGACTGGGAAAGCTACCGCCGGCATGACAGCGCCTTCCACTTCTCCTTCCTCGAAGAGTCCGGCAACCGCTACATCGAGAAGGCGTATCTCCTGACCTCAACCGCGCTCGAGGCCCTGCGGGTGCGGCTGCAGCGCGGCGAAGGCAACTTCCGCACGCGCTCGTTCCACGAGCACATCACCATCGCCGACGACCTCAAGGCCGGCGACCTGGAAAAGGCCGCGAAGCTTCTGCGCGAGCATATCCTCATCATCAACGATTGGGTCGACACGCTGCCCCTGGCCGGCGACCGCATCAGCCGCAAGGACAAGCCCGAGGACCGCGACTACGGCGCGGTCTTTGCCAGCCGCGGCTGAGCCTCGCAACCCCCATAGCCAACTGTCGCCGAACCGTCATTTGCCGGGCCGGCTATTGACAGGCAGACTGGGCTCACGGAAGTTCGTAACCAGTTGGTGACTTAGAGCCGCAAAAGCGGTCGTCACTTCCGGTTCGGAGGAGAGCCGGACGCTTCAACAGGGAGGATATTTTATGACCTTCGATCGCCGCCAATTTCTTTTGGGCTCGACGGCGCTTGCCGCGGCCAGTGCATTCAGTCCCGCCTTTGCCGCGGACGTCCATCTGCGGCTCTACTGGTGGGGCGGGCAGGCCCGCGCCGACCGCACCAATGCCGTCAGCGACCTCTACGCCAAGGCCAACCCAGGCTTCACCTACGACAAGGATTTCAATGCCTTCAACGACTACTGGCCGAAGCTCGGTACCCAGGTTGCCGGTGGCAATGCGCCCGACGTCTTCCAGATGGATTACCGCTACATCGTCGAATACGCCAAGCGCGGTGCCGTGCAGGCGCTGGACGAGTATGTCGGCAAGTCGCTGAAGCTCGACGATTTCGACAAGGACCAGATCGAAGGGGGCAAGGTCGACGGCAAGCTCTATGCCATCAGCCTTGGCGCCAACTCGGTCGCGATGATGGTCAACAAGACGGCCTTCGACGCCGCCGGCGTGGACCTGCCGACCCGCGACTGGAGCTACGACGACTACAAGGAGAAGGCGGACGCCTTCAACTCCAAGTCGAACGGCATGCGGCTGCTGGCAGATGGCAGCCAGGGCGGCGACCCGCAGCTCGAGAACTGGCTGCGGGCCAAGGGCAAGGCGCTCTACACCGCCGACGGCAAGCTGGCCTTCGACGCCGACGACCTGGTCGAGTGGTTCAAGCTCTGGGATGGCTTGCGCAAGGCCAACGTCTGCGTCGGCCCTGACGATCAGGCGCTCGACGCCACGGCGGCAATCGACACCACGATGATCACCCTCGGCAAGGCGGCGACGACCTTCGCCAACTCCAACCAGCTCATCGGCTTCCAGGCCGTCAACAAGAACGAGCTGACGATGATCAACTTCCCGCGTCCCGGCAAGGGTGTCGGCGGCGGGCATTATCGCAAGCCGAGCCAGTTCTGGAGCGTCAATCCAAAGTCCGCCAATCTCGAAGAAGCCGTTAAATATGTGAGCTTCTTCATCAACGACATCCCGTCGGGTCTGGTGCTTGGCGTCGAGCGCGGTATCCCGTGCTCGGCGGCAGTGCGTGCGGCGCTGGCACCGACGCTCAGCCCGCCCGACCAGCTGTCGCTGAACTTCGTGTCGAACCTCGGCGACCTGCTTGGTGCGCTGCCGCCGTCCCCGCCGGCAGCAGCCGGTGAAGTCGGCACTCAGCTCAACACCACCGCGCAGGCGATCGCCTTCGGCCAGACGACGCCGGAGGATGCTGGTCCCGCTTTCATCAAGGAAGCTCAGGACATCCTCGATCGCGCCGCCAAGAAGGCCTGAGCAGGAAATGACCGCGCGCTCGATCAGCGCCGGAAGTGCTTCGTCGGAGCGCGCGGTCACACCATCCGTCTGGTCTCGTATCTGGACCGCCAACGGCCCCGGCTATCTGTTCCTGCTGCCGTGGTTCATCGGCTTTTTCGGGCTGACGATCGCTCCGATCCTGAGCTCGCTCTATTTGAGCTTCACCGATTTCGACATGCTGACGTCGCCCCAGTGGGTCGGCGCCGACAACTATGTCCGCATGTTCACCAACGACCCGAAATTCTTCCAGTCGATGCGGGTCACGCTGCTGTTTGTGCTCTTCTCGGTGCCGCTGAAGCTGGCTTTCGCGCTGCTGGTCGCTCTGCTGCTCAACCGCGGCATGCGCGGGCTGCCGGTCTATCGCGCGGTGTTCTATCTGCCATCGCTGCTCGGTGCTTCGGTGGCGATTGCCGTGCTCTGGCGCACCCTGTTCGCCGGCGATGGGCTGATCAACAAGGGCCTGGCGGTCATCGGCATCCAGGGTCCGGCCTGGATTTCCAACCCGCGCTATTCGCTATGGACGCTGGTGGCGCTGGCGGTGTGGCAGTTCGGCTCGCCGATGATCATCTTCCTCGCCGGCCTCAGGCAGATTCCGCAGGACGTCTACGAGGCGGCGAGTATGGAAGGCGCCGGCAAGTGGCGCGTCTTCTGGAAGATCACCCTGCCGCTGCTGACGCCGGTGGTGTTCTTCAATGCCATCATCCAGACGATCGAAGGCTTCAAGAGCTTCACGCCGGCCTTCATCATTTCGGGTGGCACCGGCAATCCGGTGAACTCGACGCTGTTCTACACCCTCTATCTCTATCAGGAGGCGTTCGCTTTCTTCCGCATGGGCTATGCCTCGGCGCTCGCGTGGGTGCTGCTGGCGATCGTCGCGATCTTCACCGGCGTGTCGTTCCTCACCGCGCGCTATTGGGTGCACTATGACGGCTGATGTCGCGCGACTGACAGTGGTGACCGGAGAGGCGACGCCGGGGCGCATCTGGCGGAGGCGCATGACGTCCGTCGTCGCCCATGTGCTGCTGATCGGCGCGTCGATCCTGATGCTCTATCCACTGCTCTGGATGCTGTCCGCCTCGTTCCGCCCGGAGAACGAGATCTTCGCCGGCGGCTCGCTGATCCCGAGCTCGGTGAGCCTCCACGGCTACATCAGCGGCTGGTTTGGTCTCAGCCGCACCTTCGGCACCTTCTTTGTCAACTCCCTGACCATCTCGCTGCTCTGCGTCGCTGGCAATCTCGCCGCGTGCTCGCTCACCGCCTTTGCCTTCGCGCGGCTCGAATTCCGCGGCAAGAAGCTCTGGTTCGCGCTGATGCTGGGTACGCTGATGCTGCCCTACCAGGTGACCCTGATCCCGCAATATGTCGTGTTCCTCCACATGCCCACCTGGCTTGGAGGCTCGGCGGAGTCCGGCTGGGTAAACACCTTCCTACCGCTGGTGGTGCCGAAATTCCTCGCTTCCGACAGCTTCTTCATCTTCCTGATGGTGCAGTTCTTCCGCGGCATCCCCAGGGAGCTCGACGAGGCCGCCATGATGGACGGCTGCTCTCCCTGGCGCATCTATTGGAAGATCATGTTGCCGCTGAGCGTCCCTGTGCTGACCACCGCAGGGATCTTCACCTTCATCTTCACCTGGGACGACTTCTTTGGCCCGCTGATCTATCTGAGCGATATCAGGACCTACACCGTGACCGTAGCGCTCCGCACCTTCGTCGACTCGACCGCCGAGTCCAATTGGAGCGGCCTGTTCGCCATGTCGATCCTGTCGCTGTTGCCGATCTTCCTTCTGTTTCTCTTCTTCCAGCGCTACCTGATTGAAGGCATCGCTACCACCGGCATGAAACGCTGATCTGATGACCATCAAGTTCGCCGCCATCGGCCTGACCCACAACCACATCTACGGCCAGGCCGATCTGCTGCTGCGCGAGGGGGCGAGCCTTGTCGCCTTCCACTCAGACGAGGAGGACGTCGCGGTCCCGTTCGGGCAGAAATATCCGCAGGCGAAACGCGTCGCTGACCGCCGCGAGATCCTCGACGACCTCTCGATCCAGATGGTGCTGACCTCCGCCATCCCGGCGCTCCGCGCCGAGATCGCGATCGCCGCCATGCGGCACGGCAAGGACGTCATGAGCGACAAGCCGGGCATGACCTCGCTCGAGCAGCTGGCCGAGATCGGGCGGGTGCAGCAGGCGACGGGCCGCATTTTCTCGGTCTGCTACTCCGAGCACTTCGAGACGCGCGCCACCGTGAAGGCCGGCGAGCTGGTCAGGGCCGGCGCCATCGGCGAGGTAATCAACACCGTCGGCCTCGGCCCGCATGCGCTCAACAACGGCAAGCGCGCGCCATATTTCTTCGATCGCCGGCAATATGGCGGCATCCTCTGCGACATCGCCAGCCACCAGGTGGAGCAGTTCCTGTTCTTCACCGACACGCTCGATGCCGAAATCGTCTCCGCCTCGGTCGCCAACCGCGCCCACCCGCAATATCCGGGCCTGCAGGACGCGGGCGACATGCACATCAAATCTGCCCGTGTCACGGGCTATGTCCGCGTCGACTGGTTCACCCCCGCCGGGCTCGGTATCTGGGGCGATGGGCGCCTCACCATCCTCGGTACCGAGGGCTATATCGAGCTCCGCAAATATATCGACATCGCCGGGCGCCCCGACGGCGACCATCTGTTCCTGGTCGACGAGAAGGGAACGCAGCACATCGACTGTACCGGCGTCGAGCGCCCCTACGGTAAGCAACTCATTGCCGACGTGCTGAACCGCACGGAGACGGCCATGCCGCAGGCCCGGTGCTACAAGGCGATGGAACTCGCGCTCAGGGCGCAGCAGCTCGCCGAGCGCGGCACGGTGTGGGCGCAATGAGCAGGATCTTCACGGTCGCGGTTGTCGGTGGTGGCATTGGCCGCAGCCATATCGTCGAGGGCTATGTGCCCAACGCCGACAAGTTCAAGGTGCTGGCGATCTGCGACCTCGACCCGGGTCGCCTGAACGGCCTCGCCGACGAATTCCATGTCGAGCGCCGCACCGCGAAATTCGACGATCTCCTCCAGATGGAGGATCTCGACATCATCGATATCTGCACCCCGCCGATGGTGCACTACCCGATGCTGATGGCGACGTTGAAGGCCGGCAAGCACGTCATCTGCGAGAAGCCGCTGGTCGGCTCGCTGGCGCAGATCGACGAAGTCATCGCCGAGGAGAAGCGCAGCAAGGGCAGGTTGATGCCAGTGTTCCAGTACCGTTTCGGCAACGGCATCCAGCAGGCCAAGGCGATCATCGATGCCCGCCTCGCCGGCAAGCCCTATGTCGGGACCGTCGAGACACTGTGGCGGCGCGAGGCTGACTATTACGCGGTGCCCTGGCGCGGCAAATGGAAGAGCGAGCTCGGCGGTACGCTGATGACCCACGCCATCCATCCGCACGACATCTTCACCTATCTGATGGGTGACCTCAAATCGCTCTATGGCCGCGTCGCGACCCGCGTGAATCCGATCGAGGTCGAGGACTGCGTCTCGGCCAGCGTCGAGCTCAAGTCCGGCGCCCTCGGCTCGTTCACTGCGACGCTCGGCTCCGCCGACGAGATCACCCGCATCCGGCTGGCATTCGAGAACCTCACCATGGAGAGCGATCACTCCCCCTACAATCCGGGTGCCGCACTCTGGAAAATCCTGCCGCGCAACGACACGACGAACGACGCGATCGCCGCGCTGCTGAAGGACTGGAAAAACGTGCCGCCGCGCTTCGAGACGCAGATGGCGCGGTTTTACGAGACGCTCGTCAGTGGCGCGCCGCTTCCTGTCACGAGCGCCGACTCCCGCCGCGCGCTCGAGATTGTCACCGCCTTCTACCATTCGTCGCGGACGCATCAGGAGGTGACCTTCCCGATCGGCCGCGAGCATCCGAACTACCAGAGCTGGCTACCGGAGGGCGCCGCGTGAACGCAACGAGCGTCGTCCTGCAGCAGGTGATCAAGCGCTATGGGGACGTCGAGGTCATCCACGGCATCGATCTCAATATCGAGCCCGGCGAGTTCACTGTGTTCGTCGGCCCGTCCGGTTGCGGCAAGTCCACACTGCTCCGGATGATCGCCGGACTCGAGCCGATCAGCGGCGGGTCGCTGCTGATCGACGGCCAGCGCATGAACGAGGTGCAGGCGGCCAAGCGCGGCATCGCGATGGTATTCCAGAGCTACGCGCTCTACCCGCATATGTCGGTCTATCAGAACCTGGCCTTCGGTCTGGAAACGGCGCGCGTCCCGAAGTCCGAGATCACAAAGCGCGTGCAGCACGCCGCCGAGATTCTCCGCATTGAGGCGTTGCTGAAGCGCAAGCCGCGCCAGCTCTCGGGCGGTCAGCGCCAGCGCGTCGCTATCGGCCGCGCCATCGTGCGCGAGCCGCGCATCTTCCTGTTCGACGAGCCGCTGAGCAACCTCGACGCCGAACTGCGCGTGCAGATGCGCGTCGAGATCGCGAAGCTCCACAACGACCTCGGCAACACCATGATTTATGTGACGCATGACCAGGTGGAGGCCATGACGATGGCCGACAAGATCGTCGTGCTCAACGCCGGCATCATCGAGCAGGTCGGCGCGCCGCTGGAGCTCTACAACAAGCCGCGCAACAAATTCGTTGCTGGCTTCCTCGGTTCGCCCAAGATGAACTTCGTCGAGGGCACGGTGCTGTCGCTCGAGGGCGGCGCGACCGTCAATGTCAGCAGCAGTCAATTCAAGCTGCGGCAGAGGCTGACCGATCACAAGGTGGGCGACAAAGTGACATTCGGCATCCGGCCGGAGCATATAGGCATCGCCGAGGATGCGGGCGTGAAGCTGGCGGATTTGCGCGTCGACCTCGTCGAGCAGCTCGGCGACGCCACGATGATCTATGCCTCGACCATGCGCGGCCAGCCCCTTACCATCGCGCTCGAAGGTCAGCGCAACATTGCTCCGGGCACCATGGTGCCGACCTATATCGACCCGGGCCGCTATCACATCTTCGGTCCGGACGGAGTGGCCATCGAGTGAGCGAGAAGCTGTTTGCCGCCGCCGGCTCCGTACCCTGGATTGACCTCGGAAATGGCAACCGCCGGCGCGTGCTGGTCTCGCGTCCCGAGCTGATGCAGGTCGAGTTCGCTTTCGACAAAGGTGCGATCGGTGCGCTCCATTCGCACCCGCATGTGCAGTCGAGCTACGTCGCGGAAGGTACGTTCGAAGTGACGATCGGCGACGAAGTGACGACACTCGGTCCAGGCGGCAGCTTCATCGTACCACCCAACGTCGTGCATGGTGTGAAGGCGTTGACTGGTGGCCGGCTTGTGGACTCGTTCACGCCCCGACGCGATGATTTCCTCTAGCGCGCGAGACTAATCCCCGCGTCCGCCAGCATCGTGTCCACATCCACCCGTCCCGCTCCAGCAATCGACGCGTTCGCTGCGATCCCAGTGAGGATCGACCACGCGCCCTCTCGCTCGGTAGAGGCCCGCCCATATTTGTCCGCCGGCATCGCGCCCGGCTCGAACAGATAGCCCAGCATCACCGGGTCAGCGCCGCCATGGTCGCCGCTGCCGGCCCAGACCGGAATGTCCTCCGGCAGGCCGCCGGCAAGATGCAGCGTCGTCTTCATGTTCTCGCGCTCGCCTTTGTCGCGCTTGCCGCCGAACGCCCCGTGCACCTCGATGTGCTTGTGCCGCAACTCGCCCTTCGATCCGTGGAAGGTGATTTCCAGCCCCTCCCAGGGCGAATAGGCGCAGAGCGTGTAGTTGAGGAACACGCCGTTGGCGTAGGTCGCCTCGACCTGCATCGTATCCTCGATGGTGATGTCGTCGGCGAACACGCATTTGTCGCGGAAATATCCGTCGGCATCCTCGGCTTCGAGATACAGCTCACGCAGCGACTCGTCGCCTTGGAGGTCGAGCCGGTAGTCGCATCTGTCGAACACCGGGCAGCCATGGCAGCGCTCGCCGTGTTCGCTCAGACCCAACGCAGCCGCCGTCTCGGGTGTGTAGAACACCCTTTTGCCGTTCGCCGCGACGGTCTTGGGCGTCGAGGCCACCCACCAGTTCATCAGGTCGAAATGGTGCGTCGCCTTGTGCACCAGGAGCCCACCCGACCTGTCTTTGTAGCGATGCCAGCGGCGGAAATAATCGGCGCCGTGCACGCGGTCGAGATACCAGCGGAAATCGACCGCCTCGATGTCGCCGATGGCGCCGGACATCAGGATGTCTTTGAGTTGCGTGCGGGCCGGCGTGTAGCGATAGTTGAAGGTAACGGTGAGCTTCTTGCCGCTTGCCCGCTGCGCGTCGAGCACCTGCTTGAGCTTGCCGAGATCGATGGTCATCGGCTTCTCGGTCATGACGTTGCAGCCGGCCCTGAGCGCCCGCACGATATATTCGTGGTGGAGGTAGTCGGGCACCGTGACGATCACCGTGTCCGGCCGCTGCTCGGCGATCATCTTGTCGAACTCGGTCGCCGGATAGGTCGCGATGCCGTTGCCAGGTTGCGGCGGCGCCTCGCTGACCGAGAGCGCTAGCCGCTTTTCGTTGACGTCGCAAAGCGCCACCAGCTGGTTGCCCTTTGGGTGCGTCTCGGTCATCGCGCGCCGATACATTTGATGGCGTCCGCCAGCGCCCACGATCGCGTATTTCATCGTCTTCATCCGTCGTAACCGGTTGGTTACACGTACGGGCCGGCCAAGCCGGGCGTCAAGCCACGTGACCGGCATTGAACGGCCGCAACGCTTCGTAAAGCTCGACGTATTTTCCGTACTTCGCGTCGTAGTAACCGCGCAGCGCCGAGTCTGGTTCGAACGCCCGGTCGAACTTCACCAGTTCGGCAACTGCCACCTTGAGCGACGGCATCACGCCGGCGCCGAGCCCCGCAAGGATTGCTGCCCCGATGGCCGCGCAATCCGGCACCGCGGCGCGCCGCAGCGCGATGCCGAGCGCGTCGGCGCGGATCTGGCACCAGAGGTCGGGCCGCGATCCGCCGCCGCCGATGTTGGCGACGCTCAGCGCCTTGTCTGCCGACTTCCGCAGCGCGTCGAATGCCAGCCGCGCCGAGAACGCCACGCCCTCCATGACAGCGCGGCTCATCTCGGCAGCACCGGCCCGCGCATCGAGCCGCGCGAACACCCCGCGCGAGGCGCTGTCCCAGAGCGGCGCCCGTTCGCCCTCGAGATGCGGCAGAAACAGCGGAACGGCGGAGGAGGGGGCCACCGTCCCGGCCAGCGCCGAAAGCTCCGCCGGCGTGCGGCCGAGCACATTGGCGAACCAACTGAGCGCCGCGCCGCCCGATTGCGTCGGCGCCGCATGCATCACGATGCCCTCGTAGGGCGGGAAGAGGATCACGCCGGGCGTCGGGTGGATCGTCGAGGAAATGATCCCGCAGATCTCGCTGGTGCCGCTCTGCAGCATCGCGTCGCCCTCGCTGACCACGCCCACGCCGAACATGCCGCCCCAGGCGTCCATCGTGCCGGTCACTACCGGCACCCCCGCACAGGGCAGTCCCGCGCGCACCCGCCCGGCGATATGGCTGAAGCCATGCAGCGGCGGCAGCAACTCCGCCGCGCGGGGCACGAGGTCGAGCAGCGGTGCCACGTAACCGTCGCCATTCACCAGCCCGACGGCCGATATCGGATCGCTGCCCACCGCGCCGGTGAGCTGCAGCACGCAATAATCCTTTGGCAGCAGCACGTGCCGGGTCGCCGCATAGGCCTCCGGCTCGGTCCGCCGCACATACATCATCCGCGACAGTGCATGGCTGGCGTCGATCGGCACCGGTCCGCCGAACCAGGCGGTTTTCTGTGCCGCCGTCACCTGCGCCTCGAGCCTCGCGGCGTCGGCTGCCGGACGCCCATCCTGCCAGACGATCGCCGGCCGCACCGGCCGGCCGGCTCCGTCGACGAACACATGCGTGTTGACCTGCGAGCCGATGCCGATACCGGCGAGGCCGCTGAGATCGTGCTGCGCCGCAAAGCCGTGCAGCGCCTCGAGCACGCTACGCATCCAATCGGCCGGATCCTGCTCGGCGGCGCCGGGGCCGGGACGGAGCATGGGATGCGGCCGGGAAAACTCCGCCAGGCGATTGCCGCTGAGGTCGATCAGCACCGCCTTGACCGCGGTGGTTCCAACATCGATCCCGATCAGCGTTGCGGCCAAGTTGCGCCTCCCAAATGCCCGTAGCAGCGAGCCTTTGCCTCCCCTATAGTGCCTTGAAGCGCAAGGAAAACAATCGCGCGGGCCACAGGAGGGCTTCCATCGTGCTCACAAAAACTCTTCGCCGCGTCGTGTTCGCGGCCACCGCCATCGCTGCAGTATCGATTTCCGGCGCGGCGCTTGCCGCCAAGATCGCGGTGATCACCCCGTATCTGGCGCAGCCTGGAACCCAGTTCTACGTCGAGGCGTTCCAGGATGTGGCAAAGGCCAAGGGCTGGGACGTCAACGTCATCGACACGCAGGGCGACGTCGCTGCCGTGATCAGCCGCATCGAGGACATGGTGACCCAGAAGGTAGATGCGATCGTCATCAACGTCGATCCGGCCCAGGTCACCGCCGGCCTGCAGGCCGCCAAGGACGCCAACATCCCGGTATTTGGCATGGATGCCGGCAGCGATCCGCTGCTCGTCACCAACGTCACCTCAAACGGCTACGCCATGGCAGCCGAGACCTCGACCTATGTGGCCGACCGCATCGGCGGTAAGGGCAATGTCGTGATGTTCGTGTTCGACGCCTTCCCGCCGGTGCAGGTGCGCGGCGTCGTGGCGAGCGCGGTGTTCGGCAACCACCCGGATATCAAAATCCTCGACAAGGTGACGCCCGACGTCTCCGATGGCGGCATCGCCGACAGCCGCGCCAAGATGGAAGCCATTCTCGCAGCCAACCCGACCCCGGGCTCGATCAGCGCCGTATGGTGCGCCTGGGACCAGCCGGCGCTCGGCGTGCTGCAGGCGATCGAGGCCGCCGGCCGCGACAAGGAAGGCATCGTCATCACAGGCATCGACGCCAACCCGCAAGCCCGCGACGAGATCGCCAAGGGCGGCGACTTCGAGGCCTCGGTGGCGCAGGACTTCAAGGGCATTGGCTCAGCGACGGCAGATGCGGTCGCTCGCGTCCTCGGCGGCGAAGCGCTGAAGCAGCACGTGATCTACGTGCCGACCAAGCTGGTGACGGCCGCGAACGCGAAGGAATGATTGGCACAAAATCGTTCGAGCCTGCTGCAAGGGGCCTCACCCGATGCTTGCGCGTCGACCTCTCCCCGCCGGGGAGAGGTGCTCACCGCAGGAACCGCTGGCGTACCCTCTCCCCGTCGGGGAGAGGGGAGGGTGAAGGGGCCTTAGCAATTAACATCCTCCGATGACCCTCCTCTCCCTCGACAACGTCTCCAAGGCTTACGCCGGCATCCCGGCACTGCGCGCCGCGTCGCTCGCCGTCGAGCCGGGCGAAATCCATGCGCTGATGGGCGAGAACGGCGCCGGCAAGTCGACGCTGATCAAGATCCTCGCCGGCGTCGTCGCGCCCGACGCCGCGAGCATCCGCATCGACGGAGTGCCGGTGATCATCGACAACCCCGCGACCGCCCATCGCCTCGGCCTCCGCTTCATCCACCAGGAACTGAACGTGGTTCCGGCGCTGTCGGTCGCCGAAAACATCTTCATCGGCCGCGCCTATCCGCACCGCACCGGCGTGCTGGTCGACTGGCCGCGCCTCAACACCGTGGCGCGCGAGGCGCTGACCCGCCTCGGCATCACCCATATCGAGCCGCGCACGAGAATGGCCCGCCTCTCGGTCGGCGACCAGATGCTCGTCCGCATTTCGAGCGCCTTCCTCAGCGAGGCCGGTGCGCCGGCCCGGCTCTACGTCATGGACGAGCCGACCGCCGCGCTCTCCAGCGAAGAATCCGAGCGGCTGTTCCGCGTGCTGCGGGAAATCCGCAAATCCGGCAATTCCGTGCTCTACGTTTCGCACCGGCTCGACGAGGTGATGGCGCTCTGCGACAAGGCGACGGTGCTCCGCGACGGTCGCACCATCGATACCGGCAAAATTGCCGACATTACCCATGACGATCTCGTCGCCCTGATGATCGGCCGCCGCGTCGAGGAGGCCTATCCGCGCCCGAGCGGCCCGCCCGCCGCCGACATCGCGCTCGAGCTCGACGGCTTCGCGCCGCGCGGCCTGTCGCCGGTCTCGCTCTCCGTGCAGAAGGGCGAAATCCTCGGCATCGCCGGCCTCTCCGGTTCCGGCCAGCGCGAGCTGCTGCGGGCGCTGTTCGGCGACCTGCCCGCCGCCGGCCGCATGCAGCTCGACGGCCAGCCCTACCGGCCGCGCAGCCCCGCCGCTTCGTGGCGCGGCGGCGTCGCCTATGTGCCGCGCGAGCGGCGCAGCGAGGGGCTGGTGGTCAGCCGCCCGATCTTCGAGAACATCACGCTCGCTCATCTCGGCCGGCAGAGTCTTGGCGGCCTCGTGCTTACCCCGCGGCGCGAGCGCCGCTTCGCCACGGCGCTCGGCAACGATGTCCGGCTCCGCTCCGCCGGCCCCAAGCAGCGCGCCCTTGAGCTCAGCGGCGGCAACCAGCAGAAGGTGGTGTTCGCCAAGGCCCTCGGCGGCGCGCCGCGCCTGCTGCTGCTCGACGAGCCGACGCGCGGGGTGGACGTCGGCGCCAAGTTCGATATCTACAGCATCATCCGCGACATGACGGCGAAGGGAATGGCGGTGATTCTGGTGTCCTCCGACCTGCCCGAGCTGATCGGCATGTGCGACCGCATCGCCGTGCTGCGGCAGGGCGCCGTCACCGATATCGTCCCGGCCGCCGGCCTCGGCGAGGACGATCTGCTCAACCTCTGCTACGGCCGCGCCGCCGTCCCCGCGATCGCGGGCTGAGCGTGGGCACGCTGCTCCGCCGCTACGGCACGCTGATCGGCTTCGTGCTGATCCTCGCCTTCTTCTGGGCCCGCCTGCCCGATACCTTCATGACGGCGCGAAACTGGCTCAACATCACCGAGCAGCTCTCAATGCTGACTGTGGTCGCCGCCGGCATGACCATCGTCATGGTGATGGGCGATTTCGATCTCAGCGTCGGCTCGATGGCGAGCCTCTCGGGCATCGTCGTGGCGCTGCTGTTCGTCGCCGGCTGCCCGATCTGGCTCGCGGTCGCCGTCGCGCTGCT
>CAZNAE010000024.1:0-31361 GCA_964570695.1 uncultured Devosia sp.
ACCTCGATGGCGTGCTCTACATCGACTATCTGTCGCGGCTGAAGCGCGACCGCGTCATCAAGAAATTCCAGAAGGCCGAGAAGCTGAGCAAGAAGGCGAGCTGAGCCCGACATCGCGCGAGTCCCTTCTCCCCTTGAGGGAGAAGGTGCCCGAAGGGCGGATGAGGGGTTGCCTCCGCATCTGCGATATCCGAGACAACCCCTCATCCGGCTTCGCCGCCTTCTCTCTCAAGGGGAGAAGGCAATCGAGCCGCAGGCACAGGTGTTCGGTTGAAAATCATCTTCATGGGCACGCCGGAGTTTGCCGTGCCGACGCTCACCGAGATCGTCTCCGCCGGCCACGAGGTCGTCGCCGTATACACGCGCGCGCCAAAACCGGCGGGGCGGGGGCAGGCCGAGCGGAAATCGCCGGTGCACCTCGCGGCGGAGGGGTTCGGCATTCCGGTGCGGACGCCGAAAACCTTGCGCAACGAGGACGAGCAGGCGGCCTTCGCGGCGCTCGAGGCCGATGTCGGCATCGTCGTCGCTTATGGCTTGATCCTGCCCAAGCCAATCCTCGATGCGCCACGCCTCGGCTGCCTCAACTTGCACGGCTCGCTGTTGCCGCGCTGGCGCGGCGCGGCGCCGATGCAGCGCGCGGTGCTGGCCGGCGATGCGCGCACCGGAATCATGGTGATGCAGATGGACGAGGGGCTCGACACCGGCCCCGTGGCGCTGGTCGACGAGATGCCGATCGGCCCCGAGATGACCACCGGCGAGCTGCACGATAAGATGATGCTGGTCGGCGCCGATCTGATGGGCCGGGCGCTCGCCGCACTGGAACGTGGTTCTTTGACCTTCACGCCGCAGCGCGAGGAGGGTGTGACCTACGCCAAGAAGATCGAGAAGGCCGAGGCGCGGATCGATTGGACGAAGCCGGCCGCCGACGTGCACAATTTGATCCGCGGGATGTCGCCCTTCCCCGGTGCCTGGTTCGAGATGGAGCTGAGCGGTGGGCTCGCGCGAGTGAAGGCGTTGCGCTCGGTGGTGGTCGACGGGAGGGGGGCGCCCGGTACCTTGCTGCCGGAGCTGACCATCGCCTGTGGCGAGGGCGCGGTGCGGCTGACGCTGGTGCAGCGCGAGGGCAAGTCGGCGATGGACGCGGCGATTTTTTTGCGCGGGGCCGGGGTTTTGCCAGGAGTGGTGAGGTGATGTCTGCCTCTCCCCCGCGTGTCATCCCCGCGAAGGCGGGGACCCATGTCACACCTTGCGCCAGCGCCGAGTTGGGTCCCCGCCTTCGCGGGGATGACACGCGGGGGAGAGGCATGACGTCTCGTTGCGCCGAGGCACTCAACCATGCCCCGCTATAAGCTCACCATCGAATATGATGGAACGCCGTTCGCCGGGTGGCAGCGGCAGGCGGGGGCGCTGAGCGTACAGCAGGTCATCGAGGAGGCGATCGGCAAGATGTCGGGCGAGACTGTCGCCATCCAGGCGGCGGGGCGGACCGATAGCGGCGTGCATGCGCTCGGGCAGGTGGTGAGCTTCGACCTCAGCAAGGAGTGGGACCCGTTCCGCATCCGCGAGGCGCTGAATTTTCACACCAAGCCGCATCCGGTGGCGATCCTAGACGCCGAGGCGGTGCCGCAGAGCTTCGAGGCGCGCTTTTCGGCAACCGGGCGGCACTACGAATATCGCATTCTCAACCGTCGCGGCCGGCCGGCGCTCGAGGATTTCCGCGTCTGGCACTGCCCGATGGCGCTCGACGCCGAGCCGATGCATGCGGCGGCGCAGCTGATCCTCGGCAAGCATGATTTCACCACGTTCCGCGCGGCCGAGTGCCAGGCGAAATCGCCGGTCAAGACGCTCGACCGCCTTGATGTGTCGCGAGAAGGCGAGATGATCGTAGTGCGCGCCTCGGCCCGCAGCTTCCTTCACTCGCAGGTGCGCTCGATGGTCGGCTCGCTGAAGCTCGTCGGCGAGGGCAGATGGAGTCCGCGCGAGTTTCGCGCCGCGCTTGATGCGATGGATCGCAGCCGCTGCGGCCCGCTGGCGCCGCCGGAAGGGCTTTACCTCGTCAAGGTCGATTACGAGCCGAAGAGCTGAGCCGCGGCGCCAGGCGGCATCGGGAAGGTGAGGCCGATGATGGCGAGCCCGATGCAGACGCCGACGAGCTGGGCGATCAGGAACATGGCGATCTGCAGCGGTGACAGCGTCACCACCAGCCGGGCGATGTTGACCTCGATCACGATGACCACGATACCGAGGACGATCAGCACTGGATCTCCGGTGACGCCGGCGGCAGCGAGGGCGGCCGAGATCAGCGTCAGGAAGAACGTCGCCCAGTTGTCGGCGACCAGATAGGGGATCAGCCCGTCCATCCGCTTCAGCTGGCGCAGCACGATCGCCGAGAAGGCAAGCTGCAGCACAAAGAGGATCGCAACCATCAGCACGCCGGTGGCGATGCCGCCCGAATCCTTGACCCCGAGGATCAGTGGCAGCACGGCATTGAGGCCAGTGACCGCGAGGAACGCGATGAAGCTGCCGGCGAGGCCGCGCTGCGAGAAGTCGAAATAGCTGCCGGCCTTGCGATCGCCGATCAGGAGCCCGATCACGCCGCGGCCGGCGGCCATCAGCTCTTCGAGGAACGTCGATTGCTGCGCCACGGACAACTCTTCAGGCGAAGGAGGGAAGAACGGAAAGCAGCATGTAGAGCCCGTTGGGCACCACGACAAGGACAATGACGCACAACAGCGCAAAGGCGAGGGCCATGCCGAACCGCATGCCGGCCAGCACCTCTGCGGCGCGGAAGATCCCGTAGCCGAGCGCGAACACCGCAATCAGCGCCATATTGGGGCTCATGAGGGTCAGTGGAATGCCGATGACGAAAACGAAGCTCAGCGCGTAGAGCACGGGCACGACGAGCGTGGTTAGCGGGACGTTAAGCCGGAGCAGCCGGAGCGACCGCGCCATGGCGAAGATCAGGACCGCGAGCGTAATGGCCTGCGCGACGAGCCCGAACAGCACCTGCCCGAGTCCCGGCATGCCGATGGCCGCCGATTGTGCCGCGACCGACAGCAGTAGCGCCAGGACGAAGTAGCCGCTGGCGACAGCGATGCCGGCGTTGGTCAGGCGGAAGAAGCCGGCGGCGTCACTGCGGCCGCGGAGGATAGAGCCCCAGCCGCGCACCGCGTCCGCGAGTTCAGCGAGAGGGTTCAACCGCCCGCCGCGAAGTAGCGCTGGAGGAACGCCGCGTAGAGCGCCGTCAGCGTCCTGACGTCGCCCACCGGCACGCACTCGTCGACCTTGTGGATCGTGGGGCCGGGCAGGCCGCACTCGACCACCGAACAATAGGGCGCAATGAAGCGCGCGTCGGAGGTCCCCCCGGCCGTCGAATATTCGGGCAGCGCACCGGTCATCGCCTTGATGGTCTCGGCCAGAACTTCGACACCACCGCCGAGCGGCGACAGGAAGGAGCGCGACGGTCCCTTGTCGACGGCAAAGTCGATCGTCGCTGCGCCGGCGTCGATCCCCGCAAGGCTCTCACGGATCGCGGCTTCAAGCGACTCCAGCGTCCAGCGGTCGTTGAAGCGCACATTGAACTTGAGCGTGGCCGCCGCTGGAATGACGTTCCGCGTCGGGTTGCCGACATCGATCGAGGTAAATTCCAGATTGGACGGTGGGAAATGCTCCGAACCATCGTCGAGCTTGCCGGCCAGCGCAGCGACGATCGCCGCAGCGACCGGAATCGGGTTCACCGCTTTGTGCGGATAGGCGACGTGGCCCTGGACGCCTGTCACGCTGATGGTGGCGTTGAGCGATCCACGGCGGCCGATCTTGATCGAATCGCCCACCCGCGCCGCGGCGCTCGGCTCGCCGACGATGGCGAAATCGAAGCGGTGCCCTGCCGCGGCCGCCCATTCCATGATCCGGGCAGTGCCGTTGATGCTGTCCGCTTCCTCGTCATTGGTGATGGCGAGGGAAATGTGGGCGTCGGCGGGAGCGGCGGCCAGGGCGGCGATGAAGGCGGCGACGCCGCTCTTCATGTCCTGCGCGCCGCGGCCATAGAGCACGCCGTCGACGATCTCCGCACCGAACGGCTCATGCGTCCAGAGCGCGCGGTCGCCCGGCGGAACGACGTCGGTATGGCCGTTGAACAGCAGATGCGGCCCGTTGCTACCCTTGGCGCCGCCGCGCGTCGCAAAGAGATTGTCGACCGGGTAGGAGCCGTTGCCCTCGAAGCGGAGGCGCGTCACGACGAAGCCGAGCGGCGTCAACGCCCGCTCGACCACATCAAGTGCGCCGGCCTCCGTGGGTGTCACCGAGGCACAGCGGATCAACTCCTGCAGCAAGGCGACGGGATCGACCGCCGATGGTTCAGATGCCATATCCCGTCCTGAAGATCAGCCGCCGAGCGGGTCGGGGCCATATTGATTTGGGCCGGCAGTGCCCTTGAGGAAGCCGAGCTCGATCAGCAGCCAGAGACCGCCGATCACCGGGATCAGCCCGATCAGCGTCCACCAGCCCGACTTGTTCCGGTCGTGCCAGCGCTTCGTATAGACCGCGAGACTCGGCCACAGCAGCACAAGGCCGATGATGGCCGACGGGATAAGGATGCGGCTCATCGCGGCCATGATGGCGGCGCTGTCCTGCGGGTCGATGCCCACCATGCCCGACATCGCCGAGCCGATGAAGATGGCGCTCAGCACCGAACCCACGACCGCAATGACGATCAGCCCGATCCACCACGGTGCCCGGTTGGTCCGTCCAGAAAACGAGAAGAAGAGTTGCCCTATGTTGCCCATATGCGCCTCCCGGCGACGTTTGTGGCGCGCCCCTCGCACGCCAAGCCCCGAGTAAAGCTTAGTAGAGTCGCGCCCCACTCGCCAGTCAGCGACTTGCCTGACAGCCGATTCGGTGAATATTCTTCACACGGTTCAAGCCTTTGGGGGATGCAATGAAGGGCGAAGTTCTGCACTACGACGACGATGCCGGCACCGGCCAGATCTCGGGCGCCGACGGTATCCGCTACAACTTTACCCGCGGGGATCTGAAGCAGTTGCTGCCGATCTCGAAGGGTTCGAAGGTCGATTTCGACTTCGAGGGCAAGGCCGCCAAGGACATCTATCTCGACGGCGCTGCCCCGGCGGCACCCGCGATGAGCGCCGCTGCCGCTCCAGCCGCGGCGCCCGCCTATACCGGCCCGATCGAGCCGGATATCGGGGTGTGGGGTTATTTCGTCCGCGCCTACACGGCCAAATTCGCGACCTTCAAGGGCCGCGCCCGCCGCAAGGAATATTGGGGCTGGGCGCTGTTCGTCTTCATCATCTACGCCATCACTTACGGCATCGCCGCCGCCGGCTTCGCGCAGATCGGCGGTGTGTCGAATTACCAGGAGATGTTCGCCGCGATGGGCCAGTCGCCGCTGATCCTGACCGGTCTCGGCCTCACTATTCTGTTCGGCCTCATCTCCATCCTGCCGGCCATCGGGCTGCTGGTGCGGAGGCTCCATGACATCGGTCAGTCGGGCTGGATCGCGCTGGTGCTGATCATCGTCAGCCTCATCCCCTACATCAATTTCATCGGCGGCATCGGTATTCTGGTCGTGGCGCTGATCAAGGGGCAACTGACCGAGAACAAGTTCGGCCCGCCGGTGACGCCGGCCGCCTGATTTGGCGAATGTCGCGAACTGCAGCGGGTCGCCTTGGGCGGCCCGCCTCGTTTACCTGCTGCCGTAGGAATTTGCGCCGTCGCTGCCGCCGAGGAAGCCGAGCTCGATCAGGTACCAGAGCCCACCGATGATCGGCACGAAGCCGATCAGAGACCACCAGCCGGACTTGTCGCGGTCGTGCCAGCGCTTCGTCGTGATGGCGTAGGTGGGATAGAGGAAGAGGGCCGACACGATGCCGACGGGCAGCACGACGCGCTCCATCAGGCCTTTGCCGAGTGTCTCGGGATCGGCGCCGAGCTGCATGAGGCTGCCATGCGACAGTTGCAGCAGCCCCCAGATCGCGGCGAGCTGGACCGCGCCGAGCACGATCAGGCTGATCCAGTAAGTGCTGCGGCCGATCCGGCCCGAATAGCTCAGAAACAGGAAGTCGAGATACCCAAGCATGACGCGCCCCGCCGAGGTGACGGGGAGAGTAGATCATGGTTCGGTAAAAGAACTCTGGCTGCAGTCAGCACAAATATTGGATGAACACTAATGCCAACCACCTCGTGGGTGGGGCAGATATCAGTCCCGCAGCAGCTCGTTGATCGAGGTCTTGCTGCGCGTTTGCTCGTCGACGCGCTTGACGATCACCGCGCAGTAGAGGCTCGGACCGGGCTGGCCGCTGGGGAGCGGCTTGCCGGGCAGGCTGCCCGAGACGACGACCGAGTAGGGCGGGACCTTGCCGATGTAGATTTCGCCGGTGGTGCGATCGACCACTTTGGTCGAAGCACTGATGAACACGCCCATCGAGACAACCGAGCCCTCGCCGACTACCACACCCTCGACGATCTCGGAGCGCGCGCCGATAAAGCAATTGTCTTCGATGATGGTCGGGCCGGCCTGCATCGGCTCGAGCACGCCGCCAATGCCGACGCCGCCGCTCAGGTGCACGTTCTTGCCGATCTGGGCGCAACTGCCGACGCCCACCCAGGTGTCGACCATGGTGCCCTCATCGACATAGGCGCCCATGTTGACGAAGCTCGGCATCAGGATGACGTTTTTGGCTATGTACGCCGATCGGCGGACGATCGAGCCAGGCACGGCGCGATAGCCGGCTTCGCGATACTGATCCGCCGTCCAACCCTTCGACTTGAGGGGCACTTTGTCCCAGAAATTGCTGCCGGCCGGACCGTTCATCAGCTCGTTGTCGCTTAGCCGGAAGCTCAGCAGCACGGCCTTCTTCAGCCATTGATTAACCGACCAGCTGCCGTCCGCCTGCTTTTCGGCGACCCGCGCCTTGCCGCTGTCGAGCAGGTTCAGCGCCGCCTCCACGGCATCGCGCACCGCCCCTTTGGTGGCCGTGTTGATCGAGCTGCGCTCTTCCCAGGCTTGTTCGATGGTGTGTGCGAGCGCGACGTCGGCCATGGCGGTCCCCCAGTGAAGTAGAAGCGTCATGGCAAGGCGGCGCGATCAAGTCAACGCGAGGTGGTGCCGCGCCGCTTGCATCGATCCTTAACCGGGGATGGTTAGGCTTTCCCGCCTTCCGGAGTTTCCCATGGCATCGCGCCGCCGGCACACGCCGCTCAGAACATCCAAGCAAGACATCGCCGCCATGAAGCGCGCGCCGCAGACGCCGCAGACGGCGTCGGCGGCCTACCGGCTGGCCTATACGGACGAGGAATTCCTCACCTCCGACGACACCCGCGGCATCCGCTTTCAGCTCGAATACCTCAAATCCGAGTTCCGGCTGCGCGAGCGCGGCATCAATTCAACCGTGGTGCTGTTCGGCGGCGCCCGTATTCCCGAGCCGGGCAAAGCCGCCTGGGCGGCGCGCAACGAGACGCAGAAGACCAATCTCGAGATCGCCAGCAAATATTACGAAGAGGCCCGCCGCTTTGCGCAATACGCCTCGCTGACCTCCGAAGCGCTCGGCTACAAGGACTATGTCGTGGTGACCGGCGGCGGCCCGGGCGTCATGGAGGCCGGCAACCGCGGCGCCGCCGACGTCGGCGCACCCTCGATCGGCTTCAATATCGTCCTGCCGCACGAGCAGGCGCCAAACGTCTACATCACCCCCGAGCTCTGCTTCAATTTCCACTATTTCGCGACGCGCAAGATCCACTTCCTGCTGCGGGCGCGGGCCGTGGCGATCTTCCCCGGCGGCTTCGGCACGCTGGACGAGTTCTTCGAGACGCTGACGCTGATCCAGACCGGTCGCATGGACCGCATTCCGCTGCTGCTGTTTGGAATGGAGTTCTGGAACAAGGTCATCAATTTCGAGGCGCTGGCCGAGGCGGGGACGATCTCGCCGGATGACCCGAAGCTGTTCACGGTTGTCGACAGTGCGGAGGAGGGCTGGGCCGTGGTGCGGCAGGCGTATAATCTGCCGGACGTGCAGCTGCGCTAGTCCTTTGGCGGCGCGAAGAAGCCGTCGAAATGGTTACGCAGCTCGAGCCGGTTGCCATCGGGGTCGAGGAACGAACCTATGGTGCCCCAGGCGAAGCTCTCCACCTTGACCGGAACGCCCTCGGCGCCGAGGCGCGTGGCGACCGCCGCGACGTCGGCGACGTTGAGTCGCAGCGTTACTGGACTTTGCGCACGACTCTTGCCGCCCGGCGCCGCAACGCCCTTGCCCTCGACCATCAGGTAGCCCGAACCGAACCGGAAGACGACAAGGCTCGGCTTTTCGGCAAAGACCTCAAGCCCCAGCACGTCACGGTAGAAGTGGACGCAGGCGTCGTAGTGCTCAGTGAACAGCAGCAGGCCCGGCTGCTCGATCCACTCCGGCATCAGACGACTTGCTCGAGGAAACCGGCCAGATCGTCCGTCACGTGGTGTACATGCGGGCCGGTCGTCCGCCCGAGTTCCCAGGCGTCGACCTGGTCGTGCTCGAAATCCTCAGCGGCGACGACCTGCACTGTGACCATGCCGACATCGTGCGGCACCAGGAGGTTCTTTTCGAGATCGTCGAACATCGCGGCATGGGTGGCGTCGATACCGTGCGCGGCGAAGAACGATTCGTACGCCTCGGGCAGCGGCTTGGGTTTGTAGCCCATCGCACGGATATCGAAGATGCCGGAGAAGAGGCCGTCGGCACCGACCTTGCTCAGCACGGCGCTCGCGTGCCCGACATCGCCATTGGTGAGGATGAACCTGCGGCCGGGCAGGGCCCTGAGCGCCGCCACCAGATCGGGATGCGCCGGCACGCCCGAATAGTCGATGGCGTGCACGGTCTTGAGGAAATGGTCGGGATCGACGCCATGATGCAGCATCAGGCCGTGCAGCGTCGTGCCGTGATCGCGGTAGTAGATTTTCTGCAGCGCCCGCGCCTCAGCATAGGGCAGGCCGGTGACGTCGACCATGTAGCTCGAGATCAGCAGATCGATCTGCGCGAACAAATTGCACTCGCGCGGATAGAGCGTGTTGTCGAGGTCGAACACCCAGTCGGTGACGTGCGAAAAAGCGGGACGGATCGAGTCGATGCGGATCATGGCCGACTTATGCCAGAACGGCGCGCCGGATTCATCGGTTCGTTTGAGCGGCATGGCAGCGCCCGGGCTCGAGGAGCCCGGGCGCCAAGGGATACGGCAGTGAATGACGGCTGAATCCGCCCGTCAGGCTCAGGCGGCCTTGGCGTTGTCGCCGCCGCTTTCGGCCAGCTTGGTCAGCGCCTGATCGGTGGCCCGTTCCTCGCGCAACGTCGCCTCGAACAGCTTGGCGGCATCGTTACGCCCGAGCTGCTGCGCCCAGGTGCGGAGCGTGCCGTAGCGCGCCATCTCGTAGTGCTCGACCGCCTGGCCGGACGAGATCAGTCCTGCATCGAGGGCGATCGTGCCCTTGAAGTCCTCCATGATCGATTTGCCTTCCTCGAGGATGCCGAGAATCGCGTCGCAGGTCTTGCCGCGTGGCGTTTCGCCGATGATCTCGAACACCTGCTCCAGTCGCTCGATGTGGCCTTCAGTCTCCTGCAGATGCTTCTCGAAGCCGGCTTTGAGGTTCGGGTCCTGCGCCGCTTTTGCCATCTTCGGCAGCGCTTTCACGATCTGCCGCTCGGCGTAGTAGATATCTTTGAGGGTATCGAGGAAGAGATCCTCGAGCGTCTTGTCCTGGGCCATCAGGCTCTCCTTGGTTAGTCAGGACTCGCGCAACGTGTGGAGGGCGCAGCCCGTTGCATGCGTGATTAGTCCTCTTCGCGTCCGAACAGCTTTCGCAGCTCATCCTTGGCGCGATCGAGCACGGCGAGCTGGGATTTGGGCAGGTTCTTGCCGGCCCGGTTGATGTAGAAAGTGAGCATCGACATCGCCGAGGGAAATGGCTCGGCCCTGCGGCGGTGCGAGTGCTCCGCCGAGCGCTTCAGCGACAGCGCTATCTTATGCGGATCGGCGGACTCGAAGATGTGCGGTTCGAGGTCCATCGCGTCGGAGTGCTCCGTCACCTCCTGCGACCAATTCTTCGCGTGGGCGGTCATTGGCCGTCACCATCGCTGGCGCTGGTTTCGTCCGGATCGGGGTGACGCCCATCGCCGGGATCCTCTTCACGCTTCTGGTTGAAGCCGCCGCTGACATTGCCTTCAGGGGCTTCCTTGTCGCGGGTGCTCGGCCGCTCATTGGCGATCTTGCGGGCGATTTCGTGAGCCTTATGCTTTGTCTCAGGCAGTTGGGTCGTGGGCATGGCGCAATCCCTCCTGTGCTCACGCCATAACCGCCCAGCCGGCGATTGGTTTCCGGCACCGCGGCCTATCGGGGAATTTTGCCGTTCAGCCGGGAAGCCTCTAGGATCGCGCCATGGACCAGCCTCGTCACCTCAGCCACCTCGACGCGCTTCGCGGCTACGCCATCCTCGGCGTGATTTTCTTCCATGTGGCGAGCCTCTACACACTGCCGCCGATCATGGGCCGCGTTCTCAGCGGCGGGTCGCATGGTGTGCAGCTGTTCTTCGTCGTCAGCGCGGTGACGCTGATGATGTCGTGGAACGCCCGCAACGACGGGGCGCCGGCCTTCTGGGTCCGCCGCGTCTTCCGCATCATGCCGATGTGGCTGCTGGCAGTGGTCGGCTGGATGATCCTGCGCGGCGGCGGCAAGGAGGCCTGGGCGCCCGACGGCGTTTCGATGACCGACGTCGCATTGGCCGTCAGCCTGCTGCATGGCCTGTCGCCGACGGCGATCAACGGCGTGGTCCCGGGCGGCTGGTCGATCGCCGCTGAAGCGACGTTCTACGTGTTTTTCCCGCTGCTGGCGTTCTGGATCACCAGCCCGGTGAAGGCCGTGATCTTCTGCATCTTGGCCCTGGCGGTGTGCTTTGCCGGCGACTTCTGGCTGTTGCTCGTCGCGCAACTGCCTTATCCACGCTACCTCGTGCTGGCCTTCATCGAGTTCTGGTTCATCAACCAGCTGCCCGTCTTCGCCTTCGGCATCCTCGTCTATCAATGCCTGACGCGCTGGAAGGCAGGCCGGCCGGTGGCGGAGGGCGCCGTGCTCCTCGCCCTGCTGGCGATCATCGCTGTGCCGCTGCTGATCCCGCCCTACGGCCAATCCATCCAGTACGGCGTCGTGCTCGCGCTCCTTGCCTTCGGCATGGGGCAGGGGGGCGGGCGCTACCTGGTCAATCCGGTGAGCGTCTGGATCGGACAGCGTAGCTACAGCGCCTATTTCTGGCACTTCGCGTTCCTGCAGGACCCGATCAACCTGCCGCACCGCGAGGGCGGCCTGCCGGCCTATCTGTTGCAACTGGCGATCATCCTCGTCCTGACGCTGGCGGCTTCGCATCTGAGCTACACCTTCATCGAAAAGCCCGGCATCGCCGTCGGCAAGGAGCTGGCGAAGCGCGTCGCGGCGTTCGGTGAAGCCCGGCGGCCGCGGGCCGCGGGGCCGGTCTGAGCCGGCTCAATCGGCTGCACGTGCTCAGCTTGAGCCACGTACTCACTCGGGATTCGCTGGCTTTCGTCCGCCGGAAGTGGTCGGGTTGCTGCTGACCGATCCGGCCGCTGCATTTGCCCGCAGCACGCGTCAACTGGGATCGGGCGTTCCAGCCAACGCAATGCGCGATCGCCGGCGGCAATTATGTCGCCTGCAACGAATGCGAAGGTATGCCGATGCCCATCACCGAAACCATCCTCGTCGTCGAGGACGAAGCCCTCATTGCCATGGATCTGGAACTGACCGTCCGTGAGATGGGGTTCGACGTCGTCAGCGCCGTGACGGTCGCTGCAGCGCTGGCGGTGCTTGCGACTCGGACCATCCATTTCGCCATCCTCGACTTTCGAGTCGGACGGGACGATACCTCGCCGGTGGCTGAAGTGCTGCGCGACAAGCGCATCCCGTTTGCCCTCTGCTCCGGCACGGACATCGGCACTGCCCGGCGCGTCTTCGAGGGCGCAGCCATCATTTCGAAGCCATATTCGGAAGAGACGCTTAGAACCGCGATCCAGTCGGCCCTCAATTGACCGATGCGCACCCACCACTCCATCGCCGAGCCGCCGCCATGATCGCTCCGGGGGCAATATCGAGGGCAGCCGATCCGATCTATTTCTTCGATGCCTATGACGGCGACCGGCTGTTTGCCGACAGCGAAGGCACGCGTTGTCACAGCCTTGAGGTTGTACGCGAGGAGGCGACCCGCATCCTGCTCGAGATCGCGCACGACAATATCTCGGGCACCGAGCTGTCGCGGACGCTGATGGTCGTGGCGCGCGACGCCGACCAGGCGATCAGCGCCGAGATCCGGCTGACCTTCTCGCAGGCGAAGTAGCCGCTAGCGCTTTGCGGCGGTCTTGGGCTTGGACAGCACCAGGGTGGGGCGCTCGGGCGCCTTTGTCCGCAGGTCCTTGGGCAGCGGCGGCGCTTTGGTGGGTTTGGGCGTCTGCTTTTCAGCGCGCTTGGCCAGCTCTTCGGCCCGCATCAAGTCGCGCACCAGCCAGCCCTGGACGATCTTGTCGTGATCGCCGAGCGTCTCGAACTCCAGCATCGGCCCGATCATCGCCGCAAAGGCGATGGCCTGCTTGAAATGCAGGCGCTGCTGCAACGGCAGGGCGCGCCAGAGGCGCAGGGCTTCCTTTTCGGCGGCGGTCTTGTCCACCAGGTCTCTCCATGAGCGCGCTGGCAAGCAGCGGGATTGTTGCGGCGGACCCCGCTGCTTGCCTGACGCTCCCCGCCGATACGCAACACAGCGAGGGAGATTTCCCATAAGCGGCGGGCCGGGACGACGCGAGCGGAGGCTGGCGTTCACCTTGAGCGGTAAGATTAATGGGGACGCGCGGCGCGCCCCATTGACGGCTTGCGCCACCGTCGCGGGACCCCTTGAATTTAGTCCCGCATCCGCACTTTTCGGTTTAATCCCGCTTATGACTTTCTGTCTGATTTTTAACGGAAATCACGCTTGGGCGACCTCGGCAACGGATCGCCGGTTGAGGTGTTCTGGCTGCGACGCTCGATAGGGGCGTCGGTGCATCCCGCACCGAAACAGGAGACTAAAATGAAGCGTATTTCCCCCTTGATCATGGCTGTCGCGCTCGGTTCGTCGGCACTCCTCGGGTTCAGCGTTGCGCCGGTCATGGCCGACAGCACTCCGATTGAGTGCAGCTATCCGAATGCCGCCGCCAATCACCCTGACTGGTTCGCCGTCGGCGGCCAGTGCGAAATCACCTACAGCCACGTGAACAACCGCGGCGACAGCGCCTTCGGCAACCGGAACTAATTTCGGTTCGTGCCTCACAGCTCGACGGGACAGATGCGTCCCTGACTGCCTCAAGCATCCCTCGAAGGCCCGGAGTTCTCCGGGCCTTTCTGTTTGCGCGATATCGCCGGTGGCCGCCCGACCAAGCTTCACCCCAGCTATGCGTTCCGCGCATTCCAGCTTCTCAATCAAATGATTGATTGACGCTTTCGACCGGTGTATACGCCCGGTCCCATGAACGAACTTTCCGTCCAGAAGCGCGAGACCACCGACGACCGGCGTAAGGCAATTGCCCAGGCGGCGCGGGCGTTGATCGTCGAAAAGGGCGTCGAGGGCCTGCGCACCCGCGACATTGCCGACCGCGTCGGGATCAATGTGGCGACGCTGCATTACCATGTGCCCACCAAGGAGGCGCTGATCGAGCTGGTGGCCGAGTCGCTGCGCCTGGCGTTCGTGCAGCAGAGCATCGACCGGCCGCGGGCCCACCTTAGCGCCGCCGGGCGCATGGACCTCGAATTCGTCGATTTCCACGAACTCGTTTTCGAGCGGCCGGAAATCCTGCTGGTCTTCTCCGAACTGATGGAACGCGCCCGGCGCGACGAGCGCATCGCGGCCGCCATCCTGCCCATGAAGCACCGCTGGCGGCAGATCCTCGCCAGCCTGCTGACAGAAGGTGTCAGCGACGGCGCCTACCGTGCGGACATCGACCCCGAAGCGTTCGCCGTGATCATGATTTCAAGTTTCATCGGCTTCTGCCGCGATCCCCGAAAGGACGAGGCCCGGTTCGACCGGCTCGTCGGGGAGCTGCAGCGCGCCATCCGCAATCCAGCGCATCACCCGGATACCGGTTTGTCGAATTCCACCGGCACCCCGCGTCATGCCCACGCAAAGACTTCACAGGAGTAGTTCCATGTCTCCCCAGTTCCACGTGCCGCAGAGCAAGGCGGACGCCGATCCGCGCCGCTGGCTGGCGCTCGCCGTGCTGCTGATCGCCAGCTTCATGAATTTGATCGACGTGACCATCGTCAACGTCGCCATCCCGTCGATGCAGAAGAACCTCGGCGCCGACGCCAGCCAGATCGAGTGGGTGATCGCCGCCTATGTACTCGCCTTCGCGCTCGGCCTGCTGCCGTTCGGCCGGCTCGGCGACATCGTCGGGCGCACGCACATGTTCCTCATCGGCGTCACCGCTTTCACCGTCGCGTCGGCGGCGTGTGGCCTTGCGCCCTCGATCCAGTGGCTGATCGCCTTCCGCGTGCTGCAGGGTCTCGCCGGCGCCATGATGACGCCGCAGGTGCTGGCCATCGCGACCGTCACCTTCCCGCCCGAGGAGCGCGGGCAGTCCTTCTCGCTGTTCGGCCTCGCTTCGGGCCTCGCAGCAGTCGCCGGTCCGATCGTCGGCGGTCTGTTGATCCAGGCCAATTTCGCCGGCCTCGACTGGCGTCCGATTTTCCTCGTCAACGTGCCGGTCGGCATTCTTGCGGTTGTCCTCGGCTGGTTCATCATTCCGCGCCCGCCGGGCCACCCCGGCCTCAGGAACGATTTCGTCGGCATCGTGCTGTTCGGCGCCAGCATGGTCGCGCTGGTCTATCCGCTGATCGAAGGCCGCAGCTATGACTGGGCCTGGTGGATCTGGGGGCTGATGGCCGCCGCCGTGGTACTGCTGGTGCTGTTCATCCTCTGGGAGAAGCGGCAGGCCCGCCTCGACCGGCCCCAGCTCCTCAACTTCGAGCTGATCACCAACAAGAACTTCGTTCTTGGTGCCGTCGTCACCACCATCTTCGCCTCGGGCATTCCCGCCTTCTTCTTTGTGATCTCGCTGCTGCTGCAGGTCGGCTTCGCCTTCTCGCCGATCGATTCCGGCCTCACCAACACCCCATTCTCGGTGGGCGTGCTGTTGATCTCGCTGATCGCCGGGCGGTTCGGCTCGGCCTACCTGCGGACCCGCGTCGCGATCAGCAGCGGACTGCTGGTGGCCGGCATCGTCTGGCTCCACGTCATCATCGCCAATCTCGGCGACAGCATCGACCACTGGAGCTTCCTGGCACCGCTGCTGCTTGCCGGTCTTGGCCTCGGTCTCGGCTTCTCGGCCCTGTTCCAGACCGTGCTCGCCGGCATCCCGCCGCGCGACGCCGGCTCCGCCTCGGGCGCATTGCAGGCGTTCCAGCAGGTCGGCGGTTCGATCGGCGTGGCGCTGGTCGGGCAAATCTTCTTCACCAGCCTCGGCGATATCGGCGGTCTGTTCCAGACCGGACCGGCCGCGGTGCATGCGGGCTTTGCCAGCGCCGCGGCGACCGCCACCTGGTACCAGATCGTCAGCTTCGCACTGGTGATCGCCCTCGTTTTCTTCCTCAAGGGACGAAAGCCGGCCCAGGGGCAGGGCAGCGCTCCCGCGCATGCCGCGCCACCGGTTCCGGTGGAAGCATAAGACAAGGAGAGGGCGCCCCGGTGGCGCCCTCGTCGTTTCAGAGCAGCTTACTGCACCGGCTGCACGAGCGGCGTCTGGTCGGCGCGGAAGCTGAAGATGCGCTCCTGCCCCTTGACCGCCATTGGCATCACCAGCGGCAGGATGAGGTCGCGGATGCGGAGTTCCAGCCAGCTCTGCGCGTGCTTCTGCGAGCCGGCGGCGCGGCCGATCTTGATCACGGTCTGCGTCCGCGCCTCGCGCAGTTTGAAGAACCGCGCGAAGGCCTCGGGCACACTCGTCCCGTCGAGCGCCGCCGCCAGCACCAGCGCATCCTCGATCGCCATCGAGGCGCCCTGGCCGGAATGCGGCGCGACGGCGTGGGCCGCATCGCCCATCAGCAGCACATTGCCCTTCGACCAGTGGTCGAGCTCGGGCATGTCGTAGATCGGATAGTTGCGGTCGATCGCCGGCACGGCACGCAAGATCTTCGCATTCTCGAGCGGATCGTCCACATGGAGGCTTTCGATGAACCGCGCATAGGCGACCGGATCGGCGATCGGGCCGATGTCGCTCTCCGGCGCCGGGTAGGTGTTGAACCACATTGCCGGCTGGCCGGGCTCGGCGAGATAACCGAAGAACGCCCGCTTACCGAAAGTCATCAGCATCGGCCCGTTGGTCGGCCGGATGCCCGGCACGTCGATGACGCCGCCCGTGCCAATGAGACCGGAATAGACCGGCGCCGGCAGTTCCGGGAAGATCTTCCGCCGCACCGTCGAGCGCAGCCCGTCGCAGGCGATCAGCGCATCATACGCCTCGGTCGTGCCGGCGGAGGTGACGCTGACGCCGTCCGCTTCGTCTGCGAGATCGTCGATGCCGCGCGACAGACGCAGCTCGATTCCGGCCCGCTCGACCGCATCGAGCAGGAGCGAGCCGAGCGCGCCGCGGCGGATGGTGACCGACGGCGCGCCGAAGCGCGTGCCATGGCTGCCATAGTCCATCAGCCCGAGTTGCTTCCCGCGCTCGTTGAACATGGCAAGCCCTTTGGTGACGAGCCCGGCGGCGACGGTCGCGTCGGCGAGGCCGAGCGCCCGCAGCGCGTTGACGCCGTTCGGCGCCAGCGTCAGGAAGACGCCCTCGGTGCGGATCTGCTCGGCCGTCTTTTTCTCGAACAGCACGGGAGCGAAGCCGTGCCGATGCAGTGCCAGTGCGAGGGCGAGGCCGCCGATACCCGCGCCGGCGATGGCGATACGGGGACGATTGGTTTTGGCGCTTGCGGCGCGGGAGGAGTTGGGCGACATTGTGAAACCACCTGATTATTAGACAATCGAACAATTAGATGATCGAATGAATAAGTCAAGCCCCCGCAAGGCTGCGCTGATCGAGGCGCTCGGCATGGTTGTCGTCCGCTGGCAGGATGCGACGCAGAAATATGATGAGGCCGTCGGCGAGATTTTCGGACTGAGCGCCGCCGAGCGGCTGTGCCTCAGCTTCCTCTGGCCCGACCCGCAGACGGCGAGCGCCATCGCCCGGCAGATCCGGCTGACCCCGGCGGCGGTGACGGCGCTGATCGACCGGCTGGAAAAGCGCGGCTTCGTACGCCGCAAGTCCGACCCCAACGACCGCCGCAAGGTGCTGGTCGAGGCCGCCGAGGCCACGCTCAGGATCACCGAGGAGGCTTACCTGCCGATGCGCGACGCCGGCGCAGAGGCGCTCGCTAAATATTCGGAAGCTGAACTGCAGGTGGTCGCCAACGTCCTCAGCGACTCGCTGGCGATCCAGGAAGAGATGACGCGGAAGCTGCTGGCGAAGCATGGTCGTCGCTAGCCGGCGAGCGGATGGCGGTCGCTTCGGCCTCGACGTCCGCGGCGGCAAGCGGTTGGCTGAACTGCATCCCGAAACCGCCCTCCATGTGACGCACGACCCGTCCCTCGATGCGGCCGAGGCTGACGGCGCTGCCGATCGGTGGTGTGATCCCGGCCGACAGTGCGGCGCCCGAGACCGACAGGTCGATGATGAAGCACTCGACCTCGACGCCCGCGATGCTCAAATAGCCTTTCGGGTTTTTCGGCTGGAAGCGGGTGCCGAGGCGCTTGTCCTCTGCCTGGCGCAGGCTGCGCTTCTTGAGCCAGTTGATCTTGGCAGCCAGTTTCGACCGCTCGCTCTGCGATCCGCCCAGCTCGATGCGGAAGCCGTCGGGCAGCACCTGGACCAGCGTTCCATTGAGCAAGCCCAGATGGTCGAGCCGCAACCCGACCCGGTCCCCCGGCACGCTTTTGACCGCCGCGGCGATCACCACCGCGGTCGGCGAGAGGCTCGCCGTGCGGCAGGAATAGACCGAATGCTCGAGCGCATCGGGAAAGGTGTAGCGGCCGGCGATGCCGCCGACATAGCGGATGTCCGGGGTAGCAGAGAACGGTGTGATCTTAGGTGGGAGAGACATGCCGGACTCTCTATCGCGCCGTCTCGGGCAGCGCCGTGCCCAGTGCCGCGGCGAACGTCCGGACGACGCGGTAATCGACCTTGCCCTGCTGCGCCATGCCGATCAGCACGTAGAGCGCCTCGGACTGGGTCTTCGCGGGCTTGTAGCTGCGCTCTTCGACCAGAGCGCCATAGATGTCGCAAACCGTCATGATGCGCGCCACCGCGCTGATCTGTGCGCCGGAGAGACGATCGGGATAGCCGCTGCCGTCCAGATATTCGTGATGGTGGCGCACCGCGTCGATGATCGCCGGCGGCACGTTGCCCTGCGCCGTCAGGTAGTCCGCGCCGACCTTGGGGTGCGTTTTGACCAGCGCGAATTCGGCGGATGTAAGGGCGCCCGGCTTGTCGAGGATCGCGTTCGGAATGGTCGCCTTGCCGACATCGTGCAGCAGGGCCCCGATCGTCAGCGTTGTCTGCGTCGGCTCGGGCAGCGCGGTGTGACTGGCGTAGGCAACCACGGCGCCGGTCACCAGCAGGCAGTGCTGGAAGGTTCCGGCGTGATGCGCCCGGACCGTATCGAGCCAGCGCTCGAGGCCGGCCTGCCCAATGCCTGAGAACAGCTCGTGGCTGGCGGTCATGGCCTGGTCGAGTTCGATCGGCGAACCCGTGCTGAGAGCAGCAAACGATGCGCCGATGAGCCGGTGCGCGGCGGCGATCGACGCTGCGGCTGCGCCCTTGGTGCTGCGGATTGCGGGAGGCGACGGATCGATATCGAGGGCCGACAGGGCCTCGCGGATGGCCACCGAACTAAGCGGGCGCTCGATAACGGCCCGGGCGCCTAGGGCATAGGCTTGTGTTGTCTGGAAATGCCGCGCGGCGCCGCGATCAACGGCGAACAGCGTGGTTGGCGGCCGGCGCAAGCCGCCGATCAGGTCCTTCAGCGAACTGACGACGGCGAGCTTCGCCAGATCGACATCGAAGACGATCGTATCAGCCGCTGCGAGGACGGCCCGGGTGAGGTCCGCGAGCGGCAGCGGTGCATAGTCCTTTCGGATAAACGACGTCGACGGAGTATCGATCTCGGGCGAGTAAACGACCGAGACGTTGCGTCCGCCGGCGATGTCTGACGCAAATGTTTGAGACAAAGGACCAAGCACAGGACTGCATGAGACAGAACTTAGACTGTGCTGGAAGAGTTAACTATGAGTTACGTGCTGTTTCGCACGAAGGAGCCGATATCTTCCGGCTCCAATATTAAGCGTTCGCCACTATTCGCTAGCGGACGATCAGTGTTCCCGCGCCATGCTCGGTGAACAGCTCGACCAGCACCACGTGCGGCGTCTTACCGTTGAGGATGACGACGCCCTCGACGCCGTTTTCGAGCGCCTCGAGGCAGGTTTCGACCTTGGGGATCATGCCGCCATTGATCGTGCCGTCGTCGATCAGCGTGCGGGCGTCGCGCATCGTCAGCTCTGGAATGAGCTTCTTGTTGGCGTCGAGCACGCCATCGACGTCGGTGAGGAACAGCAGGCGCTTGGCGCCGAGCGAGCCGGCGATGGCACCGGCGAAAGTGTCGGCGTTGATGTTGTAGGTGTTGCCGTCGCGGCCCGGCGCCACCGGCGCGATCACCGGGATCATCTCGGAGCGGGCGAGGAGGTCGAGCAGCGTCCGGTCGACCTCGACCGGCTCGCCGACAAACCCCAGATCCAGCACGCGCTCGATCTCGGAACCGGGGTCCTTGATGGTCTTGTTGGCCTTCCTGGCGAAGACCATGTTGCCGTCCTTGCCGCAAAGCCCGATGGCCCACTCGCCCTCGGCATTGATCAGCGCGACGATTTCCTTGTTGATTGAGCCGGCCAGAACCATCTCGACCACGTCCATGGTGCGCTGGTCGGTGACGCGCAGCCCACCCTCGAACTTGCTCTCGATGCCGAGGTTCTTCAGCATCGAGGCGATCTGCGGTCCGCCGCCATGCACGACGATCGGATTGACCTTGGATTGCTTCAAAAGCGCGATATCGCGGGCAAAGCCGCGGCCGAGCGCGATATCGCCCATGGCGTGCCCGCCATATTTCACCACCACGGTCTTCCCCTCGTAGCGCTGCATGTAGGGCAGCGCCTGCGAAAGAATGGCGGCGTCGCGGGAGAAGGACTCGATATCAGGCATTTTGCGTTTCGTACTCATCTTGGGGCGAAGCGTATAAAGCATTCAGCGGGGTGTAAAAGCGGTTTTGCGGCCATCGGCACGTATTGGCCGGGGATAGGCAGGCGCGCCGGGCTCGGCTAGGCTCACCTTGTGGCCAGCGACACCGCCGACATTGCCGATATGATCGCCCGTTGCGCACTGCGCGACCGGCAGGCGTTTCGCGAGCTTTATGCCCGGACCAGTGCGAAACTCTACGGAGTCACGCTGCGTATCTTGAGGGACCGCTCAGAAGCCGAAGAGGCGCTGCAGGAGGTATACGTCAAGATCTGGCAGCGCGCGGACCGTTATGTCCCGGGCGGCTACAGCCCGATCTCGTGGCTGGTGGCGGTCGCCCGCAACCACTCGCTCGACGTCCTGCGCGCCCGGAAGCCCCAAAGCGACGATATCGATATGGCCCTCGACGTGGCCGATGCCAGCCCCGACCCCGAACAGGCCGAGGCCAACCGCGGCGAGCGGGCGCGCATCGACGGCTGCCTGGACCAGCTCGACGCCGACAAGGCAGAGGCCGTTCGCGGCGCCTACCTCGACGGCTACAGTTACGAGGAACTATCCGAGCGCCACAAGGTGCCGCTCAACACGATGCGAACCTGGCTGCGCCGCAGCCTGTTGAAACTAAGAGAGTGCCTGTCGGCATGAGCGATGCGAACACCATTGCTGGCGGCGATGAGGACGGGTTCCTCGTGGCGGAATATGCGCTGGGGCTGCTCGACGGCCCCGAGCATGACCGCGTTCGCTCGCGGCTCAAGGCCGAGCCGGTGCTGCGCGCCGATTTGCGCCTGTGGCGGACGCGCCTCTCAAGTCTCGACAGCGAGTTTGTCGAAACGCCGGCCCCGGCCGCCGTCTGGTCGCGCCTTGAGCAGCGGTTGTTCACCGGGCAAGCCAAGGCCGGCTTCTGGAACTCGTTGGCGTTGTGGCGCTCGGTTGCCGCCGGCGCGCTCGCGGTGGCGGTTATTGCCATCGGCATCAATGTCGCAACGCCGCGGCCCGATCCGAACGCCTTTGCGGCGCAGCTCGTCGCGGCGCTCAGCGCCCAGGGCAGCAATGTCAGCGTTGTGGCGCTCTACAACGAGACCACCGGGCAGGTTCGCCTCACCACCGTCTCCGGCGATCCGGTGCCCAACAAGGACTACGAGCTCTGGGCCATTGAAGGCAGCGCGGCGCCCAAATCGATGGGCGTTATCAAAATCAATGCCCGCAACGATATGAAAGTCGCACCTGATCTGCTCGCCGGCTTCGGCCCGGGCACGACGCTGGCCATCTCGCTCGAACCGCTCGGCGGTTCCCCGACGCATGCCCCGACGGGACCGATCGTGGCGGCGGGCAAGGCGACAACGATCTAATAGGTCAGGAATCCTCCCCTGCGCAGCGGGGGGGGACCAGCGAAGCTGGTGGAGGGGGCGCCGGCCCATGCTCCGCTGATTGTGCCGGCGCCCCCTTTCGTCGCCTCCGGCGCCACCTTCCCCCGCTGCGCAGGGGAAGGAGTCCCGACTGCAGGATTCTTCCCCAAGCCTCCCGGCTCCGCACGCGTCTCACTACTGTGTCCGAACGACACGCACCTGCGCCCAGGGGACCGGCGGGGAGAGGGGCTCGGCACCAACACGTGTCATGGCCTTCCTGCCGGCCCCCGCCGCCGCGGCAACAATACGGCGCGCTGCGATCACGAGTTTCGCTCTGGATCGTCGTTCGACATATATTTTTGCCGGCCCGGTTTTTCGAAACTGCCCCGCTTTTGCTTCCGTAACTCTGGCGTCTCAACCGGAACATACCGGTCCCCCCAAAGGAAGGAAGTCACCCCATGAAACTCACCGCTCTGCGCGCCGTCGCCCTTGGCGCCATGCTCTCCATCTCGGCGTTCTCGACCTATGCCCTCGCCGACAATCCGATGGTTGGCGGCGCCCCGATGCTGGCCACCAAGAACATCATCGAGAACGCCGTGAACTCGGCCGATCACACGACGCTGGTCGCCGCCGTCAAGGCCGCCGGCCTCGTCGACACGCTGGAGGGCAAAGGCCCGTTCACCGTCTTCGCCCCGACCAATGAAGCCTTCGCGGCGCTGCCGGCCGGCACCGTCGACAATCTGCTGAAGCCCGAAAACAAGGCGATGCTGGTGAAGATCCTCACCTGCCACGTCGTTGCGGCCAAGGCGCTGTCGACCGACGTGATGGCGATGGTCAAGGCCGATGGCGGCTCGCATGTCGTCGACACCGTGGGCGGCTGCAAGCTTACCCTCAAGGTCGATGGCGGCAAGGTCACCGTGACCGATGAATCGGGCGGCGTTGCCAACGTGACGATCGCCGACGTCATCCAGTCGAACGGCGTCATCCACGTCATCGACAAGGTTCTCCTCCCCAAGATGTGAGCCAACATGTGTCCGGGTTCACCGCCCGGACACATGCAATTTACGTGCGCGTGTCCTATCTATCTGCAAGATGCGCGCAACATAGGTCCCGCAGGCCCGCCCCCCTTTGCCGGCGCTCTGCGGGACCATCTTTCAGGAGGACACCATGGCGATTTTGAATCGACGTTCTGTGCTGCTCGGCGGGACCGCGGTGGCGATTGTTGGCGCGACGCCCTTCGCGGCGCAGTTCCTCGGTGCGGCGTTTGGCCAGGAAGGCAGTGCCGTTCCCGGCACCTTCGAAGTCACCCACACCGATGACGAATGGATGAAGATTCTCGGGCCGGATGCCTTCAACATCATGCGCCGCCAGGGCACCGAGCAGCCCGGCAGCTCGCCGCTGCTCAACGAGCACCGCGTCGGCATCTTCGCCTGCGCCGGCTGCGATCTGCCGCTCTATGATTCGACGACCAAGTTCGACAGCGGCACTGGCTGGCCGAGCTTCTGGCAGGCCCTGCCCAATGCCGTCGTCACCATGAACGACACGTCGCTCGGCATGGACCGCGACGAATGCCATTGCCGCCGCTGCGGCGGGCATCTGGGGCACCTGTTCCACGACGTGCCCGACCAGCCGATCAACAACCGCTATTGCATGGACGGCCTGGCGCTGAAGTTCGAGCCGAAGGCGGCCTAGTCTCACATATCGGTTATGCAGAAACCGGCTTGCGCGAGAGCATCGCGCAAGCCATTTCTTTGCGCATGAAACTCACTCTGATCCAGCCCACCGACGTGCCGGAGCCGCTGCGTGCAAAGTTCGGGCCCTATAGCGCCATGTTCCACCGGATGTTCGCCGGCCAGAACTTCGAGTTCGAGACGGTGCGCCTTGCCGATGGCCAACCGCTGCCGGATCCGGCAGGGCTCGATGCAGTCCTGATCACCGGCTCGTCGGCCGGCGTCTACGACAATCACTTGACCTGGATGGAGCCGCTCCGGCAGTTCATCCGCAGCGCCTATGCGACCAAAACCCCGATGGTCGGCATCTGCTTCGGTCATCAGATCATGGCCGATGCGCTGGGCGGCGACGTGCGCAAATCCGAAAAGGGCTGGGGCCTCGGCCGCCACGTCTACGACGTCCGCTCGCGCCCGGCGCCGATCGGCGGCGAGCTGCCCGAATTCGCCATCGCCTGCTCGCATCAGGATCAGGTCATCGTGCCGCCGGCCGAGGCCGACGTATTCCTCGCCTCCGAGTTCACCCCGAACGCCGGCCTCGCCTACCGCAACGGCGCCGCCATGAGCCTTCAGCCGCACCCCGAGTTCGACGACGACTACACCGTCGCGCTCGCCCAGCTGCGCCGCGGCAAAACCTCCGACGCCGTCATCGACACCGCTATCGCCTCTGTGGCGCGTCCGTCCGACAGCCACGAAATGGCCGGCTATCTCGGGGCGTTCCTGAGGAGCGTCTAGCTCGCGAGCAGCAGCGCGATCTCGGCCCGCAGCGTGTCGATGCCAAATTTGGTCTCGGCGGAGGTGATGATCAGCTCGGGGTGGGCGGCCGGGCGCTTGGCGATGGCGGCCTTGGTGGCGGCGATCACCTCGTCGAGTTCGGCGACCGAGGGCTTGTCGGCCTTGGTCAGCACCACCTGGTAGCTCACCGCCGACTTGTCGAGCTGGTTCATCACGCTGAGGTCGTTGGCCTTGGGGCCGTGGCGACCGTCGACCAGCACATAGACGCGGCGGAGGTTCGGCCGGCCGGTGAGATATTGGTGGATCAGCTTGGTCCACGCCTCGACCTTGGGCTTCGGCGCCTGCGCAAAACCGTAGCCGGGCATGTCGACGATGCGGAGCGGCGCGTCGGCGGCCTCGAAGATGTTGAGCTCCTGCGTACGTCCCGGCGTGTTCGAGGTGCGCGCCAGATTGGTGGTGCCGGTCAGCGCATTGATCAGCGACGACTTGCCGACATTGGAGCGGCCCGCGAACGCGATCTCGATGCGATCCGTAGGCGGCAAGTCGGCGATCCGCACGCAGCCCTTCACGAAGACGAAGGGGCGGGCGAACAGCAGGCGTCCGGTTTCAAGATTGGGGCCATCGATCATGGGCGCTTCCATAAGGCCCGCAAGGCGGCGGGTCTAGAGCGGATAGCCGAAGGCGCGCTTCTCGATGCCCATCTCGATCAGGGCGCGCGAGAACTCCGGCCAGTTCTTGACCTTGAGCGCCACGGCCTTCTCGCGGTCCTGCTTGACGAGGCCCGGATAGGGCAGAGTGCCGGGTACCCTCAGCGTGATGCCGACCTGCGCCACCGCGGCGGCGAAGCGGCCAAGCGCCGAACTCGGCGGCAGCGTGAGATGTGTCTCGTAGCGGAAGATCGGCACCGGAAAGGCACGCTTTTCGAGCCAGCCTTTCCAGTGCGCATACCAGGCTTCTTCCTCGGCCAGCCATTTGGCGAAGCGTTCGGCGTCGAGCTTCACCTTGACCGGCGTCAGGTCGGTGTCGCGCCAGGCATCGAGCACCGTTGCCTTGGCCAGCGACACATAGGCGTCGATCTGCCGCCGCACGACGAAGACGGCGCGCATGCCGGGCCGGCCGAGCAGGTCGCGCTCCACCAGGTCGCGCGGCATCGCCGATGTTGCCCTGAGCGCAAGCAGGCTCTTGTGCTCGGCGCGGGCTTCGACCTCGGCGAGATCGATCTTGCCCGACGCATCCTGGACGCCGTCGGCAAAAAGGCCGCCGCAGGGAGCGACGGCCTCGAAATTGCGGAGCAGGGCGAAGAGGTGTCCGGCGCCCGAGCGCGGGCCGGTGATGACCGTTACGCCGTCCATCGTGTCTTAGGTCGAGCTGGCCTTCGGCGTTTTCCGCAGCCCCAGCGAGGTCAGGATGTTGCCGAACAGATCCACCTTCGCGCCGTGGCGCGACATGATGAAGTACTGCTGGCAGACCGAGAGGAAGTTGTTCCAGCTCCAGTAGATCACCAAGCCCGCCGGGAAGGTCCCGAGCATGAAGGTGAACACCACCGGCATCCAGTTGAAGATCAGCGCCTGCGTCGGGTCCGGCGGCGGCGGGTTGAGCCGCATCTGCACCCACATGGTGACGCCCATCACCAGCGGCCAGATGCCGAGGTGCGCAAGGTTGCCGACGAAGGGCAGCGCCGTCGGGTCCCACGGGATCAGCCCGAACAGCGTGAAGATATTGGTCGGGTCCTGCGCCGCGAGGTCCTGGATCCAGCCGAAGAACGGCGCATGCCGCATCTCGAGGCTGATGAAGATCACGGTGTAGAGCGAATAGAACACCGGGATCTGGATCAGGAGCGGCCAGCAGCCCGACAGCGGATTGATCTTCTCGCGCTTGTAGAGCTCCATCGTCGCCTGTTGCTGGCCGGCGCGATCGTCCTTGAAGCGCTCCTGGATCAGCTTCATCTCCGGCCCGACGCGGCGCATCGCCGCCATCGAGGCGTAGGAGCGGTTGGCGAGCGGGAAGAACAGCGCCTTGACGATGACCGTCATGGTCAGCATGGCGAGGCCGAAATTGCCCATGAAGCCGTAGAGGAAGCGCAGCAGCGCGAACATCGGCTTGGTGATGAAGAAGAACCAGCCCCAGTCGATGAGCAGGTCGAGCCGGTCGAAATGGCCGCTCTGCTCATAGCCCGAGATTACCGATTCTTCCTTGGCGCCGGCGAACACGAAGCTTTTGTCTTCAGCGCTGCCGCCCTTGGGGATCACGGTGGCGGCCGAGTTGACGAAGCTTGTCTGGTACTCGTCAAGATTGTTCGGCTTGAGATAGGTCAGCTGCGCATTGACCTGCGCGCCCGGGTTGGCGAGCACCGCGGTCGCCCAGTATTTGTCGGTGAAGCCGAGCCAGCCCGAGGTGTTCTCGAACTTGTCGACCTTGTCGTTCTGCAGGTCCGTGTACTTCTTCGACACTTCGTTGTTCGAGCCAAGCACGCCGATCGGGCCCTCGTGCTGGACGAAGAAGTTGGCGACCTTGGGCGTGCCTTCGCGCACGATGCGTGAATAGGGGAACAGCGGCACGTCGGCAGCGGTCTTGTTGTCGACGCTCTGGGTGACGGTGAAGAGGTAATTGGAGTCGACCGCAAAGGTGCGGTGGAAGACAAGCCCCGCGCCATTGTCCCAGGTGAGGGTGACCGGCGTCGCTTCGGTGAGCTTGGCGTTGGCATCGGCTGTCCAGATCGTCGTCGCGTCCGGCGTCTTGGCGGTGCTGCCCGCGGGCGCGGCCCAGCCCTGCTCGATGTAGTAGGCGTTCGGCGCGCCCGACGGGGTCAGGAGCGTGATGATCGGCGAGGTCGGATCGACCGTCTCGGTATATTTCTTGAGCTCGAGGTCATCGAGCCGGCCGCCGGTTAGGCTGATCGAGCCCTTGAGGGCGGCGGTGTCGATGCCGATGCGCTGCGAGGCGGCAATTGCCGACGGCCGGTCGGCGAACGTGCCGCCGGCGTTGACGGCCGGGGTCGCGCCGGCGCCCGCGGCGGTAGTAGTCGCGCCGCCAGGAGTGGTCGTCGCGCCGGTCGCGAGGCCCGGATTGGCGGCAGCGGCCTGCTCGGCAGCGATCTGCGCCTGCTGCTGCGCCCTCTGCGATTGCGGCCCGGCGATAAAGAACTGCCAGCCGAACAGCACCACCACGCTGAGCACGATGGCGATAATCATGTTGCGGTTGGATTCGTTCATGGTCTCAGGGTTCCGGCGTCACGCGACGGGGCGTGCACTTTTGCAATGGCGGAAGAAAGGTCGGCGACGACTTTGGCAAACGGCAGGCTCAGCGCCTCGCGGCGGCCGACCAGCACGTAGTCATGTTGGGCGTGAAACTGGGTGCCGCAAGCCCTGGCGGCTGCGCGCAAACGCCGCTTGATGCGGTTGCGCTCGGGCGAATTGCCGGTTTTCTTGGTGACGGTGAGCCCAATGCCGGCGTCGGCGTCTGCCACCGCGATGGTCTGCAGGGAGAAACCGGTCCGGCCGGCGCGTTGACCGCGGGCCGCGGCAAGGAACTGCGCCCGCTTGGTCAGGCGCCTCAGAGTTCTCTGCGTGTCGGGCCCGGCCGTCATGCGGCCCAAATCCCCTTAGGCCGAGAGCTTCTTGCGGCCGAGGGCGCGGCGCACGTTGAGAATCTTGCGGCCGTCCTTGGTCGCCATGCGCGCGCGGAAGCCGTGACGGCGGGTGCGGACGAGGTTGCTCGGCTGGAATGTACGCTTCATAGTTTCACACCACGCCGGGCGCGGTCCTCTTGGTCTAGGCTTCACGCGAGATCGCTGCCGTGCCGCAAAAGACCAGCAAATGCCGATCCCTCGCTCCGGGCAGATTGGCCGGGCTTATAGGGAAAGCACCCGGCTAAGTCAACGCATCCGGGCATTTCGGCCCGGGATCGTTGTCGCAGCTGAATCCGGCGGCTTTTGGGGCCTCCGGCGGCTTTTCCCCGGCGCGCCGCTGGCGTTTTCCAGCCTCGCCCTTTAGAAGCGGGGCGAACCTTCCTCTGCGGCGATAAAGGCAAGGCTTGGCTACGCTTTTGACCCCTGATCTCTGCGTCATCGGCGCGGGCGCCTGCGGTTTGGCTGTCGCGCAGGCGGCGCGCCGCCTGGGGGCGAGCGTCGTTGTCGCCGAAAAGGGCGATCTGGGCGGCGCGAGCCTCAGATCCGGAGCGATCGCGCTCAGGGCGCTGGCCGCCGCCGCCGAAAGGGCGGTTGCAGGCGTCGGCAGCGGCGAATTCGGGGTCTTCGCCGAGGCGGCGCCAAAAGTCAGTTTCCGGCGTGTGCACGATCACATTGCCGAAATCATCCTCCGCAGCGCCCCCGAAAGCGCGGCCACCAAGCTGATCGCGCTCGGCATCGAGCTGGTGAAGGGCACGGCGAGCTTCACCGACCCCACGACCGTCAAGGTCGGCGATACGAGCATCCAGGCCCGCCGCTTCGTGATCGCGACGGGCGCCCGCACCAGCCTGCCGGACATTCCGGGGCTGTTGTCGGTGCCGTATTTCACCCCCGAGACGATCTTCGACAACACCCGCAAGCTGACGCACCTGGTGATTATCGGCGCCGGTCCGATGGGGATCGAGCTGGCGCTCAGCTATCGCCGGCTCGGCTGCGAGGTGACGGTGGTCGAAAAAGGCCGGGCGCTGGCGCAGACCGATCCCGAGCTTGCCGACATCGCGCTGCGCCGGCTCAAGGATGAAGGCGTCATCGTGCACGAAGAATCGGCGATCGTCGCCATCCAGGCGCGCAGCCAGGGCATCGGCATTGTGGCGCGCGCCAAGGACGAGGGCCTGAACCTCGATGCCTCCCATATCCTCGTCGCCACGGCGCGCAGTGCCAATCTCACTGAGCTCAACCTCGAGGCGGCGAAGATCCGGCGCTCCAAGGTCGATCCCGGCATGCTGTCGCTGTCCTCGTCGCTGCGCACCACCAATCCCAAGGTGTTCGCGGTCGGCGAAGCCGCCAGCCACGCGCCGGCGGCGCATCTGAGCTCGCTCGAGGCCGACCTCGTGGTCCGCGCGGCGCTCCTTGGCCAGCCGGTGCGCTACGAACCGGCGGCGGTAGCGCGGCTGACCCTCACCGATCCCGAGATCGCCGAAATCGGCCTCAGCGAGCCGATGGCCCGCGGGCGCTTCAAAACTGGATTTTCGGTGCTGCGCGCCAGCTATGCGGAGAACGACCGGGCGCGGGCCGGCCGCGAAAGTATGGGCGTCGTCAAGCTGATCGTCTCCCGCTCCGGCCAGATCCTCGGTGCCGGCATCGCCGGTGCCGGGGCCGGCGAGTTGGCGGCCCTCTTCGCCCTCGCCATCGCCCAGAAGATCGACGCCGCCAAGCTCGCCGACCTCGCCGCGCCCTACCCCAGTTACGCCGAACTCGCCCGAATGCTCGGCGAAAAGGCCATTGGAACGGCAAAAAACACCATTTGGGAAAAACGCCGTTTCGCCCTCAACCGCCTGTTGCCATAAGGGCTTTTCCGGCGTTTTCAACGCCCCAGACCTGCGAAAAACCGCTTCCCACTTTTTCCCCCGATGCTCTATGAGAGGCGGAGATGAGCAGCGAGCCCCGCGCCATGCCCGGCCCGTTTTCCGGGCTTTCCGTCAAACTCATCGCGACGATCACGTTGGTGATCCTTGCGGTTGAAGTGGTGATCTATCTGCCGTCCGCCGGCAACTATCGCGAGGCGTGGCTGAGCGATCGGTTGCGCATCGGCATCGTTGCGGCGCGCGTGCTCGACGCCGTGCCTGACGCGATGAACCTGCCGGCCACGCTGACCGACAATCTGCTGAAGTCGGCCGGCGCTATCGCCATCGTCTACCGCCGCAACGGCCAGAGCCAGCTCATCGAGCTCGACGAAAAGCCGATGCCGCGCGAAGCGCTGACTGTCGACATGCGCCTGACGGACTACCCGACGCTGATCATGGGGGCGCTCGATACGCTGGTGCATGGCGGCGACCGGACCCTCCGCATCCTCGGCAACGGCGATGGTGACGGCGGCGACAGCGACGCCCAGGTCGAGGTGCTGATGTCTGAAGCGCCGCTCCACGCCGACCTCATCGACTACTCATGGAACATCGTTCTAATATCGCTGCTGGTTGCGGTGCTGACCGCCGCGGTGCTGTACGTCCTCGTCAGCCGCTTGCTGATCGACCCGATCCGCCGGCTGACCGGCAACATGGTAGCGTACCGCCGCGCGCCCGAGAACGCAGCGCTGATCATTTCGCCGACGAGGCGCAAGGACGAGATCGGCATCGTCGAGAACGAACTCGCCGCGATGGAAACCGACATCTTCTCGATGCTGCGGCAGCGCCGGCATCTTGCCGACCTCGGCCTCGCCGTCGCCAAGATCAACCATGATTTGCGCAACACGCTGACTTCGGCGCAACTGCTCTCCGACCAGGTGGTGGCGCTCGACGATCCGAAAATCCAGCGGCTGGCGCCGCGGCTCGTGCAGTCGATCGACAAGGCCATTGGCTTCGCCCAGTCGGTGCTCGACTACGGCCGCCAGAGCGCCACGCCGCCGAAGCCCGTGCCGGTCGACCTTCGCGCTTTGGTGGATGAATCGGCGCTCGACGCCGGCGCCCTGCGGCATCCCGAGATCGCCTTCCGCAACGACGTGCCCGACGGCATATCGGTCAAGGCAGACCCTGAGCAACTGGCGCGCGTCCTCGTCAACCTTCTCAAGAACGCTCGCGAGGCCCTCGAGACGGCCACCGAAAAGGGGACTGAGCCCTGCATCTCGGCGCGCTTCGCCGACGGTCCCGGCGGCCTGACCTTGACGATTGCCGACAACGGCCCGGGCCTGCCGCCGCGGGCCCGCGAGAATCTGTTTGTGGCCTTCGAGGGCTCGGCCAAGGCCGGCGGCACCGGCCTTGGGCTCGCCATCGCCCGCGAACTGGTAATGGCCCACGGTGGCACGCTGACCTACACGCCGCTCGACCCCGGGACGCAGTTCGATATCGGCCTTCCCGCCTCGATCCGGGTCGGCTGAACCGCTGCTGGACAAGCCCGAACACCTTATGTATGGGTGGCGCGCTTCCAGCCGTTGAAGCCTGCGCGCCCTTAGCTCAGCTGGATAGAGCACCAGACTACGAATCTGGGGGTCGGGCGTTCGAATCGCTCAGGGCGCGCCAACTACCAAACTTCCGGCTATCTCGTTCGCCACTCAGCGCTCTGCGGGGGCTGCCGCTGAACGCCAAATGAATGTGGCGCCAACCGGGAAT
>CAZNAE010000025.1:0-26407 GCA_964570695.1 uncultured Devosia sp.
ATCCCGTTTGGCTCCACCATCCACCGGCCGGCAATGACGGCATGACGAAGGGCGCCTCGGGCGCCCTTTTCATTTACCTGGCGTTTCCGCACAATTCTTGGCGGCAGATGAATGAACGATTCATCTGCACTTCATCCGGCGCAGGCGAGCGTGCGATAAAGCTGCGACGAGGCATGCGGCTTGTCCCAGATCGATCATCGAGGCTCAGATGATGCGCACCCTTTTCCGCCTGTTCACCGCTCTATTGACGATGGCTGCCCTGTCGCTGCCGGCGCTCGCCGCCGATCGGGCGATGATTATCCTCGATGCGTCGGGGTCGATGTGGGCGCAGATCGACGGCAAGGCCCGCATCGACATCGCCCGCGACACGCTGAAATCCGTGCTGGCGGGCGTGCCGGCCGATCTCGAGCTCGGCTTCATGGCCTATGGCCACCGCAGCAAGGGTGACTGCTCCGACATCGAGACGCTGGTCCAGCCGGCCGCGGGCACCGCCGCCGCGATCGGCACGGCTGCCGACGGCCTCAGCCCGAAGGGCAAGACGCCGCTGACCGCCGCCGTGAAGATGGCGGCCGAGCAGCTCAAATCCAGCGAGGGCAAGGCGACGGTGATCCTCATCACCGACGGCATCGAGACGTGCAACGCGGACCCCTGCGCGCTGGCGACCGAGCTCGCGAAATCCGGCGTCGATCTCAAGGTCGACGTCGTCGGGTTCGGGCTCTCGCGGGCCGAAGGCGCGCAGGTCAAATGCCTCGCCGACACGACCGGAGGCAAGTACCTCTCGGCCGATGACGCAACCGGCCTTGAGGACGCCATGAGCAACGTCGTCAGCGGTGTGACGGCGCCCGATACGTCTTCGTCCGAGGCACCGCCGTCATCGTCGGAGGAACCGGTCAGCGACGCGAATTTTGCGCCGAGCGCGGTGGTTGCCAAAGGCAGCGATCCGCTGGTCGACGGCGATGGTTCTGTCGCCTGGGAGTTCCACAGCATCAACGCCGACGGCAGCGCGGGCGACGCGGTACGCACCGAATACGGCAATGCCTATGAGGGGACGATCGACCCGGGCGACTACATCGTCATCGCGACGCTCGACAATGTGCACGTCCAGCAAAAGGTGACGATTGCGGCCGGCCAGGTGGCAAAACCGCTGTTCGATTTCGAGGCCGGCTATCTCGACGTCCGCCCGCATGAATCGGAAGGCGCCGACATCGACAGCGGAGCGACGGTGGTACCGACCTTCGCGGACAAGAGCAGCACGACGGTCTATGGCGAGTTCAAGGGTTATGTGCCGGCGGGCGACACGCAGTTGGCCGTCACGATCGGCAGCGCGACCGTCAACGACACCGCGACGGTGGCGGCCGGCGATCGCATCACCAGGGACGTCGTGGTTGGCGCCGGTCATGTGAACGTCACGGCCACTTACGCTGAAGGGGTGGATGTGACGGACGGCAGCCTCTATGTCGATGTGTTCGCCGCCAAGAAGGACATCCAGGGCAACCGCAAGGAGATCGGCAACGGCTACGGACCGATCGTGCAGTTCGACCTGCCGGCCGGCGACTATGTGGCGGTTGCGAGCTATGACGCCGTGAAGGTCGAGCAGCCCTTCTCGGTCAAATCCGGCGACGCGATGTCGTTCACCATTCCGCTCAATGCCGGCGTGCTGGCGGTGACGGCGCCGAACGGCTACTACACCGAAGTGTTCAGCGCCAAGAAAGACATCCAGGGCAATCGCGTCTCGTTTGGCGGCAGCTATGACATGGCGGCCAACCGGACGCTGCCGGCGGGCGACTACCATATCGTCGTGACGCTCGCCAACGATGCCGGCACCAAGGAATCCGACGCCACCGTCAAGGCCGGCGAGCGGATGGAGATCACGGTCCAATAGTGCCGCAACCGTTGATTGAAATCTGCGTCGAAGGCATCGACGGCCTTGCCGCCGCGCAGGCTGCCGGGGCCGACCGGGTGGAACTCTGCGCCTCTCTGCTCGAAGGCGGCCTGACGCCCAGCATGGGCGTGATCCGGCAGGCGTTGAAGATCGCCACGATCCCATTCCACGTCATCATCCGGCCGCGCGGCGGCGACTTCCTTTATTCCGAGCTCGAATACCAGACGATGCTCGACGATGTGCGGGCCTGCCGCGAGCTCCGTGTGGCCGGTGTGGTGTTCGGCTGCCTCACGGCGGATGGACGGATCGACGAGGCGCGGATGACCGCTCTCAGCGCGGCAGCACGGCCGATGAAGATCACCTGCCACCGCGCGTTCGACATGACGCGTGACCCCGAGGAAGCCATCGAGGCGCTGGTGCGATCCGGCGTCGACCGCGTGCTGACCAGCGGGCAACGCGACACCGCACTCCTTGGCCTCGATATCCTCAAGCGCACGCACGATGCGGCGCGCGGCCGGATCAAGATCATGGTGTGCGGTGCGCTCGACGAGACCAATATCGCCGAAGTGCTGCGGCGCTCGGAAGGCGACGAGCTACACTTTTCGGCACCGCACACGGTGCCGAGTGGAATGGCGTTCCGCAATCCGAACGTCGGCATGGGCGGGACGGCCTATGAACGCGAGTTCGAGGTGACGCTGACTGATCAAGATGCGGTGCGGCGGACGATCACGGCAGCACGGGCGTAACTCCTCTTCACCCTCCCCCTCGCGGGGAGGGTAGCGCAGCTTGTCCGAAGGACTAGCGAGGCTAGGGTGGGGGAGCCGCACACCGGTCCGGGGCTGATCGCACCCCCTCCTAGCGACGCCAGGCCTCGCGGCCAGGCTTTGCTACCTCCCCCGTCGGAGGGGGAGGTGGTGCCGACTGCAGACCATCACTCGACCAGCCCGTATGACTTCGCCAGCTGCCGGGCGATTTCGATCATTCGCGCCCGCAGCGATACCGGTTCCAGCACCTCGACCTCGGCGCCGACGCGGGTCATCTCCCGGCTGGCCCAGCGCTCCTCCTCGACCGGCACGTCGAGCACCGCCCAGCCTTCGGCATCGAAGGTGAGCGCCTGCGCTTCCACCGCTTCCTTCACCCGCTGGCTGATGTCCTTGATGCGGGAAATGCCGGTCTTCGTGGCGCGCACGCGGGCCACCCCAACATAGACCTCGCGCTCGAAGCTCGTTGTCGATTCGCGCCAGTGCTTGGGGAGGTCGAAATCGGCAGGGCGCACGAAATGCTGGTCGGTCGGCGTCAGCGCCAGGATCTGGCTCATCCGGTAGGTGCGGTAACCAGCCTCGCGGCGGCCGACGAGGTACCAGATGCCGCCCTTCAGCACGAGGCCCATTGGCTCGACCTCGCGCTCGCTGATCTGCGTCCAGCTGTCGTATTTGATGACGATCCGCTTTTCCGACCACACCGCGTCGGCGACGAGTTTCAGGAACTCCGGTTTCGGGCCCGTCGAGAACCAGCCCTTTGGATCGAGGTGAAAGCGCGACGCCATGCGGGTGGCCTCGGACTGCCAGTCGGCAGGCAGCGCCGCGAGCAGCTTCAGCTCCGCCGCCGCGACCTCATCGCCGAGCCCCAGTTCGCCCGCCGGACCGGGCAAGCCCGAAAGGAACAGCGCTCTGGCCTCGGGCGCCGTCAGGCCGGTGAGTCGCGTCCGCCAGCCATCGAGCAGCGCGAAGCCGCCGTTGCGGCCGAGATCGGCATAGACGGGGACGCCCGCGGCGCTCAACTGGTCGATGTCGCGGTAGATCGTGCGGACCGAAACCTCGAGTTCTTCGGCCAGCGTTTCAGCGCTCAGCCGACCCCTCGCCTGCAGCAGCATCATGATCGACAGCAGCCGGCTGGCACGCATTTTTCCGGACTCGCGATAAACCCTGACACTCGGTGTCAGTCATCGAGACGTACACTGTTTGTCCAAGATGCAAAAGAGCGGAGCGAGGCGATGAATTTCACGTGGATTCCTGCCGAAAAAGACCATCCAATCGTCGAATTTCATGATGTTCGAACGGAAAAAGCTCAATCGGAACATTACCTGAATCTGATCGACGGCCTCGGCGCTGCGTTCGCATTTTCCGGCGCGCACGACCTCGGCCAGTTCCGCGTCGCCGGTCACCCGGACCGGCTGATCCTGCTTCGCGGCTTCGCCAGCATTCCGGCGCGGCGCCAGGCACTGGAAGCGTTTCACGTGACACAGGATTGGTCCCACCAGCGGGCAAATGCCGCGAGCCTCGTTCGCAACGCCGAGGTCATACTGACCCGCGCCGTGACGCCGGCGGCCGGCATCCGAGCGCTTCGCGGCCACGAGCCCATCACCGCCATCGTCTCCGAGCTGCGTTTTGCCGAGCAAATCGGCAGCTATCACCTCTGGCTGCGGCTGTTGTTGCGCAAAGCCAGGATGGACCCGATGGCGGCGTTCGCGACGCTGGAGGCCGTCAACGACGTGCCGGCGGTACCGGTGGTCAAGAATCGCAGCCAGCACATCGCGCTGATCCGCAGCACCGGCCGCGTCCCCAGCCTGCCGCCGGAACTGCGCAACATGCTCCGCTATCCGCCGGAAACGCTGCTGCTGGAGCCGGCGCTGACGCTGGTCTGGTGACAAACCGGACCGGCTTCAGCATATTGACCGTCCCGAAGCCGGCGGCGGGGACCACGGGTGAGCGACGAGGCCAATCTCGAGGCCTATCTCAAGCGAATCAATTATGCGGGGTCGATCGCGCCGACCCTGCAGACGCTTGAGATGGTGCACCGGCTGCATCCGGCAGCCATCCCGTTCGAAAACCTCAATTCGCTGATGGAGTTGCCGGTCCGCCTGCAGCTCTCCGACATTGAGCAGAAGCTGATCGTCGAGCGCCGCGGCGGCTATTGCTTCGAGCACAACCTGCTGCTCAAGGCCGTGCTGGAATCGATGGATTTTGCCGTGACGCCGCTGGGCGCCGGCGTGCTCTGGGGGCATGAGGAGGGTTTCGTGCCACCGATCCTCAACCACATGGCGCTGCTGGTCGATGTCGGTGGCGTGCAATATCTCGTCGATGTGGGGTTCGGCGGCCAGGTGATGACTGCGCCGCTGCGGCTGCGCGCCGATGCCGACCAGGAGACGCCGAACGAACGCTACAGGCTGACCGGCGGTCATCCGAAATGGCGGCTCGAGAGCGAGATCTCCGGTCACTGGAAGCCGCTCTACGAATTCACCCTGACGCCTCAGACGTTCGACGACTACATCGCCGCCAACGACGCGATGATGGCGCACTTCCGCGACGATCTGATCGGCGCGCGGGTTGAGGGCGCAAAGCGGTTCGCGCTCTATAACGCGCGTCTCAACACTCACGAAGCCGGCGCGACGACAACCCGCATGCTGACCAATCTGCTCGAAATCCGCGACGTGCTGACCAGCGTCTTCGGCATCCAACTGCCCGATACGGACCGGCTCGATCCGGCGCTCGAAAAGGCGCTGCGGCCCGGAGCCAATTCGTAATGGCGCCGACGAAGGTCGACCCCGAGGCGGTGCTTGCGTTCAAGGACGCCAAGGCCTTCGCCAAATGGCTCCGGGCGAACCATGCCAAAGCCGTGGAACTCTGGCTGAAGCTTGCCAAGGCCGACAGCGGCATCGCCAGCGTCGCCTATGCCGAAGCGCTGGACGAGGCGCTGTGCTGGGGCTGGATCGACGGGCAGAAGAAGTCCCTGGACTCCCAATACTGGCTGCAGCGCTTCGTGCCGCGCAGCAAGAAGTCGATCTGGAGCCAGAACAACCGCGACCACACCGCGCGGCTGATCAAGGCGGGACGCATGCAGCCCGAAGGGCAGGCGCAGATCGACGCCGCCAAAGCCGATGGCCGCTGGGAGCGCGCCTATGCCGGCGCCGACAAGATGGGCATTCCCGACGATCTGCTGGCAGCGATCGAGGCCGAGCCCAAGGCGCTCGATATGTTCCAGACACTCAATGCGCAGAACCGCTACGCTCTTGCCTTCCGAACGCACCACATGAAGACGCCGGCGGGACGCGAGAAGAAGATCGCCGGTTTCGTCGAAATGTTGAAGCGCGGCGAGACGATCTATCCGAACGGAAAGCGCAAGTGACCCGATACGCGGCTTTCCTGCGCGGGGTGAATCTCGGCAAGCGCACAGTCAAAAGTGCCGACCTCAAATCAGCATTCGAGGCGATGGGATTCGGCGACGTGAAGACGTTACTGGCGAGCGGCAATGTGCTGTTCGACAGCAAGGCCGGCAAGGGGCTGAAGGAGAAGATCGAGGCGGGCCTCAAGTTGCGGTTCGGCTTCGAGGTTGGCACGGTGCTCCGCAGCATCGACGAGCTCAAGGCCATGGTGAGGACCGACCCGTTCAAGGGCGTCGTAGAAACCGACGCGGTCAAACTGCATGTGATGCTGTTCGACCAATCGCGGCCACCCGGCATGAAGCTCGACGGCTTGGCGGGAGATTTCGACTTCCCGCCGGCCGCCGATCGCGAGGTCTTCATCTATGCCTATCGCAAGCCGGACGGCACCTACCTCGGTGGCAGCCAGCTCGACGTCGAGAAGAAACTGCCGAAGGGCACGCTCGTGACCTCACGTAACTGGAATACAATTTTGAAAGCAATTGCATGATTACCGTCCTCGGCTCGATCAACCTCGATCTCATCGGCAAGGTGAGCCGCATCCCGCAGCCAGGAGAGACGGTAGCGGGTACCGAGTTCTCGTCGGCCGCGGGTGGCAAAGGGGCCAACCAGGCGCTGGCCGGCAGGCGAGCTGGCTCGAACGTCCGCATGGTCGGCGCAGCCGGTAAGGACAGTATGGGCGACCAGGCCCTGGCGCTGCTCAAGGCGGGCGGCGTCGACCTCAAGGCGGTGCGCCGGCTCGACGTGCCGCAGGGCGTGGCGATGATCTTCGTCGACGGCCAGGGCGAGAACGTCATCGGCATCCTGCCCGGCGCCAATGGCGGAGTGACCCCCGATGATGCCGAGATTGCCGTCACCGGCATGATGGATACCGACGTGCTGATCGTCCAGCAGGAAATCCCGCAGGCGGCGACGATGCGGGCGCTGGCGCTGGCCCAGCTCAACGGCGTGACATCGATCCTCAATACGGCGCCGTTCCTGCCGACGACGCAGGCGGTCGCCGGCACGGCCTCGATCGTCGTCGCCAACGAGACCGAATTCGTGTTGCTCTGCGGCGGCGAAACCGGCGACCTCGATACCGCGATGAGCAACTGGGCACGGAGCCGACGGCAGACCATCATCGTGACGCTCGGTCCCGACGGTGCGCAGGCCGCGACCGCGGATGGCCTGTTCACCGTTCCGGCGCTGAAAGTGAAGCCGGTCGATACGGTCGGCGCCGGCGACACGTTTGTCGGCTATCTGGCAGCCGGGCTGGAGGCCGGGCTTGATCTCGAGGCGTCGATGCGGCGTGCAGCCGTCGCGGCCAGCCTCGCCTGCCTCAAGGCCGGAGCTCAGCCGGCGATCCCGCTCGCGGCAGAGGTCGACGCGGCCCTCAGCAGCGGCTCGAGGTGATCCTCGAACAGCAGGCTGGGACGCTTCGTGACGGCGGCCGGGTAGGTCTCTTCTGCCAGAAGCGAAATCCGGAGGAAGTTCGCCATGCCCTCTGGGCCGGCCGCGTCCGCCATAGCATAGAACCCCGTTTCAACGCGCCGTAGCATTTCCCGTTTTGAGCGGATCATCTTTTCGGTGACGCCCGGCCCGTTGCTCATCGAGACGCCGAGCTTCAGATAGTCGTGCAACGGCGTGCCGAGGTGGTAGCTCTCAGGCACCGTCCGATAGAGCTGCAGCAACAGCTCGAGGTCGGTCATATTGGTGAGCTCGGGATCATAGCGCGCGTCGGTCTTGCGCCGATCCCAGAGGATCATCGAGTCCATCGAGAGGCACGTCCATTTGTAGATCGCCGGGCTCAGCGGCTTGTCCGGCCCCTCACCCACCAGCCGCAGCCGCGCCTCGGTCTCGTCGAATTCATCGAGCGCCACGGACACGATAGCGTGATGCTGCAGCGCTGCGACTGCCAGTTCCAGCTTGGTGGGCTTGAAGCGATCGTCGGCATCGAGGATCGCTGCATATTCGGTGTCGAGACGATCCAGTGCGACATTGCGGGCGCGCGAGGCGCCGCCCCCGATCGTGCCAGATGACAGAAATTTCAGGCGCGGATCGCGCAACCCTTCCGTCGCCAGTAGCGCTTCGTAATCGAGGCCGTCATCGGCCACGATCCAGTGTTGCCAGTCCGGATAAGTCTGGCTCAGCACGCTGCGCACGCAGGCGCCGATCCAGCGTTCCGCTTTGAACGCCGGGGTAATGACGGCAACCGTCTCAGGCATGATTTTCCTTGGATTTCAGAGCCCTTGAAGGGGCATCGCGGCAGCCCCATATTTTGCCTGTCCGCCGGTGCCGCTGAAACTTGGGCCGGAGGGCATCGTTGCTTGAACAAGGGCGGACGACATGTCCCGTGTCTCGTTGTTTTCGGCGCCATTCCTCCTCGGCTTCGACGCCTATGAGGAACGCATCGATCGGCTCAGCCGGGCAGCGGACGGCTATCCGCCCTACAACATCGAGCGCACCGTCGACGACGACGGCACCGAGCGCTTCCTGATCTCGATCGCGGTCGCGGGTTTCGCCCAGGCCGAACTCGATCTTATGTGGGAAGACAATCAGCTCATCGTGCGGGGCAAACAGCAGGACGAAACCGGCCGGGAATTTCTCCATCGCGGCATCGCCGCGCGGCAGTTTCAACGGAGCTTCCTGCTCGCCGACGGCGTTGAGGTGAAGGATGCCGTGCTCGAACACGGCATGCTGGTCATCTCGGTGATCCGGCCAAAGGCGGAAAAGCTCGCCCGCCGCATCGACATCCGTTCTGCCTAGAAAGGGGAACATCATGCAAGACAGACCAGAACAGACAGTTTTCGACAACCCGCTCCGGCATCTGACCCCCGCGCAGTTCATGGCGCTTGGCGGCAATGCGGTGGTGTATGTCCGTCCCATCAAGGGCAAGAAGCTCGCCGAGATGATGACCGAGCCCGATTTCACCGACGACGAGGAATTCCAGCTCGTGGTGTCGGCGGACGGCTCGCCGCTGCTCGTCGCCGACAGCGACGAAGCGGTCGAGGAATGGCTCAGTGACAAAAATTTCGGGATCGTTGCGCTGCACTAGCGCGGGGGCAAAGCAGGCGGCTCAAGCCGCCTGCGTGGACGCAATTTTCTGCGTCAGAATGGCATAGAGCCGAGCCGGGTCCTTGGTGCGGCGGAGCGCCTCGGTTACCGCATCCGTGCGGAGCACACGAGCGACGCGCGCCAGGGCCTTGAGATGATCGGCACCGGCGCCCATCGGGGCCAGAAGCATCATCACGATATCCACCGGCTGATCGTCGACCGCTTCGAAATCGACCGGCGTCGCCAGCTTCATGAACACCGCCATGACGCCCTTGAGCGCGGCATACTTGCCGTGCGGGATGGCAATGCCGTTGCCGAGTCCGGTCGAGCCGAGCGATTCACGATCGTTGAGCGCATCGAAGATTTCGCCGGCTGGATGTCCGGTGAGTGCCGCCACCTTTTCGGAGAGCTTGGAGAGTACATCGCGCTTCGTTTTGATGTCCGTGCAAACAAGCACAGACTCCTCAGAGAGGATGTCGGCCAAATCCATGTAACGAGGTCCTAAACGTCTTTCCGACGGTTCACGTTGCTAGCGCCTAGTTGGCCCGCAAGGCCGGATCGATCCAGCCGATATTGCCGTCGGCGCGGCGGTAGACCACATTTAGACCCCCATGTCCAGCATGGCGGAACATGACGATGTCGGCCTGTGTGAGGTCGAGTTCCATGACCGCTTCTTCGACGCTCATCTGCCTGAGATTCTTGGTGGTTTCGGCGATCACCGGCGGTGAATAATCATCCGCTAGTTCGTCGGAATCGTCGGGCGCTGCGAGCACGTAACTCTGCGCAGTATCTGCGCCGTTGCCGCTGCTGTGATGGCGGTGCTGTTTCAGCTTGCGGTTGTAGCGGCGGAGCCGCTTTTCGATCGTCTCGGTGAGAATTTCGTACGCCGAGATCGCGTCGCCGCCGTAGGCGGTAGCCTGGAGCACGGTGCCCGAATCGAGATGCACCATGCAGAGGGCGTTAAAGCCAGACCCTTCCGGCTCGAGGGTCAGATGGCCGGTGTAACCGCCATCGAAATATTTCTTCACAACTCCGTCGAAATGTCCTTCCGCCTTGGTCCTGAGGGCGTCGCCCACATCCATGTTTTTGCCTGAGACGCGTAGGGTCATGAAGCTCCTCTTGGGTGAGTTAGACCTTCGCCGGCCGGCAGGTAACGGGCCGGCGACCGAGACTAGACCCGGGGGTGTCAGGGAGCAATGCGCAAGGCGCCCGTAGGTTCAACAGGTTGACATGGCTGTGTATTCAGCGGGCGTCGACCAAAGCACGCTTCTGACGACGGCGGATCACCGAGGAGGGGATATTCATCGCCTCGCGATATTTGGCGACGGTGCGGCGCGCCACCTCGATCCCCTGCTCCTTCTGCAGCATCTCGGCGATTGTGTCGTCGGAGAGGATATCGGAGGTCGGCTCGGCATCGATCAGTTGCCGGATGCGGTGGCGCACCGACTCGGCGGAGTGATCCGCGGCGCCGGTCGAGGAAGCGAGCGCCGTGGTGAAAAAATACTTCATCTCGAACAGTCCGCGCGGCGTCGAGATGTACTTGTTGGACGTGACGCGGCTCACCGTCGATTCGTGCATGTCGATCGCGTCGGCCACGAGCTTCAGCGTCATCGGCCTCAGGAAGGCAATGCCGCGGTTAAGGAACTCGTCCTGCTGGCGGACAATTTCGGTCGCGACCTTGAGGATGGTCTGAGCGCGCTGGTCTAGGCTCTTGGTCAGCCAGTTCGCCGTTTGCAGGCAATCGACGAGGAAGCTCTTTTCAACGCTGTCGCGGGTCTTGCCGGAAACGTTTGCGTAATAGGTGCGGTTGACGAGGACACGCGGCAGGATGTCGGAGTTGAGCTCGATCAGCCAGCCACCGGCCGGGCTCTCGCGGACGAAGACATCGGGCACCACCGCTTCCACAGGTCCGCGCTCGAAGGCGCGTCCGGGCTTGGGGTCGAGGGCCTTGAGCTCGCCCAGCATGTCGAGCAGATCGTCGCGGTCGGCCCCGACGGCGCGCGCCAGCGCTACCAGGTCGTGGTTAGCGATGAGACCAAGATTGTCGAGCAGCCGCTGCATCATCGGGTCGAGCCTGTCGCGGTCGCGCAACTGGATCTCCAGACATTCTTTGACCGAGCGGGCGAAGACGCCGAGCGGGTCGAGCGTCTGGAGTTTCCCCAGCACCGCTTCGATGGTCTCGACCGAGGTGCCGAGCTGTTCGGCCGCGGCATCGAGCTCGAGCGTCAGGTAGCCGGCTTCGTTCAAGCCGTCGGCCAGCAGCCGGGCAATGAGCCGCTCGGCCGGGTCGGTCATCAGCATGCCAATCTGGTCGTTGAGATAGTCGGCTAGCGTCTGCCTCGCCGCGACGAACTGGTCGATGTCGGGCGCCTCACCTCCCTCGAACGAGCCGCCGGCGCCCCAATCGCCGCCGAGCCGGTCCTCGCCGCGCTGCTCCGGAAAGACGTTCTCGACTTCGGTGTCGTAGGAATTGGCGATGCCGTCGGCATCCTGGATGCGCTCGCCGTGATCGACGGTGTCCTCATAGGCGCTGAGTTCGACCGGCGCCTCGACGGACTCGGCGGGCTCGGTGCCGTCCTCGCGCTCCAAGAGTGGATTGCGCAGCAGCTCGGCGTCGACGAATACCTGCAGTTCGAGATGGCTCAGCTGCAACAGCCGGATCGACTGCATCAGCTGCGGCGTCAACGTCAGGCTTTGCGATTGCCGGACCTCAAGACGAGGCGACAGCGCCATATACGAACCTATGTCCCACACGCCGCGGGAGGGCGGCGCAGCCAGACCATGCCGCATTCGGCCGCCTAGAGCAAGATTTGTGCCAAGGAAGGTTAAGGGCTTGACCGGGTGGTAAAAAGTGGTCGGTCAGACCGAGAAACTCTCACCCAGATACACGCGCCGAGCCTCGGGGTCGGCCGCGATCATGTCGGGCTTGCCCTGGATCATGACCTTGCCGTCGTGAATGAGGTAGGCGCGATCGACCAGCGACAGGGTTTCGCGCACGGAGTGGTCGGTAATGAGCACGCCGATGCCGCGCTGCGTCAACTGGCGGACCAGCGTCTTGACGTCGGCGACGGCGATCGGATCGACGCCCGCGAAAGGCTCGTCGAGCAGCATGAAAACCGGGTCACCGGCGACGGCGCGGGCGATCTCCGCACGACGCCGTTCGCCGCCGGAGAGCGCCAGCGCGCTGACATTGGCGAGGTGCGCGATGCCGAACTCCTCGAGCAATTGCTGCAACCGGCGTTGGCGTTCAGCGCCTGATCGGATGTGCGCCTCGAGCACGGCGAGGATGTTACCCTTGACACTCAGGCCGCGGAAGATCGAGGGCTCTTGCGGCAGATAGCCGATACCGAGGCGGCCGCGCTGGAACAGCGGCAGACGGGTGATGGGGTGGCCGTCGAGGCGGACCTCGCCCTTGTCGGGTTTGACCAGTCCCATGATGATGGTGAATACGGTCGTTTTGCCGGCGCCGTTGGGACCGAGCAGCCCGACCGCCTCGCCGCGGCGAACCGCGATCGACACGTCGGAGACGACGGTCTTGGGGCCGAAGCGCTTGGCGAGTCCATGCGCGACCAGCCATCCTGTCTGATCGACGCGGTTGCCCCCAGCCTCATTCATTGCGGGGTGAAGACGCCGCTGACGCGGCCGTTCTTGCCGCCGGTGAAGGTGGAGGTGTTGGTCTTGAGATCGATCAGAAGATCCGGGCTGCCGACGGTGCCCGTGGCGTTGGTGACCATGACGTGGCCGCTGAGTTTCAGCAGCTGCGCCTTGGGGTCGTAGTCGGCGCGCTCACCGGTCGCGTCCTGGTCCTTGGTCTTGATCCGGACGCCGCCACTCGCAACGAAGCTCTTGATGCTGCTTGGACCGGCTTCGCCATAGTCAACGACCACCTTCGGCGCCCACACGGTCAAGCTGGTGCGGGTAACGACGACCTGCCCAGTGAACGTCGCGCTGTGCGTCGCATCATCGACGACGAACTTGTCGGAGGTGATCTTCACCGGATCGGGCGCAGCCGCGAGCGCCGGCGCGAAGCTCATCAGCAGACTGACAGCGAGGACCGCCGACCGCCGCATCACTGGCTCGCCTCCTCGGTTTCGAATGAGGACGCATCGGCCGTCGCAGCCGGCAGACTCTGCATTACGACAGTCGCACGCTCGAAGGTCCAGAGCTGGGTGCTGCCGTCATGCACCATGTTGGCGGCATTGAGAGTGGTGCCATCCGAGAAGGCGATGTCGACGGGTCCGCGGGCGGTGGTCAGGTCGGCTCCCATATCGGAATGGACCTCGACGAGGGTGCCGTGCATGCCGTCATCGCTGGTGACAGTGGTGATGCCCGGCACGGTGACGTCATTCGCCGCGGTATTCGCCGTAGCCTCTGCGGCGGTCGCGTGGAACGTCGATTTGCCGGCACGGCTCAGGTCCAGGCGAGCATCGGTCATAGTGATGACGTTGGAATTGCCGATCGGCGAGCGGGCCTCGCTGGCATTGATCACGTATTGCGACCCATCCTTGCCGACCCCCGCATATTGCGGTGTCTCGACGACCAGATTGCCGCGGTCGATGCGGATACCCGACACCCCATATTGATGGGCTAGGTTGGCAATGTAGATTTGTCCGACCAACAACAGAAACGACACGGCCCCTGCAGCCGGCACACCGACCCGCAACAGCGACACCACGCGATTGCGCGTCGACAGCCGTCCGAGGATCGCGGCGCGCTGATCGAAGGTATCGGTGCGCGTGACGGCCATCAGGAGTGGGCGAAGATGTCCTCTTCGTCCCAGCCCATCAGATCAAGTTCGATCCGGGCCGGAAGGAAGCGGAAGCAGGTTTCGGCGAGCGCCAGCCGTCCCTCGCGGCGCAGCATCCGATCGAGGTGGCGTTTGATGTCATGGAGGTAGAGCACATCCGACGCCGCATATTCCAGCTGCGCGTCGGTGATCTTGTCGGCGCCCCAGTCCGAGCTCTGCTGCTGCTTGTTGAGATCGATGTTCAGCAGCTCTCGGGCGAGATCCTTGAGGCCATGCCGATCGGTGTAAGTGCGCGCGAGGCGGCTTGCGATCTTGGTGCACCAGACTGGCCCGGTGATGACGCCGAAGCGATGTTTCAGGACGGCCATGTCGAAGCGCGCATAGTGGAAGATCTTGGTCACCGCCGGATCGGCCAGCAGCTTTTCGAGATTGGGAGCGGATTTGAGATCGGCCGGTATCTGCACAACATCGGCGGAGCCGTCGCCGGGCGAAAGCTGCACCACGCAGAGCCGGTCGCGGCGCGGATCGAGGCCCATGGTCTCGGTATCGATCGCGACTTCGCGGCCATAACGGGCGAGATCGGGAAGGTCGCCGCGGTGCAGGCGGGTGGTCATATTGCCCTCGTATCTAGCATCGGTCGGGCCGTGGTGTGCCACAGCATGTTGGCATTGGAAAGGCCGCAAACCCGACTGCCAAGCACCGGGACAGGCCGTCATCCCCGTTGTTTCGGGTCGATTCTAATCCGGCGGCCCGACCCTGTCGGGCCCGGCGGATCGCCTGCCTTTTGATTCAAATGCAACGTTCGGGTTTATGATTTCCGGCGCTTCCTCGCGGCAACCTATGGGGGTCCATCTGTAATTTTCCAGATGCAGCGTCACAGAACGAGGGCACTTTCATGAATACCATTGCACGTTTCGCTCAAGACGAATCCGGCGCGACCGCGATCGAATACGGCCTGATTGCCGCACTCATCGCCGTCGGCATCATCGCCGCCGCCACCACGCTCGGCGGCAGCCTCTCGGACCTCTTCGGCCGCATCAGCACCAAGCTGAACTCGGCCACCTAACGGTCGCCCAGCCGCAGACCGGAGGGAGGGTGCCCGCAAACGCTCCTTCCTCCGGCCGTTTCGGCACGTGCTGCTAAGACGGCTCTTGCAAGCAGCCCACAACGCTGCCAAGGCGGATGCTCCACCAGGGAGTGTCGCTCATGAGACGTCCTACGTCATCAACGCGGGGCCGGCTGGTCATCGCGCATCGCGGCCACAATGTCGCGGCACCCGAACAGACGCTCGAGGCCTATAGGCAGGCGATCGATCTCGGCGCCGGGATGATCGAGGCCGACCTCCGCTTCACCCGCGACGGGGTCGCGGTGATGCTGCACGACCGGCTGCTCGACCGGACAACGTCGGGCCGCGGACCGGTCGCAGAAATGGATTGGGCGGGGCTCTCGGCACTGGATGCCGGCAGCTGGTTCGAGCCGAAATTCAAGGCAGAGCGAATTCCCCGGCTCGACGATCTGTTCGAACTGGCCACCGCCCAAGGTGTGGCCCTTTGCATCGAGGCCAAGGGGGAGCCCGGGGAGGAGAACACCAGGGCAGCTCTGTTCGCCGCGCGCGAGATCGCCAGCCGCGGCCGGCTCGACATCGACTATGTGGCGTCATTTGACCATGAGGCGCTGGTCGCTGCGGCGGCCGCAGTGTCCGGACTGCGCACTGCTCCAGATCGGCTGCCAGAGCGCGGACCATCGGTTGCGGCTGACCTGATCGCACAGGCCCGTCGGGCCGGGGCCCGTGTGATCCAGCATCATTTCGCCGACCTCGACAAAGATGTCGTCGCCGAAGTTCAGGCCGCCGGCATCGATGTCTGGGCTTGGCCGATGGCGAGCTATGTTGAGGCGAAACTGGCCTTTGAAAGCGGCGCTATCGGCTTGATGGGCGACGACGTCGCGGCGATCACGAAGGTGCTGGCCGAGGCCGACGATTGACAGTGACGAAGCGGCCCGTTAGGTCGTAAGTCGTCATATGTCTTGGAGCCAGCCTTTGCGCAGCGTCGACGAGCTCGAACAGAGATTGTCCCGACCATCCGCCGCGCTGGTTGCCGATCTCAAGGGTCTCGACGGCGACATCCTCGTTCTGGGCGCCGGCGGCAAGCTCGGGCCAAGCCTCGTGCGGTTGGCGTTGCACGCCGTCGGCGGCGGCAAGAAAGTCATCGCGGTTTCTAGGTTCGGCGACAAGGCGCTGTCCGAGGCGCTGCGCCGCGACGGAGCCGAGATCGTTTCGGCGGACATCACCAGCGAAGTCGACCTTGCCGCGTTGCCGGACGCGCGCAACGTGATCTTCCTCGTCGGCTCGAAATTCGGCTCGACCGGCCGCGAAGCGGATACCTGGTACACCAACGCTTACCTCCCGGGGCGCGTGGCGGACCGGTATCGGTCGAGCCGGATCGTCGCGCTTTCAACGGGCAACGTCTACCCGTTCACGCCGATCGGCAGCGGTGGACCAGTCGAGACCGATCCGCTGGGACCGGTCGGCGAATATGCCATGAGTTGCCTCGGGCGCGAGCGGGTCTTCTCGCGCTTTGCGCAGGCGCACCAGACACCGCTCGCGCTGATCCGGCTGAACTACGCGGTCGAGATGCGGTACGGCGTGTTGGTCGATATCGGCCGCAAGGTCCGCGCCGGCGAGCCGGTCGATGTCACGATGGCGGCGGTCAATGTGGTGTGGCAGGGCTACGCCAATGAGGTGATCCTGCGTGCGCTCCCCCGCGCCTCCCCCGCGCCGTTCGTGTTGAACCTTGCTGGCCCCGAGACGCTGTCGGTTCGGCAACTGGCGCGCGCCTTCGGCGACGCGTTCGGGATCGAGCCGCAACTGACCGGCACGGAAACCGCGGCGGCGCTGCTCTCGAACTCGGCCAAGTGCATGCGGCTCTTCGGTTACCCGGATGTTGCGCCGGCAGAGCTGATCGAGTGGACGTCCGAGTGGCTCACTGCCGGATTGCCGCTCCTCAACAAGCCCACAGGCTTCCAGAAGCGGGACGGGAAATTCTGACGTGACTCCCCTCGAGATATTTGCCGCGGGCTGCGTCATCCCGGCCCATCCCCTCGCGCTCACCGCTGGGTGCAAGCTGGATGAGCGGCGCCAACGGGCCGTTGGGCGGTACTACGCGGCGGCCGGTGCCGGCGGCATGGCGGTCGGCGTTCACACGACGCAATTCGCGATCCACGACAACGGCATGCTGCGGCCGGTGCTGGAGATTGCCATCGAGGTGGCACGGGACACCGGGCGACCGATGGTGATGATCGCCGGCGTGCAGGGCGATACCACGCAGGCGGTGCGCGAAGCCGAAGCCGCGGCGGGACTTGGGTATCATATGGTCCTGTTGCGGCCGGCGGCTGGCAGCGACGATGAGATGATCGCTCGAGCCAAGGCAGTGGGCGAGGTGCTGCCGGTGGTTGGCTTCTATCTGCAGCCCGCGGTAGGCGGACGGGTATTGTCGCGGGAGTTCTGGGCGCGATTTGCGGCCCTTGAGTCGGTAGCCGGGATCAAGGTTGCGCCGTTCGACCGGTACAGGACGCTCGATGCGCTGCATGGCGTGGCGCGATCGGGTCGTCCGAATAAAATCGCGCTCTATACCGGAAATGACAATACTATCCTCAGCGACCTGCTGGCGTCGCATGAACTGCGGACGCCGGATGGGCCGGTTCATCTCCGCTTCGTCGGCGGTTTGCTTGGGCAGTTCGCGGTGTGGACCAAAGTCGCTGTAGAGCTGCTCGCCGCCGCCAAGCGCGCGGCTGCCGGCGATGCCGAGGCGACGCGATCGCTGCTGCGGCTCGACGGCCAGCTTACCGACGCGAATGCCGCGATCTTCGATGTCGCGCACAATTTCCACGGGTGCGTGCCGGGGATCAATGAGGTGCTGGCGCGACAGGGGCTGCTTAGCGGCAACTGGTGTCTCGATCCGGCGGAAGGACTGTCGTCGGGCCAGGCCGCTGAGATCGATCGGGTGATCGCCGACTACCCGCATCTCACCGACGATACGTTCGTTGCCGAGCATCGCGACCGCTGGCTGGCGTGATGATCGGGACGTTGCAGCCGGCCGAATGGTCGGTCGAGACGGACACGGAGACCAGTCGCCAGGTCAGGCGGCTCAGCGACGGCCTGTCGAACTCCTATCCGCTCTATTACTTCACGCCGTCAGTGACGCCCGACGGCCGCTATCTGGTGTTTCACAGCGAGCGCAGCGGCAAGGTTCAGCTCTACCGTCTCGATCTGACGAACGGCGAAATCGGTCAGCTGACGCAAGGCCACACGCGCGAGGCCGGCTGGGCTGTCTGGTGCGAGTGGCACCTCGACGGCATCTATAACCACCTTTCGGCGATTCACCCGCGCAATGGCGAGGTCTGGTATTTCGAGGACGACGAAATCCGCGCGACGAACGTCGTGAGCTTCGCGAATCGAAATGTCGTCCGTCTTCCAGTCGGCCGGATGCCGATCGGGCAGAGCGCGTTTTCGCCGGACGGGAAATGGTTCGCCTATATCCATGCAGACGAGGCCGCGTATCGAACGTTATTGGCCGATCGCGAAGCCAAAACCAAGGCGGGGCTATTTCACTGGACGCCCGATCACCACGGCAGCTTTCGCAACGCTATCGGCGCGACACTTGCCGTCGTGAACACGGCAACCGGTACACAGCGCAGCGTCATCACTACCGACTATCACTTTCACCACGTGCTGTTCGTCGACAACGACACTATGCTGATCAACCACCCGAAGGGCGTGGCCGGGATGTGGGTGGTGAAGCTCGACGGCACCGATACTCGGCATTTGCGGCCGGAGACGGCGCCGGGTGCGCATGGCGCCATGGTCAACCATCAGGTGGTTACCGCGCGTGGCATCGCCTATGAGGCGGTCGCCTATTATCCGGACGGCGGCCGCGACACCTATTTCGGCTGTTACGATATGGCCCGCAATACCTTTACCGAGCGCCTGCTGCCGACGGATGGCTATGTGCATGTCGGATTCGATCCAGCGGGCAGTTTCGATTTTGTCGAAAACTCCGGCAAGAGCCACACGCTGCTTTCGGTGCATCCGGGGCTCGATCCCGACATGCCGCTGGTGACACGGCTGCTCCGACGCCTGAGCAGTCCCGACCATGATGACCAGCGCCATCATGCGCATCCATTCCTCGCCGCCGACCGCCGGCAGCTCTATTTCACGGATTGGTCACCGCAGGGTTTCGCGCAGATCTGCGCCATGGATGTCGCGGACCTGACCGGCGCTTAAGCGTCCGCCTTCAGCAGCGCGTCGACTTCTTCCATCAACGCAATAGGCGCCAACAGTTCGTCGCGCGACATCGGGCTGGTTCCGGCCCGGAGCATGGCGGCGATCTGGTCAACCACCGGAGCCATGTAGTCGTCGGCCAGCGGGATCGGCTGGACGATGTGGACACCAGGCGCCGTAACCTCGACGCCGAAGGATGACGAGCCCGACGCATCAAGCGGCCGGAATTCCAGCGTCGCCGTGTGCTCGCCGGAGCGGAAGCGGATGAGCGGATTTTTGCCGGGCTTGGAGCTGACCTTCCGCCAGCCTGGTCCGAGCAGTTCCTGCACCAACTCGACGGTGTGGATAGCGTAGAAGATGGCGCCGCCATAGTCGTTCTGGGGATACCATGTGCCATAGGCGGCAAGATTGAGAGGACCGTCGATCCCTGCAAGCTTGGCCTTCAGTCGCCTGGTCTCGGCTTGCCAGCGCAGCGCGCTGCCCGACAAAAGCGGTGTGCGGTATTGTTCCGCCGCTCGCACGATTGCCTCGGCATCGGCGAGGGCATTGGCGAGCGGCTTGTCGACGAACACCGGGCGGCCCGCGGCAAGGCAGGGCAGTGCGTGCGGCAAATGCAGGTCGCCATGGCGGTCGCCGACGATCACCGCGTCGACGCCTTCGATCAGCGCGTCGAGCGTGGGCGCAGGCTCGAGATCAGGATCCAGCCGCTTCAGCTCGGCGACACGCTGCCGATCGTCGCCGAAGATCGCCGTGATGCACATCTGCGGATGGCGCCGCTCGGCATTGACATGACGGAGAAAGTCCTCGGTGTGACTGCTGTCGAGACCGACGAGACCGATGCGAAACGTCGTCTGCGCCGCTGGCGATGTCACTTGACGCTCCGGGGTGTTCCTGACACGTTAGTCATAAGTCATCATATGTTCTTACACAACGCCTAGCCTGCCACGGCACACGGTCCCCTCACCAGAAGGAAGAACTCCGATGAGACCCATCGTTCGCAATCTGCTCCTGCTCTCAACTACGTCGCTGCTGGCGACGACGCTGGGCCTCGCAACGCCCGCGTTTGCCGCAGACAAAACACAAGTCACCTTTCTGACCATTGGCTACCCGGACAAGGATACGACGGACGCCGCCACGGGCGCCATCGCGCCCGGCATCGACAAGCTCGAGGCTGCGTTCGAGGCCGCCAACCCGACGATCGATCTGGTCATTAACAACATCCCGTGGGGCGATGGCGCGACGGGTTACACGCCCAAGACCGAAGCCATGGTGCAGGCCAACCAGTCCTGCCTCTACGAGATGCCCGGTGCCGCCAGCTTCGCCAAGCGCGGCCTGCTCGCCAATCTCGACGACTTGATTGCCAAGGACAAGGACTTCAAGAACGTCTGGGGCAAGCAGCTCGAGATCGACAAGGTCTGGGGACCGGACGCCCAGCACCTCTACTACATCCCCAACAATACCGGCGAACGCGTCTTCAACTGGGATGCCACGATCTTCGCCGACTACAAGGTCGAGCCGCTCAGCAAGAACCCCACCCTCGATGAAATCGCCGCCAAGGCCAAGGCGTTGACTGGCACCGATCCGGTGACCGGCAAGCAGACCTATGGCTATTATTACCAGGGCAAATATGCCGTCTGGCAATTCCTCTCGATCGCCCATTCGATGGGCGCCGACTGGGGCACGATCGACGCCAGCGGCAAGATGACCGTGAACTGGAATACGCCAACCTATCTCAAGGCGCTGCAGTGGTTCGTCGACATGGCCAAATATGCCCCGGCCGGCGCGCTCGCCAGCGACGGCATGCCGGACGGCTTCTTGTCCGACGACAACGTGGTGGCTATCATCCCGGAAGGAGAACAGGGCTATTTCATCCAGCCGCTCATCGCCAACCCGGATCTGCAGAAGCGCTTCCGTTCCTCGTTCAACCTTCGCGGCCCTGACGGGGTCGGCGGCGTGAGCACGATCTCGCCGGTCGCCATGGCGGCAAGCTGCGAGAACAAGGATGCAGCATGGACAGCGCTCAAGTGGCTCGCCGGCAGCGCCGAAGCCGAGGCGTACTACTTCCAGGCCAGCGGTCGCATTCCGACCAGCGATGCCGGTGCGCAGGCCATCCCGGCTATCGCGGCGTTCCCCGATGGCGACGTAGTGCTGACGCAGCCACAGTTTGCGGAAGCGCCGTATCCGTGGGCTGCCAGCCAGCCGCGCTTCTCGCTGCAGACCGCACTCGAAGGCGCCCTCGCCGGCACCCTGTCGCCCGCCGATGCCCTGGCTCAGGCGCAGAAGGAAACCGACGCCTGGCTTGCCCAGCAAAAGTGATGTGATGAAGCCGGAGTCATCGACTATCTCCGCTGGCTCCGGCTTCTCTTCTTCCCGCATCGCGCGGGCGTTTCGCGGTTCGCTGGTCTGGTACGGCTTCGTGCTGCCGCCGCTGCTGCTGATCATGCTCTTCGTCGGTTACCCGACGGTCATCACCTTCCAGCAGAGCATCTTCACCGAAACCCCGGACGGGCCGGTGTTTGCCGGCACCTACCACTTCGAGCGGCTGTTCAGCAGCGACGTGTTCTGGGGCGCCGTGATCAATACCGCGCTGCTCGGCGCCGCGTTCCTCGTCATCATCATTCCCCTGGCGACGATCTTCGCCTCGATGCTGAACCGGCTGCGGCGGGGTGCGACGCCGCTCAAGGTCATCTATTTCCTGCCGCAGCTGACCTCGTCGGTCGCGGTAGCGATCATGTTCAACTACGTGTTCCAGCCGGATTGGGGATTGCTCAACGGCGCGCTGCGGGCCATCGGTGTTTCGCATCCACCGCTTTGGCTGGCTGAGCCGCGCTACACTCTTACTGGGTCGCGCGCAGCGGTGACATTGCTCGCGGTATGGGCGGGCCTAGGATATTTCGTCATCATCGTGCTCGCTGGCCTGCAGTCGATCCCGACCGATCTCTACGACGCGGCAGCGATCGACGGCGCGACGCCGCTGCAATCGTGGTGGTACATCACGCTGCCGAGCCTGCGGCCGACTTTCATCTTCCTGATCATGACGGGCACGATCGACGCGATGTCCCGCTTTGCCGATCTCTGGACCCTCGGAGGACCCGGCGGCGCGCCCGCGCGATCGCTGCAGAGCATCGTCATGTACATGTTTCAGCAGGGGTTCGAGAGCAGCGACTTCTCACTGTCCGCCGCAACCGCGGTGATCTTCTTCGTTATCGTGCTGGCGATCACCGGCATTGCCTTCTGGAGTTTCCTGCGCCGCGAATTCAAGGCGGTGCGCTGATGGCCGACGCCGCGATTGCGCTGCCGATCGTGCCAACCAAGCGGCGCTGGCGGCTACCGAACGACTGGCGGTCGCAGACCGGCATCGCCATCGCGTTGATCCTCGGCGCAGCCGTGATGCTGTTGCCGTTCCTGTGGATGCTGGCGACGTCGCTGTCGCGCAAGGCCGACATCTCGATGCCGCGGACGCCGAGTCTTTGGCCGCCCGATCCGAGCCTCTTCAACTACAAGATCGCCACCGATAATCTGCCGATTTTCCGGCTCTATCTCAACAGCCTGATCGTCGTCGGGGGAACGACGTTGGGCTATCTGCTGTTTTCATCGCTCGCCGGATATGCCTTCGCCAAGGGGCGGTTCCCGGGCAAGACCGTGTTGTTCATCGCCTTCCTCGCGACGCTGTTCATCCCATTCGAGACGCGGATGATCCCGCTCTATCTCTTCATGGGCCAGTTGCATCTCACCAACACCTACTGGGCGTTGATCCTGCCGTTCCTGGCCGGCGGCTTCGGCACGTTCCTGATGCGGCAGACGATTTCCAATATCCCGGATGAGCTGATCGAAGCGGCGCGAATCGACGGCGCGTCGGAACTTCGCATCTTCTGGCAGATCATCCTGCCACTCTGCCGCCCGACGCTGGCGACGCTTGCGATCATCAACGTGATCTGGCGCTGGAACGATGTTTTGTGGCCGCTGCTGGTCACATCCGACCATGAGCTCTTCACCGTCACGCAGGGGCTGGCGCTGGAGGGTCACTCGCAGGGCACCTACACCGGCGTCGCACTGGCGACCGCCGTGCTGGCGATCCTGCCGGTGGTCGTTGCCTACCTCTTCCTGCAGCGTTACGTGATCCGCAGCGTCGTTTCGAGCGGGGTAAAGGGTTGATCGGCCAGCGAACAGCGGTGGATAGCCGACGCCGGGCGGTTACCCGGCGTGGACATGTGACAGGCGATGTCTATGTTCGGCTCGATTGCCGGTCGTTGAGATAAATCATGGTTTTGGTTCGAACCCGCCCCCTGTTGCCCGATGTCGTCCGCTCCGAATTGCGGCGCGCCATCATCGAGGGAGAGTTCCCGCCCGGGTCCAAGTTGCCCAATGAGGAGGCGCTCTGCACGCGTTTCGCCGTCAGTCGCGTCACGCTGCGCGAGGCCGTGCGCGGGCTGATCGAGGACGGCTACGTGCTGCGCCGACAGGGAGCCGGAACGTTCGTGACGTCAGGGCCGACGCTGCGCAATTCGCTCGACACCAATTTCAGCTACACCGAATATCTCGAAAGCACCGGCATCAAGGTCAGCAAGAAGGTGCTCGACGCCGTTCGCGTGACCGGCGCCGACGATGTCGCTGCCGACCTCAACCTTGCTCATGACGCAGAGGTGGTGGTGATCCGCCGCGTCCGCATCGCCGGACGGAAGCCCGCAATCTACTCGATCGACAGCCTTCCGGCGGATATTGTCGACGCGAAGCGCGACATGAAGGCATTCAGCCAGTCACTCTACAAGCTCTTGTCGTCGCGCGGCCACGATGTGGATCATGCTCGCTCCATCCTGACGCCGGTGATCGCCACAACAGAAATCGCCAAGATTCTAGATGTCCCGGCAGGGACACCGATCCAGCATTTGAAGCAGGTGGATTTCGATACCGCGGGCCGGCCGGTGATGCGCTCGCTCGAGTGGCACGTGCCGTCGGTGATCGAGCTCCGCGTCTATCGCCGCGGACCGGGGCCGACGCACGAAGCCCGGTAGACTTCGCACGCACTGCCCCATATCATAAGTCGTCATATGACTATGGATGCTTCGCATGAGTGACGACGCTCACCTGCCGCCACCACTGCCACTGATTGCCAATATGGGCTGGTGCTGGTGGACAAGGCCACGCGCCACGCGGATCGGCGATGTCATCTATTTCGGCGCCATCGACTGCAATGGCGGCATCGTCGCGGCGACATACGACCTCAAGGCCGGTGCCTCCTCCCGGCAGGTACTTGCGGCGTTCGAAGCAGACGATCACAACAATCCGGCGCTGTTTGCGGTGCCGGGACGGCCGCTTATCTGCTTCTATTCGCGGCACGATGCCGAGGAGGGCCTCCGCTACCGCATCTCGACGCGGCCGCTCGACCTTGCTGATTGGCAGCCTGAGCAGAGCCTCACCTTTGGTGGCTCGACCACTTATGCGCAGGTGCATCAGGTCGGCGAGACGCTGCACCTATTCACCCGGGTCAACGAGACACGTTGGGGTTGGCGCCAGTCGGGCGACTGGGCGAAGCGCTGGGACGCGCCGCGCGACTTCCTGTCGTTCGATACGGACCAGCAAGTCTACATGGCGACCGCGTTGCTTGAGGACGGGCACACGCTGCGCGTTGCGGTCTCGGGCCATCCGAAGGAATACGAGAAAAAGCCGCTGCACGATGTGTGGGCTTGCGTTGTCGATCTTGCGACGGGCGTCGTGAGCGCGCCCGGCGCTGGGGGCACGCTCGGCAATCTGTTCAGCGGCGCGGGGCTGCCGCTCGACTACACCGATCTGGAGCTGGTGCATCGCACGCCCGCCGACCGGACGGCCAATCTCCTCGATGTCAGTCGCGGGCCGGAATTCGAGATCGCCTTCACCAGCAAGATCAAGGATGACCTGACGACGCGCGACGCGCGCTATCACGTGAGCACGCTGCACGGCGGGCGATGGCAGACCGGCGATCTCGTCGCGGCCGGACGAAAGTTCGGCTATATCGACGCGGGGTTCTATGTGGGCGGCATGGCCTTTCCGGATGGCGGCGCCAGCGGCCGGGTCTACCTGACGCGCGAAGAAGCTGGCCTCTGGCATCTCGAGCTTTGGCAGCGGGAAGCAGATGGACGCTGGAGCGGCGCCGATCTCGTGAGGCCCGGCCCCACTCGCCTGGCGCGCCCCTGGGCCGTGTCGCCGCCGACGAGCGCTGTCGGCGTGGTCGCCCTGGCGCTCGAGCACTATGACGACGACAGCTACTACGGCTCGCTGTCTCACCTTGTTGGCGCGCCGGAGACTCGCTCGTGACAGCGATCGGTCTGGGCATCATCGGGTGCGGCTGGGCGGCCGGCGAGATTGCGCGGGCCACCACCCCAATGACCGGTCTTCGCATCGTCGCGGCCTACGATGCCGACGTGGGACGGGCCGAGGTCTTCGCGGCAAAGTCCAGTGCCGCGCTTGCACCCGACGTCGAGACTCTGCTAGCGCGGCAGGATATCAGCACGATCTACGTCGGCGTACCGCACAACCTTCTCGCACCCTTAGTCGAGCGCGCATTGCGGGCCGGCAAGCACGTGCTGGCGGAGAAGCCGCTGGCCCTCGAGGCGGCCGACGCGCTGCGTCTCGGCCATCTCGCCCGGTCGCGCGGACTGAAGCTGGCGGTGTTCTTCGAGCTTCGCCGATCGGGCACGGTCGAGACCGCGCGCAAGCTCATCACCGATGGCACCATCGGTACGCCTCGCATGATCCGGATTCGTACCCTGATCGACAAGCGGCTCGACTATTGGGGTCCGCCGGGCGCGCTCAACTGGCGGGCCGGCCTGGCGACGGCCGGCGGCGGCGTGGTGATGATGAACAGCATCCACCAGCTCGATGCGCTTCGCTATATCACCGGCCTCGACTTCGTCAGCGCCGTTGGCCGGATCGCGACGCTCACCGCACCGGGCGAGGTTGAGGATGCGGCGAGCGCCACGCTCACAATGTCGAACGGCGCGATCGTCAGCCTCGTCGCCAGCGCTCACGCTCCCGGGGTGATCGACTCGGAAACGATCGAGATCGACGGCACCGCCGGACGGCTCGACCTGCCCGATCCGTTCGGCACGGCCCCGCTGCGGCTCTACTCGATCAAAGAGAAGTCCCGGCGCGATATCGCGGTCGAACGCCCGGACAGCCACCGCCTGATGCTCGAGAGTTTCGCCGATGCGATCCTCAAGGACGAGGACGTTCCGGCCAGCGCCGCAGACGCTGCTGCGGCGCTCGCCGCCGTGCGGGCAATCTATCGCTCTGCCGCCGAAGGGCGCGTGATCGACATCATTTAGCCTGCCA
>CAZNAE010000025.1:26507-30717 GCA_964570695.1 uncultured Devosia sp.
CGCATGGCGAAGGCAGTTCCCTCGAGCACGGCGCGTGCCAGATGCGCGGGGCCATGGCTCGCGGTGAGCCCGATGAAGCTGCCGCGCGCCGCAGCAATCCATTTTGGCGCCATCGCGCCACTCAGGGCCGGGATGAACACGAGGCCCTCGCAACCTGCCGGTGCCTCGGCGGCCTTCGCGGAAAACTCGGCGTCGCTGCCGATCGAGAGCAGACCCCTCGCCCAGCGAACAGCGCCGCCCGACAGCCAGCCGGGATTTCCGAGATGGAAACGGCCGCCGGCAAAGCGATGTGTCTCGACCAGCATGTCGGGATCGACAATCTCGCGATCCGACAGCGCAGCCACGGTCTCGGCCGTACCGAGCGAAACGCCTACGACGCCTGGTTCATGAATGCCGCAGCCAAGAAGATTGGAAAAGTCATCGCCGGTACCGACGGCGACCGGCAGCCCTGGCCGGAGGCCCGTGAGCTCCACACCCGCCGGGGTTAGCGCGCCGGCGACGCTCGCATCGTCGGCAAGCGTGGGCATTTCCTTCCGGCGGGTGCCGAACAGCGCCAGCAGCTCGTCGTCCCAGTTCTGTCGCTGCATATCGTAGAGCATCGTGGTCGAGGCGAGCGAGTGGGACATGATCCGCTCACCCGTGAGCGCGGCGACCACAAAACTCACCGGCTGGTGCCAAGTGGCAACTGAGTGACGCGTCGGCAGATTAGCGCTGAACCAAGCAATCTTCGCGCCCATATGTGTGGCGTCGAGAACGAGGCCGCAGCGGTCGCGGATAAGCGCCGGGCCGATCGCCGCGAGCAGGCTCTCGGCCCGGCGATCCATCCAGATGATTGCCGGCGCCAGAGCTCGCTGTTGGGCGTCCACCGGCACACAGCCGTCGAGCTGGCCGCAGACCGCCATTGCTTCGATGGTATCGGGTCGGAGCCTCGCTTCGTCGAGGGCAGTGGCAACGGCGGGCCGCAGTGCGTTCAGCCAGAAGTTCGGATTCTGCTCGGCGCCGCCGGCTTGCGGGAAATATGGCTGATAGGCCGAACTACCTGCCCCCAGCACCTGCATGCGGTCGCCAAGGACGACCGCCTTCAGGCTCTGCGTCCCGACGTCGATGCCGAGAAGGGGCATAAGACTCCCGTCAGACCGTCTCGCAATCGGCGATCACGTCGCCGAGCTGGGACAGTATCGAGCCTTTGCGTGGGCTGTAAGAGCCATCGAACACGGCCGTGCCGATGGTGAAGGCGTCGGCGCCGGCGGCCGCGACTTCGCCAATACGCTGGCGCGAGGTGATCGAACCGGCGACGATCAGATACCCTTTGCCAAGACCCTTGCGTGCGGCGTGAACCAAATCGAGCGGAGCTGCCTCGGTGGCGCGGAACGCCAGCAAATCGGCACCGGCGCAACCATCCGCCATGAAGCGCTCGCAATGCGCAGTGACGTCCTGCGGCTGGCCACCGAGCTTGGTCGGGTGCCCAACGGGGAAGCCCGGAAATGGATAATAGGTCGTCATTGTGCCGGCGAGGATGTCCTTGACGCGCGCTACATCGGTGCCGCCGAGCAGCCGATCGATGCCGAGCTTCTTGCCGATCTCGGCAGACCGCAGGCAAGCCTCGGGCGTCTCCGAGACGACTTCCATGTAGGACGTCGCTCCAGAGCGACGGATGCGCTCGGTCAGTTTCACCAGCGTCGCAAACTCGACCCCAACATCCTTGAACCCGACATGGGTAAGCCCGAGCGGCGCGATCTGGTCGAATACGTCGAGGCAGTCCTCGATGGTTTTGTCGCCGCGCGTCAGCATGAAGATGAAATCCATGATGTGCTCCGGAGTCAGATCGTCGGCAACGTGGGCAGCAGAGCGCCACTGGACGCGGCCAGATCGAGCATGGTGTAGCGATTGCGGATCTCGCGGCCATGGCGCAGCGCCGACTCATAGAACGGACGGTCGAGATAGATATCGGCCGGCGTCGTCGGCGCGCCGGCTGCGGCCATCACGGCTTCCATTCGCGCCAGCGGCAGCATGATTGCAGAGAGCCGATCGCGGATATTGTCCCATTGGGTCGCGAGCGTGTGGTTTAGCGTGTCGGCCTTGACCCGGTCGAGGTGCTTGTTGGCAAACTCCTCCCACACCGAGCCGCCCAGCTCCCCGCCGAACCGGGCCCGCACCGAGCTCTCCGTTTCGGTGTCCGGATGGACCATCGGCTGCTGCCGCAGCATGGTGTGCTGCAGCCGCGCGACCGACAGCGTGGTCACACCCACCTGCTCGCCGTGGAGCACTGCCGGCCGGCCGGCCGGCTCCAGCATGTCGATGAAATGGCTAACCAGATGCTCGCCCTGGCTTGCCGGCGCGCTCGAGCCGACGATGGCGGTGCCGAAGCCCGATAGCACCAGCGTGCGAGCCAGCGTCCGCATGGCATCGAGGCCGCCGGCCAACAGGTCGCTCGCCTGATCCAGCAGGCTCGGTTCGTCTGCCTCGAGCAGCGCGAAGGGCAGGCGCCGATACGGCGTTCCAAACAGCAGATGCGACAGCAGCCAATCAGCTTCGGCAGTTGTCCGGCAGATGCTGTCGCCGAGGCCGGCGCGGATCATGCGCGCCGGTGCGTCCGCGAGGACACCGAGGTCGAAGAAGGCGCCGGACGGGGCCTGCGCGGGCAGTGTCAGCTTGTGACCGTGCACGGTGATCGATGCGGTCAGCGACACATAGCCGTTCATCGACGGCGCGGTTGCGAACACCGCATAGGGCTTATGCTCAAGCGCACTCGCATATTTGGCGAGATCGTTAATCGTCCCGGAGCCCACCGCAATGAACGCATCGGCTTTCGCCGACGCGACGCGCAGCCGGGTGACGGTCGCGTCGTCGGGGACGACGCCCGTGGGGAGCACCAGGCTGACAATGTCGAAACGGTCCCGCAGCGCCGCCTCGACGCGGGCGCCGAGCACCTGATGCGTGGTTGGGTCCGAGACGACCGCGAGGGTCTTGCCGAGATTGAGATCGGTCACGAGATCAGCTTCGCGCCCGCCCAACGAGTCGGCGATCACCAGAGACCGCGTGGCGACACCGACGGGTTTGCCGGCTTCCGGATCGGGATAGGAGCCGCGCAGAAGCAGGTTCAGCGGGTCATCACCGTCCTTGGGCGCGACAGCCGGCGCCAGCCCCTCCCTTAGCGCCATTTCCGCCATCCCTGCTGACGACGCGGCGCGCGACTCGCCTGTGCGACGCAGGCGCCGCCGGTGGGGATTCGATCAAAAAGCACAATCATCCAAGTGGTAAGTCGTAATATGACTTTCGTATCTGATTTCGGCAGCCGTCGCAACCGTTCGGCGGCCGCAAAACCACCACCTATGCGCGCGCCGAAAGCAGCATCTCGGCGAGTTCGGCAAAACCCTTGGCGTGTGAGCCGGTCGTGACATAGGCCGGCCATGCCGCGATCCGCCCGGCGAACTGCTTCACATTGGCGACCCCCACCGCATTGGCGAAGTATCCGAACATCGGCGCGTCGTTGGGGCTGTCACCGACAAAGACGATCTCCGGCGCCCGTCCCTTCGCGTCGATGCCAAACGCATCCCGGAGGAACGCCAGACTGCTGGTGAGCTTGTCGTGGCCGCCAAACCAGCCGTTGACGTGAATGGACGAAACCTTCGCTGTCGCCCCATGGCGCTCGAAGACCTCGACGATCCTCTGCACATCCGCGGCCGTGAGAGGCGCCACATCCTCGCAGAAATCGATCGCCAGGTCGGTGACGCGGAATGGCTGGTCTGCCGACAGCGCCGCGCCGGGAACCTCCGCCAGCACCTCAGCGGCAATTGCCGCGAGCCGCCGCTCATCGTCGCGCCGGTCCGTCTCGCTGCGGAAGTAGGTCCGGATCATCCGGTGTGCGCCGTCGTTATGGCGATACCAGAACGCACCGTTTTCGCCGACGACTCCGTCGACCGGCCATTGCCGCGCGATCAGATCGCACCAGCCGGCCGGGCGGCCAGTCACCGGCACGACGATCAGCCCGGCAACCCGGAGCTTCTCCATCGCCGCGTAGGCGATTGCCGGAAGCCGGCCGTCGACGGTCAGCGTGTCATCGATATCGGTCAGAACGGCTTGAACTGCCCGCGCCTCGCTCCGGGCAAACTCCGCAAGCGGCTTCATTCCACAGCACCAAAGTCATATGATCATCTGACCTCTTATCAGGCAGCCTGATGAAGATGAAGGGGCGTGAAGCAGATTGGCT
>CAZNAE010000026.1:0-30678 GCA_964570695.1 uncultured Devosia sp.
TTCGTTAATTCCGCGTTAACGGACTTAGTAACTGGCCGATCACACTAATGCCGCTCCTCATCACCCCATATCCTCACCAACAGCACTGCCACCCTCCCGATGCACCATCCTGCCAACACACGGCCTGATGCCCGCCCATGAGGCTCTAAGGTGCCCTACCGGCGATGCTAATTCACCCCCGTATGTTGACGCCATCTAGGCCTAAAAATAGGGCGTGGCTGTAAAAGATATCGGCACTAGGGCTCGGTCACATATGACGTACCCCTGGGGGTGTGCCTAAGGGGATGAATAGGTCTAGTGATCATGGGTAAACCTAAGATCATCAGTAAGACCTGAGGCAATATGTAGTCTTAATGAGCTTATTCCTCTTAGGAACATGAGTAGTATTAGAGAGATTACTAAGCTTAGAATCATGAGTAGTCTTAAGATCATATCCTAGGGATGATCATTAGCATGGGTATCAGCTGTAAGCCTCCGGCCCATGTCTCCCATATATGATACCTCGAAATTTCCTGAGGATCAGGGTGACATCCCTTGGCACAATCCGGTCACAACAACCGGCACCTGTCACAATATTTGAAGCTTAAGAGCCTAAGTGCTAACCTGAGCACTGTGAGGCAAATCAAGGCTTAGACGGACGCAGCTAAGACCGCTAAATGACCTTGAACATCATTCGTAATGATGGGGTCAGGTGTTCGAGTCACCTAAGCGGCACCAATTTTTCAAACAAATCAGATAGTGATTGTTCCCGGTCGCCCCAGTGAAGACGTTGCTCGGACAGACCGGCCGAAAAAGACTATGCGGCGCGATGCAAGAACCCCTTATGCCCCCGCCTGGTGCGCTCCCGTCAGCGGCACGAATGGGATCACTTTGCCGCCAAAAATATCCGACCGCTCAACCGTCACCGTCCCGTCTGCCGCGGTCTTCTTCACCACCTTGAGGATGTGTTGCGCGCCCGGCGGACCGACGGGGATGACCATCAAGCCATTGGGCTGCAGCTGCTGCAGGAGCGGCGGCGGGATGTGGTCGATACCGCAGGTGACGATGATCTTGTCGAACGGGCCGGCTTCCGGCCAGCCGTAATAGCCGTCGTCGGCCTTGGTGGTGATCGATTTGTATTCGGTGTAGCCGGCGTCGATCAGCTTGTCGTAGATGCGGCGCGTGCGATGCGCGAGGCCGGGAATGATCTCGATCGTGAAGACGTTGGGCGTGAGGTAGCTCAGGAGCCCCGACTGGTAGCCCGAGCCGGTGCCCACCTCGAGCACCTTGTCGGTGGGTTTCACCTCGATCGCGCTGGTCATGCGGCCCATCGTGCCGGGTGGGGTGAGGGTCACGCCGAAGCCGATGTCGAGGTAGTGGCCGACATAGGCCTGGTCGATGTCCTCGGGCCGCACGAAGTTCTCGCGCGGCGTCAGCAGAAACGCGCGCTTGTCCTCTTTGGTCCACAGGTCGTTGAAATCGAGCAGCACCTTGTAGCGGTCGAAGCGCTCGCCCAGGAATTTCGCGTCCTCGCCCCGGTTGGTTGTCATCCAGGCGACATAGGCGTCGCGGTCAGTCAGCGGCGGCCAGAGATCGAGCGAAAATGGCTGCGGCGCCGCCATCGCAGGCAGGGGGACAAAGCTTGCCGCGGCCGCACCGAGCAGCAGATCGCGTCTACGCATCACAACACCCCTAGACTGAATGACACTTCCGTGGATCCCGGAAGCTTCTCAACGGCGAATGCCTAGCGCGAATGGCGCGGAGGGTCGAGGGCGCAGCCGCTACTGCCTGAGTTCAGATGCAAGGAATTCCCGCAGCGCCGCCGCCGCCTGCCCCGCTGCGTCCGGGTCGTATTGCAGGTGCATGCCGAACAGCTCCTTGCCGCCCGCGAAAGCCGGATCGTCGAACACGTGGCTGGCGCCCGGATATACCCTCAGCGTCACGTTCGACTGGCCCCGCGCCAACTTTGCGCAGAGGGCCGCCGGCGTGACACTGTCGGCGGCGCCGACCAGGACGAGCGTCGGCAGATCGAGCCGCGCCCGCCCGAGGTTGCTGCAAGGCGGGTAGTACGCCGCCACCGCCTTGAATGCCGGCCCGCGCGATGTCGTGAATGGCGCGATCAACCCCCGCACGGCGATTTTAAGCGCCGTATCGCCGCCCTGCGAATAGCCCACCACGGCGATCCGGCTCCGATCCACGTAAGCCAACCCGGCGACGTAGCTGAGCGCCCCGAACGCATCGGCCGGCCCTTGTGGAAAATCCACCGCACAAGTCTCGGTCAACCCGCGCGTCGCAAAATCATCGACGAACAGCGCGACATACCCCCATTCCGCCAGCATCGCCCCTATCGCCCGCCGGTCCGACGACGGTCCCAGGCATGAATGCAGCAGCACCACCGCCGGGAAGGGGCCCTGGCCCTTCGGCTTATCGAGATACCCCTCGATGCCCACCGCCGGCTGCGCCACGGTCGCAGCGCTGGCAAACTTCACCAACTCCTCGGCCCCCGCCGGGGGCGCTCCGAGCGAGAACCCCAGCAGCCCGATGACCAACCACCTGCGCACCCACCGACACATCGTCCAGCGCCTCCGCGCCCGCCCATGTACCGTGATTAGCACACTGGTCCGAGCGGCGAAAATCTGCGAACCAAGAGAGCAACTCCCAATCGAATCCCAGCATGGATTGCGGCACGGGTCGCGACGCCGAACCCCGCGCGCGCTGAACGCCCGCTGAGGTGGCTGTTTATCGGTGGTTCAGTGCGCGCGCGGCAGTATGTGCCAAGCTTGAGAGATGCCATCGCCGATGGCAGTTCTTGAGCGCGCGGGGGGCTCCTTCAAAGGGGTCCAAAAATGTCTGATACTTCAGTGATCGCAATTCTGGCTTCGGTCGGAATTGTACTGGCCGGCACCGTGTCGGCAGACGCAACTGCGCTTGCCCTCGCCGTGCAACAGGATGAGCCCTCGGCACTGATTGGCTTCGTCCAACAGTATCCGGAGAGCCGCCTCGCGCCCGACGCGTTGCTGCTAGCGTCCGAGGTCTCGAACGACAAGACCGACGACAGCGCCACATCGACGGAAAATCCGGCGTTTAGCTGCAAGCTCTCGATCCGGCGCGACGGCAACAAGGCCTCCGTGACCTGGGCCATCGCCGGAGCCTCGTCGATCTCGCTGCATCCGCTCGGGTTCCGCAAAGGGCAGGCCATCCCGACCAAGGGCGAGCAGACGGTCGATTTCGACAACTACATTCGCGTCTCGCTCGTCGCCAAGGACAGCGCCGGCCATGAGCTCAAGTGCTCGGTGCTGCTGAACACCACCAAGATCGACGACAACGCAGCCGGGCATCTGACGTCCGTCAGCGCCTAGGCAGACCAACATTGGCGAACGGGGGCGCGATCGTTTCCGGTCGCCAGGCATCATGATGAGTATTGAAAAGCCGACTGCTGCAGCGAACAAGAAGATCGATCCGAACCGCATCGCCGCGCTGGCGCGTAGCGCGACGCATGGACTATCGCGGCCGAAGACACTGGCGCTCTGGCGCAACTTCATCGCGCGTTTCCCCAAGGAAGTCTCTTACGCCCGTCAATATGTATTGGAGCTGCTGCTGACCGAGGGCTGGCCGGAGCTCGATGCCTTCGAAGCGACCGCGAGGCGCTACAAATCGACCGAACTCGACCTCAACTATGTCGATGCCGCGCTGGCCCGGCTGGAACTTGATTCTGCCCGGCGCCGGCTTTCGCAATATGTCCGGCGACACGGCACGTCCCTGCCGTACCTACTGCGCGAGTACGGCTTCAATTGTCTCGCCGGCGATTTTGCCAATGCGGAGGTGATTGCCCGGCAATTGAAATCGCTCCGCTCGGTCGACGATCTGCCGGCGCGGCAGCTTGGCCGGCGGGCGAAGTTCTACAGCCAGCTGCGCGAGCGCTGGCGGCCTGCCGACAACCCACCACTCGACTACGATATCTTCGTCATCAACCTCGACTCCGACACGCTCCGCATGGAGCGTATGCGAAAGCAGCTTGGCGATGTGCCCTACACGCGGATTCCGGGGGTCAAGGGCGCCTATCTGCCGGCCTATGTGCTGCGCGCCGTATCGCAGAACCAGGGACATTTGCTGAAAGGCACGATGGGATGCTTCCTGTCACATATTGCGCTCTGGGAAAAGATTGCTGCCGGGACGCGCAACGCGCTGGTGCTGGAGGACGACGCCTCGGTGATCGCCGGCCTGCCGCCGAGCCTCGCTGCGTTGCGCCTGCCCGACGATTTCGACGTGACCTTCGTCAACGAGCGGATGCATCCCGCGAACTTCCGCTTTCCGGCCGCCAGTTTTCGCACGGCTGAGACGAACGATGTGGCGAAGACGAAGCCGGCGAACTGGAGCTCGGCGGGCACGGACGGGTATTTCATCTCGCCCAAGGGCGCGCGGACGCTGCTTGCCCTGATCGAGCGCGACGGCATTGCCGGCGATGTCGACTGGCGGCTGGTCTCCTACTCACTGACGCGGCCGGAGCGTACCGCGATCATCAAGCGCGGCGGCTTCGCCGGCCAGAGCCTCGCCTATCACGAGCGCTTTCGTTCCAGCAGCAAACGGCTGCGCTGCTATGTACTGCTGCCAGCGCTGGTGCGGCAGTTTGCCGGCGGCAGCGTGCGGCTATGGGACAATGAACTGCCGCACGCCCATATGGCGGCCGTGCAAACGATCCTCGCCAAGCGGCGCTAGAACTGCACCAGCAGATCGCGCGTGAAGGTCGCGACCTCGCCGCTCGACCGATCTGCGTCGTAGATCAGGCCCTGCAGATGCAGGAGTGAGCTAACGCGCGCGACGGCGCTGGCGCCGATCAGCTCTGGGTGAAGCTCGATCAGAATCGAGCGCACACCCGAGAGATCGGCGTCGTCGAACAGAGACGCCTCGCCGCCCTCGATGTCGGCAATGATCACAGTGATCGCCCGCGTGCGCAGGATCGTGTTGAGCGATGCCGTCGGCACGGAGGTGCTCGCGGGTTCGGCCCCGAGCGGAATTCTTGCGGCCCAGAACTCGTCCTCCAGGAGGAACGGAACGCTGCCCGCTTTGAGCGCGGCTGGGTCGCTCGTCACCACCGCCTGCAACAATTCCACCCCCTCGATGTGATTGCGCCGATGTGTCGACGCAATCAGCGGCATGAGCCGGGGATTGGCTTCAACCGCAAGGTATGAGGTGGGCCGGCGCTGTGTGCAGATGACGGCCGAGATGAAGCCGATGCCGGCTCCCAATTCGAGCACGCGATCGCCGTCCTCGACGACGCGCGGTGCCAGCACGGCTTCGGTCGGCTCGTAGCCGCCATCGACGATACCGCTCGCGATCAGCGGCGCAACGATCAGCGGATCGAAGGCCAGCACTAGACCGGTGTTCCGTTCAACGAGGAAATCGAGCGAGTCTTCGACGCCGTTGGACTGGGTCATCGCGTCTCGGCTGATGCGGCTCATCGCAAAGCTCCGTTTCGGATCACCAACACTCCGTCACAAGCTAGGCCTTTCCTAGGCAGGCAGCCAGCCTCAGCCGACGAGACTGAGGCTTTGAGACGCGAAGCTCCGCCGGATATCTTCGCCCGACATCGGGCGGCCGAACAGGAAGCCTTGCGCGATCCTGCAGCCGGCAGCGATCAGCAGCGCTGCTTGTTCGGGGGTTTCGATGCCTTCGGCGACGACCGCCTTGCCAAGCCCGTCGCTGAGCGACACCACGGCACGCACGATGGCGAGCGCCTCGCGGTCGACCGGCAGGCGGCGCACAAAGCTTTGGTCGATCTTGATCTTGTCGACGGGGAGTTTTGCCAGATAGCTGAGCGACGAATAGCCGGTGCCGAAATCGTCGAGCGCGATGCCGGCGCCGAGTCGGCGAACGGCGTTGAGCTTTTCGATCGCGGCATCGGCGTTCTTGACGAACACGCCCTCAGTGATCTCGATATCGAGGCGAGCAGGCGACAGGCCTGAGCGCTCGAGCGCCTTGGCGACATCGGCGGCGACATCGCAGAGCTCAAGCTGCACCGGCGAGACGTTGACCGCGATGCGGAGCTCCTCGGGCCAGCGCGCCGCTTCCATGCAGGCCGCATCGAGCATCCAGCGGCCGATCTCGACGATGAGGCCGGTCTCTTCCGCAGCGGCGATGAACTGCACCGGCGAGACCGAGCCGATCAGCGGATTGTCCCAGCGGGCGAGCGCTTCGGCGCCGATAATCCGCGAGGTGCCGAGATCGATCTGCGGCTGATAGGCGACGCTGATCTCGCGCCGTGCCAGTGCCCAGCGCAAAGCGGCATCCATCGCCTGCCGCGCACCGAGCCGCTCGGCCATTTCGGGCTCGTACAGCGCCACGGCGCTGCCGGTGCGCTGCTTGGCGGCCGAGAGCGCCATGTCGGCGTGGCTGAGCAGCGTCTCGGCGTCACGGCCCGAGAGTGACGACATGGTGGCGCCGGCGCTCGCCGCAATCATCACCTGATGCTCACCACTGAGCTCATAGGGGAACGACAACCACTCGATGATCGCCTGGCAGAAGCCGACAAGCCGGTCGGCCGGCATGTCGGGCGCCAGCATGGCAAAGCTGTCGCCGCCGAGGCGCGCCACGGCGTCGGGTCCCATTTCGGTGAGCCGCGCGGCGACGAGCTTCAGCAATTGATCGCCCTGGCCGTGCCCGAGGGTATCGTTGATGGCGCGGAAGCGGCGCAGGTCGAGAGCGACCACGGCAACATCGCGCCCGGTGGCCAGTGCGGCATCGATCTGCTCGACGAGGGTGGTACGCGACAGGGCTCCCGTGAGCGGATCGTGCCGGGCGAGATAGCGCAGCCGCTCGTGCGCGACGCGCCGCTGCTCGCCGCTCCGCTTCAGCTCCACGATCAGCGCCTGCAGCCCGACGACGCCGAGGGCGACGTCGACCGCCGCGGTGTCGAGCATCAGGCCCACCTGCATCTGCAGCAGAGCGGCGATGGCTTCGGCCGCGGCGAGGACCAGCGTTCCGAGTAGAACGACACCCCAGACCGGTAGGCGGCGGCTGAGCAGGAAGGCAAAGAGCCCGAGCAACAGCACCGCGGCAAGGATCGGCCAGAACCCCAGCGGCGTCAGCGCGCGGTTCTGCTTCAGCGTTTCGGCGGCGAGAATTTGCAGCAACGCGCCCGGGATGATGCCGTAACGTGGCACGACGAAGAAATCGCGCAACTCGACGGCCGAGGCGCCGATGACGACATCCTTGCCGTTGAGCAGCGCCGGATCGACCTTGCCGCTCAAGAGTGCGCTGGCCGAGATACGGGTGACAGTCGTGGGATCGATCGAGAAATCGATGTCGATCACCCCCTCGGCCGGTCCGGTTCGGCCCGACAGCAGCTCGGCGACGGAGGGGATGGATTGGCCCGCGATGTCGACGGCCAGCGGATAGGTGCGAACCAGCCCACCGCTGTCGAGGCTGACATTAACGGCAACAGGCGCGGCATTCTTGCGAAAGCGGTCGAGCGGCAGATTGTAACTTTGCGGACCGTTCACCAGCCGCTGCTGCTCGAACGCCGCGAGATAGGCATAGCCGCCCGCGTCGGCGAGGGAGTGCTCGAACGCTGCGTCGTCGGCCTCGCTGGAGGTGGCGCTGAAATCGACGTCGAACACCACATTGTCGGCGCCCATCCGCATCAGCGCATCGAGCATCTGAGCGTGGAGCTGGCGCGGCCAGGGCCAGACGCCGACCGAGGCGAGGCTCGCGGAGTCGATATCGACGAAGACCACCGAACCGGTGGCGGCGCGGGTGGTGAGGCCGAAACGCCAGTCGCGCAGCGCGTTGTCGAGCGGCGCGAACCAGCCGGAGAGGATGCCGACAAGCACCACGATCCAGAGCGCCGGGACAAAGACAAGTCCGGCTCTTTGCACCAGCTTCTGGGTGAGTTCGCCCATGCGCTAGAGACGCAGCGTTAGGCCGGCGACGGAAACGGTGATCAGCGACGAGCCTCCCGACTTGCCCTTGCCGGAATTGCCGTTGTCGCCGGAATTGCCCTTGCCGAAATTTCCGTTGCTCCCGTTGTTGCCAGAACTGCCTTTGCCGGAATTGTCGCTCCCCGAATTGCCGCGGCTGCCGCTGTTGTTCGAGCCGCCGTCGCCGCTTGAAGCGGCGCCGCTCGTGGAGCTCGATGTGCCGGAATTGTCATCGCTGGCGACAGCAGGTACCGGATCATTGCCGGTAGCAGCAGCCGTTGGCGTCGCGCCGCCCGAAACGGTCAGGGTGCCGGGGCTGCCGCTCGACACCGAGGCGGTCTCGCCGACCGCGATGGTGACGTGCCGGTGGCTGGCCTTGTCGTCGACCGCCACGTGACCGCGGTGCACCGAGACACTGGCGCCGTCCTTGCCCGAAATGACGACGAACTTTGTCCCCTTCACCACGGCCGCGAGGTAGGGCGTATCGACCGCGAAATGCTGGACGTTCTCGACTTCGGCCTCGACCGAGACGGCGCCGAAATATTCCTTCACGGTGGTGAACGGCTTGGTCCCCGGCTTGTCGAAAATCTGAATCTGCGTGTCGGGCCCAAGCGCCACGGTTTCCTGGCCGCGCATGAAATCGACATGGCCGCTCGCGAGGGTGCGGACGACGCGGCTGTCCGGCACGACATCGCCACGGTGCAAGGGTTGCCAGGCATTATCGAGGAGTTGCACGACCTGGCCGCGAAGCCGCATTGCGACCCAGTCGTCGGCCATCGCTGCCGCGCTCATGCCAACGCAGAACGTCGCCGCCAGCAGCGCCCGCCAGAAATGCAGCATGTTTCAGCGGCCCTGAGCCGTCCCTGTTCGCATGTCGACGCCAGGGCTGACTCTCTGCCGAAAACCGCTAGGAAGGTTTAAATCGAAGCCTTAACAGAGCGTTAGCCACACCGCTCGATGTCGCGGAAAATGCCGTCAGCCGGGGACGACGAGGCTCGAATTGCGGTAGCGCGGATCATCGGTGACCTCCTCGCCGACCCAGGCCGGAAGTTTCAGCGCCTCGGTCGCGGCGCGGAGCTCGATCTCGGCGATCACCAGGCCCTCATGCGGGGAACCGAAGACGTCGATCTCCCATTTCCGGCCGCCTTGCGGCACCTCGTAGCGGTGTTTTTCGATCACCGCACCGCCACACAGCTCCAGCATCGCCTTGGCGTGCTTGAGCGGCACGCGATACTCGAACTCCGAGCGCGACGCGCCCGGCTCGCGCGACTTGATAGTGAGGGTGGCACTGCGCCCGTCCTTGATGCGGATGCGGATGGTCGCCTTGCGGCCGCGCGCCAGATAGCCTTGGACGATATGGCTGCGGTTGGTTGCCTTCTTGCGCCAGAGCTCGCCGGCGACGAGGAATTTGCGTTCGATCTCCTTGGGGCTGTCGCCGGTCATGCGAGGCTGCTCCAATACTCGGCGAAGCGGCGCGCCAGCGCTCGCGGACGTTCGGCCAGAATCTGGCGGCCGAGCCCAAAAGCCTGCTGCTCGATCTCTACCTTGCTTGACGCGGCGACCGACAGCATGAGGCCGACATCCGCGTTGTCGCCGAAGCGCTCGGGAAGGTGGTGAGCGGTCTCGGCAAGCACCGTCAGATCGTGGTGCCGACCGAGCAGGTCGGATAACTGCTCGACGACGCGCAAATCGTCAGCCAACAGGTCCGGGGCAACCTTCCTCAGCAGATCGAGGTGGAAGCCGTGATATTTGTTGGCCTTCCGCCATTCGTGGAAGTCGATGGGGACACCGCTGCGCCTGGACCTGGCCATACGCCGGCGGTTGTCGCGATACGTCCGGCGCAGGCCCGACATCACGGCATCGGGGCCGGACTTGGTTAGAGTCCATTCCGCCGCCCGCTGTTGCACGGCGCGGAGGCGTTCGCGGAACTCGCCCAGCTTCTGTGGATCGGGCGCGGCGAGCGTGGTGCCGGCCAGCCGCTCGGCGATCCGCCGCAGGGCCGGATCGTCGCTCTGGCGGCAGAGATCGGCGACGGTGTGCTGCAGCACTTCGGCGTCGCGCAGATGCGACAGCAGCGCCGCCGCGTCTCGAATAGCAGCATTTTCGCGCACGAAGTCTGAAAACGCCGGCCGGACGAGGCGCAGCAGGCCGCGCAATTTCTTGCAGCGACGACGGGCCTCGTGGACGACGCTGCGGCCGTCGACGGCATCGGGGTCGAGATCGGCAAGGGCCTCATCGAGCTGGCTGAGCGCCACGGCGCGAAACGCGCTTTTGACAGAGTCGCCGGTCGGATCGAACTTGTACATCCGCGAGGGGGTATCCGGTTCTTCGCAGCGATGACAGCAAAAGCGGCTGTCACAATCCAGCGCAGGGGCTGGCGGCGCGCGGGTCGCCCAGATTGACGCATGACCTTGGGCGGCATCTTGAACTATGCTTACCGGGGGGCGCAGGACGGGTTTGATGGCCGAAACGAAGATTCAGGTCGATTGCGACATTCACCCTTCGGTCGCCGGGACCGCGACGCTGTTTCCGTATCTCAGCGAGCACTGGCGCGAAATGAGCGTGGTGCGCGGCATCGACGACCTCAATTCGATCAATTATCCGGACAATACGCCGCTGACCGTCCGCACCGACTGGAAACCGGCGCGCGGCCGGCCGGCGGGAACGGCCGAGATCGTCGCCAGCCAGTGCCTTGCGCCGTTCGGCACCAGTATTGGCATCCTGAACTGCCTGTTTGGGGTACAGACGCTGTTCAGCGAAGATCTCGCCTACGCCTATGTGCCGGCGGTCAACGACTGGGTACGGGCAGAATTCCTCGACCGCGATCCGCGCTTCCGCGCCTCGATCGTCATCTCGCTCGAAAACATCGAGATGGCGGTGGACGAGATCACCCGCTGCGCCGCGGACCGGCGGTTCGTGCAGATCCTCGTACTGGCGGGGACGGCGAAGCCGCTCGGCAAGCGCTCGTTCTGGCCGATCTACGAAGCGGCGGTGCGCTTCGGGCTGCCGCTTGCCATCCATGCGGGCAGCGAGCTCCGCAATTCGCCGACCTCCGTTGGCTGGCCGAGCTATTATCTCGAGGACTATGTCGCCAACGCCCAGAGCTTCCAGTACCAGCTCACCAGCCTCTATTGCGAAGGCGTGTTCAACCGCTTCCCCGAGCTCAGGGTGGTGATGCTCGAAAGCGGCTGGACCTGGCTGCCGGCGCTGCTCTGGCGGATCACCAAATACTGGTATGGCCTTCGCATGGAAGTGCCGTGGACCGACCGCTCACCCACCGAAGTGGTGCGCGACCAGGTGCGCTTCTCGCTGCAGCCCGTTGACGGGCCGCCCGATCCGGCACAGCTCCGACGAGTGATGGAACATATCGGCAGCGACCAGTTGCTGATGTTTTCGACCGACTATCCGCACAACCAGTTCGACGGCACCGATGTGTTCCCGGAGGGGTTGGACCAGAGCGTGCGCGACATGATGACGAGTGGAACGCCGCTCTCGGTCTACGGGAGGCTGGCGTGAGCGCGATGGGCGGCGTCGTGGGCAAGATCGCCGATTGCGACATCCACCCGTCGGTCAAGTCCATGGCCAACCTCGAACCGTGGCTCAGCAAGCAGTGGATCGAGCACTTCCGCAGCTATGGGGCGCTGCGCAACCAGCACTATGCGAGCGGCGCCGCCTATCACAAGAGCCAGCCCAATGCTTCGCGCCGCGATGCCTATCCGCCCGACGGCGGGCCGCAGGGCTCGAGCCTCGAGTTCATGCGGAAGCAGTTGCTCGACCAGCACGGCATCGGCTTCGGTATCCTCAATCCGCTGATCTCATCGCAGGGCGTGCGTAACCTCGACCACAGCGCCGCGCTCTGCCGCGCCATCAACCATTGGCAGGCCGAGAACTGGGTCGCCAACGAGCCGCGCCTGCACGCCTCGATCGTCGTGCCTTACGAGGACCCCGAGGCGTCGGCGGCGGAGATCCGGCACTGGGCCGGCAACACATCCTTCGTCCAGGTGCTGATGCTGTCCAGAACGTCGTTCCCGCCCGGCAATCGCCGCTACTGGCCGATCTACGAGGCAGCGGTGGAAGCGGGCCTTCCCGTCGGCATCCACGCGTTCGGCAATTCCGGTCTGCCGGTCACCAGCGTAGGCTGGCCGAGCTATTACATGGAGGAGATGGTCGGGCATGCGCAGACCAGCCAGTCGGGTCTCGTCAGCCTGGTGGTCGAAGGCGTGTTCGAACGCTGGCCGGCGCTGAAGCTGGTGCTGATCGAATCCGGCTTCACCTGGGCGCCGAGCCTGATGTGGCGGCTCGACCGCAACTGGAAGATCCTCCGCTCCGAAGTGCCGCATCTGAAGTTGCTGCCAAGCGAATACATCAAGCGCAATGTCTGGTGGACCAGCCAGCCGCTCGACGAGCCGGAGAACAAGCGTTTTCTCGGCGACATCTTCGCTTGGCTCGGCTGGGACCGCATCCTGTTCTCGTCGGACTACCCGCACTGGGATTTCGACGATCCATCGCGGGTGATTGCCTTCCCGGCGACCGACACGGAGCGGCAGATGTTCTTTGCCGGCAACGCGCAGCGCGTCTACGGCAGCTGAGCGTGACCAAGCACGTCGTCGCCGCAGCGTCGGAGTTTCCGCCGGGCACCCGCCGGCTCGTTGATGTCGACGGTCGCGCCATCGTGATCTTCAACGTCAAGGGCGAGTATTTCGCCATGCTGAACCGCTGCCCGCACAATGGCGGCAGTCTCGTCGAGGGCGTCGTCACCGGCCTGCTGCAATCGGCGACGCCCGGGGCCTACAGCTACACCCGGCAGGGCGAAATCATCCGCTGCCCGTGGCATGGCTGGGAGTTCGACATCAAGACCGGCCGTTCATTCTGCAGCGGCATCAAGGCCCGGGCCCGGCAGTTTCCGGCCCGTGTCGAAGACGGCAGTTCGATCGTCGAGGGACCGTATCGAGCGGAGACGATCCCGGTCCGCGTCGAGGACAGTTACGTCGTTATTGAGGCGTAACCGCCATCCTATCGAGAGGATATTCATGCCGTCGGCTTGCCGGAGCCCCCCGCAAGGCTTACCTTGCTGCATGATTTCCCGCACCCCTGACTCTCCCAAACGCCAGAGTGAACACGTCTGGCTGAAACGGCTTATGCCCTATCGCACGCCCTCCAAGACGCGCGGTCTGGTCGAACTGGCGATCACCTTCGTGCCGCTGGTGGTGCTCTGGGTGCTGTCCTCAGTGCTGGTCGCCAACGGCTATTGGTGGGGCCTCGTGCTGACCGTACCGGCCGCCGGCTTCCTGCTGCGGCTCTTCATGATCCAGCACGATTGCGGCCACGGCTCGTTCTTCGGCCATCGCCGGATCGATGACTGGGTCGGCCGCGCCATCGGCGTGCTGACGCTCACGCCATACGATTGCTGGCGCCGCACGCATGCCATCCACCACGCCTCGAGCGGCAATCTCGACGAGCGCGGCATCGGCGATGTGCGCACCCTGACGGTCGCCGAGTTTCGCGCCCTCGGATTGTGGGGCCGCCTGGGCTACCGGCTCTATCGCCATCCTGCCGTGATGTTTGCGCTCGGGCCGATCTGGCTCTTCATCCTGCAGCAGCGTCTGCCCTTCGGGGTCTGGCGCGGCGGTGTGATGCCATGGGCCTCGACCATGGGCACGAACGTCGCCATCGGCGCGCTGGTCGTGGTGCTGATCTGGATCGTCGGCATCGTGCCGTTCCTCCTGGTGCACTTGCCGATCGTCCTGATGGCCGGAGCCGCCGGCGTCTGGCTGTTCTACGTCCAGCATCAGTTCGAGGAAACGCAGTGGGACGAGGCCAAGGACTGGCAGTTCGAACCCGCGGCGCTGCATGGCTCGTCCTACTACGATCTGCCGTGGCCGCTCAGATGGTTCACCGCCAATATCGGTATCCATCACGTGCACCACATCTCGAGCAAGGTGCCGTTCTACCGGCTGCCGCAGGTGTTGCGCGACTATCCCGAACTCAAGCAGATCGGCCGTATCACCATTCTCGAGAGCATCCGCGGCGTGAAGCTGGTGCTGTGGGACGAGGTCAGCCGCCGGCTGGTGTCGTTCCGCGAGGCGCGATCGATCGCCTGAGGCGTTGGGGTCTCGTCTGCCCTCGCGGTCACGAGTCATTCCCGTTTTCGCGGGGACGGCCTCCGTCTTTCCTAAAGAAAATCCTGCTCGATCAATAACTTGACCGGCTTCCACGGCGATCGCGAGAAAGTTTTCGCAACCGTCGCCGCATCGGCCCCGTTCCTACCTGCAAATGCGCCTCTCAGAGCGCGCCAGGAAGGACGTCCAAATGCGTAAGATCGAGATCGATCATTTGCTCGAAGCTGCCGTTGCCAAGGCTCTCAATGTGAGCCTGCCGGCCAATCGCCGCCGCGCCCAGCGCCCGGTCAAGAAAACTCAGGCCCACCGCAATATCCGCCACGCCGCCTGATTATTCGGCGGCGACGCTGTGGCTCGCGCGCTCCAGCATTTCCACCGCCTCGCGGGCGCCGGTGCGAATCGGATATTCGAAGCCGCGGAAATCGGTCTGTGAGAAGAGCTGCTCCTGCTCGTCCTCTGTCGAGCGGAAGAACGGGAAGCGGCGATAGATCTGCTGCAGGTTGATGGCGGCGTTCGAGCCGTAGAGGATGACCGGGAACGACAGCCCCGGGTAGATTCGCGTGTCGCTCATTTCGACCGCACCGAAGACCCGGCGATAAAATGCCGCGTGCTCGCGCCGCACCAGCGCCAGGCATGAGGTCGTGTTGAAGTAGTCGGTCGCCATCACAGCGATCCGCAGCGTCAGGAACGGCAGGGCCGGATAGGCCAGCGACGCCTCGTAGTCGGCAGTGAAGCGGCTCGGGTCGATAAAAGTCTGCCCCATGTCGAGCAGCGGGTTCAGCACGTCCGGGCAGCTCTTCATGCTCGGGCCGTGGCGATGTTCGGGCGTCACGTGGTGGATGCGGATCGAGCTCACCAACTCGCCGTCGATGTGGATACCATAGCAAAACGCATTCGGCGTGCCGTCGAGGTCGTCGACCACGACGCCGGCGTCGTTGAAGGGCACAAATTCCTCGCGCCGATAGGCATCGTACCGCAGCCGATAGATCGGATTGTCGGTCACATCCATGCGGACCCGCGAGTATTCGACGCGATCCATTATATCGATCAGGGAACCGGCAAACCTCGAGATCGGGGTCGACCCAGCCGCACCTGGATCAAGCTCAATCGAACTCATGTAACTACTCCGCACGCAACGAGCACAAGGTAATCCTTTTTTAACCCTGATTGAATTGCGTTTTAGGTATCCCGGCCGCGCTGCGGTGTCACAGAGCGAAGGTACGATCCGTATTGCTACGCTGGAATAAGGGGTTAGCGGACGTTAACCATGCTTACGGATGGCTTCGACCGGAGCGGCGTTCTGGGCCATGCGCCGGATCAACTCGCGGACGTCGCGGCTCGATAGCGGCACGCCGAAAAGGTAGCCCTGGATCTGGTCGACCTTGGTGTGCGCCTGGATCAGTTCGAGCTGTTCCTCGGTCTCGACGCCTTCGGCGGTGACGGTCAGGTTGATGTCCTTGCCGAGCTGCGCCACATTGGAAAGCAGTTTTAGCGAGCGCGCATTGGTGGTGATGTCGATGACGAAACTGCGGTCGACCTTGAGCTTGGTGAATGGCAGCGCCTGCAGATAGCTGAGCGACGAGTAGCCGGTTCCGAAATCGTCGAGCGCGATGCCAACGCCGCGCTTGCCGAGCACCGAGAGAATCTTCGTCGCCGTATCGCGCTCTTCGATCAGCGCCGTTTCTGTGACCTCGATCTCGAGCCGGTCGGGCGGCAGATGGCTCGACGCCAGTGCCGTAAGCACCATCTCCTCGACATCGTCGTTGCGGAAGTCGCGCGCCGAGACGTTGACTGAAACCGAGATGCCGTCGGGCCAGTGTCCGCATTCCTCAGTCGCGGTGCGCAGCACCCAGCGGGTGATATCGGAAATGAGCCCCGTCTCCTCGGCGATCGGGATGAACAGCGACGGCGGGATCGAGCCCAGCGTCGGATGCGTCCAGCGCGCCAACGCCTCGCAGGCGACGACCTTGCGGCTCTTGAGATCGATCAGCGGCTGGAAGGCAAGCGTCAGCGCGTTGGTCGCAACTGCGATCTTCAGCTCGGTCTTCAGCCGCTGGCGATAGCGGTAGGCGGTGTCCATGTCGTTGTGGAAGATCTGTGTCTGGCCCTTACCGTTGCCCTTGGCCTTGTAGAGCGCGAGGTCGGCCTTGGTCATCAGTGCATCGAGGTCGTCTTCGCTGGTGCGCGCCACCACGACGCCGATCGAGACGTCGACCGAGAGGCTCTCGCCCATGATCGAGAACGGCGCCTTGAAAGCGGCAAGCACAGCCTCTGGATCGGCCGTCGCATCCTCCTCGTCGACGCCGCCGCTGCGGTAGACGATGAACTCGTCGCCGCCGAGCCGCGCCACGAGCGAACGCGAACCGAGCGTGCGATTGAGCCGCTCCGCCGATTCGACCAGCAGCCTGTCGCCGACCAGATGGCCGGTGGTGTCGTTGACGTGCTTGAAGTCGTCGATATCAACGATCATCAATGTGGCCAACTCGTCGTGCTCGACGGTGCGGCGGTGCTGCAGGTCCGCCTCGACCTGCTCGGCGAAGTAGCCGCGATTGGGGAGGCCCGTCAGTGCATCGTAGTGCGCCATGAAGTTGATGCGCTCTTCGGCGCGCACCCGGTCGGTGATGTCCTCGAACAGCAGCACCACCTTGCCCTGGCGCGAGCTGACGGTCACTTCGCTGAACTGCGCATTGGCGAGCTTCAGGATTATTTTGCCGTTGCGGTGGCCGTTGACGATCTCGAGCAATTGCTGGGCCGAGCGCTGCGGTACGCTGCCCCGGCTGGCCGCAGCCGCGATCAGGGCGGCGAAAGAGCGACCCTTCCATTCGCCAGGAACGAAGCCGTCGAACACCAACTCGGCGCGATCGTTGACGACCGCGATGAGGCCGTCGCCATCGAGCATACACAGGCCGTGGTGCATCGTCTCGAGCGCGGTATCGAGTTCATCGGCGAGGCGCGACGCCTCGAGGCGGCCATGCACGGCGCGGATCAGCAGCGCCCGGATATTGGCAGAGACTTTGCGGATCGAGGCAAAGAACGCCACGAGCACGATCGACAGCATGGCGGTATGGAACGTGCCATCGAGCAGCATGCCGGCGGCAAGCGGGCCGCCGATCAGCACCACCTGCGTGGTCATCAGCCGATCGATGGCGAAGTTGCGCCCGGCGACACCGACCAGCACTGACACCGAGACCGCGAGGCTCGACATCTCGGAGAACGGCGTGTTGACGAAGACGAAGCAGTAAAAGCTCCAGATGCCGTAGATCGAAGCGATGGCGGCGGCGCCGACCGTGGCGCGAGCCTCCCAGCGCCGGGCCGTCGCGACGTCGTCGTCGGCGAAGCTCAGCTTCGAGAAAGCGATCATGTCGATATTGCGGGCGATGCCGACCAGCACGAAGGCTGCCGCGACCCCTGCCAGCGCCCAGTTCATCGCCTCGTAGGCGGCAAGACCTGCGGCCAGCGCCGACGCGAGAGCGCCCAGCATCATGACCCGGCGCTCCGCGTAGAGCGACCGAATCATCGATACATAGTCGACAGGAGGCAGCGTCTTATAGGCTGGCTCGAACATGGCATTCCCGTACCATTGGCGGCCGATGATGCCCGGAAAGCCGTTAATGCCGCATTGCGACGGCACTCTTTTGGGGCTGGGAAGCGCGGAATTCCGGGCGTTACCGCGCGATTTCGTACCGATGGTTGATGCGGCCTTTGGCAAATCGCCGCAAATTGTGCCGATCGGTTGATAACGTTGGCAGATCGGGCGCCGGGCGGGCGAAGAGTCAGTTTGGTTCGGCAAGCCGCCGCAGGGCCTTTTCGAGCTTGGCGAAGAGCTTCTTGCCGAGCTTGTCGCGGTAGCGCTCCTCGATCTCGCGCCTCACCCGGTTGCGCTCGGCGAAATCGCGCAGGCCGAGGTCGGTGAGCACCACGCGCTTGGCCCGCTTATCGGCTGGATCGGTCTCGCGCCGCACAACGCCATCGGCCTCGAGCTGGTCGAGCAATTGCTGCACCGCTTGCTTGGAAAGCCCCATGCGTTCGGTCAGCGCGGTCTGCGACACGCCGGACGGCCCCAGATGCGCCAGCACTTCGCCACTGGCATTGAGGTGCCAGGGATAGCCGCGCGCCGCCATTTCGCTTCGAAAGCTGTGGCGCCATTCGGTCGCCGCCTGATGCAACGCGATGCCGATATGGTCGATCGACGCGAGATCACTATCGTCAAGCATCTTGACTATATGCTCCAGTCGGCATAGATGCCGTCAAGTGACTTGACTACCATAGTCCAGATACGTCCTCCACCCTTGTTTTGAAGGTTTCCCATGCTCATTACGGACCAGAACACTCTCGCCATCCTGCTCACCGGGACAACGCATTATCTCGCGGTTGGGCCCGGTCAGGAATTCGCCATCTACTACGAAACCGCGTCCGAGGCGCATATGGCGCTGCCTGACGGCACTCGGCGGACCGGCCGATGGCGGCTGACACCGACCGGCTATCACGTCGACTGGCGCGACGGACCAAGCGCCGGCTGGCAGATCGATGCCGAACCCGGCCGTATCGCCTATCGCGATCTCAACGGTGTCGAACGCGGCACGGTGACCCGCATCGTGCCGGGCGACGCAGCGCAACTCGCGGCATAGCGAACCAGCAGGCGGGGGAACGTGCTAGCCTGACGCGGCATTGTCCTCCGCCGGATGTCCGGCGACAGAGGTTCTCATGGCGACCAAACTAACGACAGCCGAGCGGGACACCGCACTGACAAAGCTCACGTCCTGGACCTATGACGCGGGAGCGGACTCGCTCCGCCGTGACTTCAAATTCAAGGACTTCTCCGAAGCCTTCGCCTTCATGACCCGCGTCGCGCTTCTCGCTCAGGCCGCCAACCATCATCCCGAATGGTCGAACGTCTACAACAAGGTCTCGATCACGCTGACCACGCATGACGCCGGCGGCGTGACCGACAAGGATGTGAAGCTGGCGGGTGAGATCGACCGGCTGATTGGCTAGGCTCAATGGAAATTACGGCCGCCCGGTAATGCGGCACGCGCCTGGCGTTCCGCCGCCTCGAGCCGGCGGATAGCCGCCGCGTCGCGTCCCGGTTGCGGGCCGGCCCGACCTTCGTCGCCACGCGCCAGAACTCCGTCGCCGAGATCATGGCCCGACGCGATCTTCAGCAAATCCGGCGTCATGTCGGTAAATTGCCGGGCGATGACGTGGATCACCAGACCCTCGATCTGCAACTGGCCACGCACCGACAGCATACGCGACCCGAGTACGGCCTTGCGGTTGTCCTCGAAGACTTTGCGGAAGATCACGACATTGGCGATGCCGGTCTCGTCTTCGAGTGTCGCAAAGATGATGCCGCTCGCGGTACCCGGCCGCTGCCGCACGAGGACGAGCCCGGCCACCTCGACGATCTCGCCGTTGCGGTGGCTGCCAAGCTGGTCGGCCGGCAGGATGCGGCGGCGTTCGAGCAGCGGCCGCACGAAGCTCACCGGATGCGCCTTCAGCGACAGCGTCAGCGATCGGTAGTCGTGCACCACCGCCTCGCCCGGCGACATAAGGGGCAGATCGGCATGGGTGTCGATACGGCGGATCGGTGGTCCAGCTTTGGCAAACAGCGGCAGGGTTTCGGCGCCGTCGGTGCCCATCAGCCCCTTGATGGCCCAGAGCGCATCACGGCGGTTGAGGCCGAGCGACTCCGAGAACGCATCGGCCTCGGCAAGTTTTTGCAGCACAGCCGGGCCAAGGCCGGTGCGCAGCCAGAGGTCGCGGATCGACGCATAACCCTGCCCGCGGCGCGCCACGATGAGGTTGACGTGATCCTGCTTCAGCCCGTTTACCTGCGAAAAGCCGAGCCGGATCGCCTTGGTGGCACGGATGTCGTCGCGCATCTCGGCATGACGATCCCACACACGTTCGCGCGCCGGCGAGCCGTCTTCGAGGATGTGCCAGAGCTCGGATCTGTTGATGTCGACCGGACGGACTTCGACGCCGTGCTCGATGGCGTCGCGCACGATCTGGGCGGGCGCGTAAAACCCCATCGGCTGGCTGTTAAGGAGCCCGCAGGCGAACACGTCGGGGTAGTGACATTTGAGCCAGCAGGACGCGTAGACGAGGAGCGCGAAGGACGCCGCATGGCTTTCCGGAAAGCCATAGTCGCCAAATCCCTCGATCTGTTTGAAACAGCGTTCCGCAAGGTCTTTCTCGTAGCCGTTGCCGAGCATGCCGTTGATGAAGCGCTCGCGGAATTCGTGGATCTTGCCATTGTGCCGCCAGGTCGCCATGGCGCGCCGGAGGCCGTCGGCCTCGCCGGGCGTGAAGCCAGCGCCAACCACCGCGATCTGCATCGCCTGCTCCTGGAACAAGGGAATGCCGAGGGTCCTCTCAAGCACGGCCTCGAGGGCAGGCCCAAGCGGCTCTGGCTCCTCCAGCTTCATCCGACGCCTGAGATAAGGATGCACCATGCCGCCCTGGATCGGGCCGGGCCGGACGATCGCCACCTCGATGACGAGATCGTAGAATTTCATCGGCCTGAGCCGCGGCAGCATCGACATCTGCGCCCGGCTCTCGATCTGGAACACCCCGATCGTATCGGCGCGGTGCGTCATCTTGTAGACGTTGACCGCCCGCTCGGGGAAATCGTGCTCCTCGTTCTGCAGATCGTTGAGCTTGATGTCCTGCCCATAGTGCACATGCATCAGCTCGAAGCAGCGCCTGAGGCAGGTCAGCATGCCGAGCGCCAGGACATCGACCTTGAGGATACCGAGCGTATCGATATCGTCCTTGTTCCATTCGATGATGGTGCGGCTTTCCATCGCGGTCTTGCTGATCGGCACCAGATGGTCGAGCTCGTCGCGGGTGATGACGAAGCCGCCGACATGCTGGCTGAGATGGCGCGGAAAGCCATGCAGGGCGCGGGCGCATTCGAGCGCCCGAGCCAAAGTGGGCTCGTCGGCATTGAGGCCGATGTCCTTCAGGCTCTCCTGCTTGAACGCCACAGAGCCACCCCAGTGCATCTGGTTGAGCGCCGCGATGACGTCGTCGGAGATGCCGAACACCTTGGCGACTTCACGGATCGAGCTCTTGCCCCGATAGGTGATGACATTGGCGGTCAGCCCGGTGTGGTTGCCGCCATATTTGGCGTAGACATATTGCATCACCTCCTCACGCCGCTCGTGTTCGAAATCGACGTCGATGTCGGGCGGCTCGTCGCGCTCGGTCGAAAGAAAGCGGCCGAACACCAACTCGGCTTTCTCGGGATTGACCTCGGTGATTTCGAGACAGAAACAGACGGCCGAATTGGCGGCCGAGCCGCGTCCCTGGCAGAGGATCTTTCGATCGTACCGCGCATATTGCACGATATCGTGCACGGTGAGGAAGTAGGGCGCGTACTGCTTGTAGGCGATGAGACAGAGTTCCGCCCAGATCGTTTTCTTGACCTTGTCTGGAATATTGTTCTTGTAACGGTGGTCGGCACCGGCCCAGGTGAGGCGCTCCAGCGTCTCCTGCGCCGTCTCACCATTGCCGACGGTTTCGGTGGGATAATTATAGCGGAGGTCGTCGAGCGAAAAGCCGATGCGGTCAGCGAAGGCGATGGTTTGGGCGAGAGCTTCCGGGTGCTCCTGAAACAGTCGCACCATTTCCGACGCCGGCTTCAGGTGCCGCTCGGCATTCTGCTCGAGCCGGCGGCCGGCCTCAAAGATCGTCAGATGCTCGCGGATGCAGGTGACGACATCCTGCAGGATGCGGCGATCCGGGATATGATAGAGCACGTCGTTGGTAGCGAGCATCGGCGCGCCATGGCGGCGGCCGAGATCGGCGATCTGGTTGAGCCGGCGGCGATCCGAACCGCCGAAGCGGCAGGCGCCCGCAACCCAGACGCGGCCCCGCGCCTGGGCAATAAGTTCTACAAGGGTCGTCTCGGTTTTTGTCCAGTCCGTTTCATCGGGGATGAGGATGAAGAGCTGGCCGTCCGCGAAACGCAGCAGATCGGGGAAATTCAGCTTCGCCGCCCCCTTTTCGCTGCCGTCGCGCAGATTGCCGGTGCTCAGCAGCTTGCAGAGCCGGCCATAGGCGTTGCGGTCGGTCGGATAAGCGACGATGTCGGGCGTGCCGTCATCGAAACAAAGCCGCGTACCGACCAGATAGCGGAAGCGCTCCGGCGGCAGCGCGAGATCGCGGAACACCCGAAAGCCGCGGACCACGCCGGCAAAGCTGTTGCGGTCGCAGAGGCCCAGTCCGTCGAGACCGAGCGCCGACGCGGCGCTGACCAGTTCCTCCGGATGCGAGCCGCCGCGCAGGAACGAGAAGTTCGAGGTGCTGATGAGCTCGATATAGGGTGGGGCCGGCGACGGCCGTGCGATGCCCGGCGGGAAGGACACGACGTTTGGGCTCATGCGAACAGCCCGTGCAGGAACCATGCAGGCAAGAGGTCGGCCGCATAGAGGCCTTCGCGGAACACCCAGAAACGGCGGCCGGACTCATCCTCGGCGACGTAATAATCCCGCACCGCCCGGCCTTCGTCGAAATAAGCCTCCGGCTTGCCCTCCTGGATGGCGAAGGCCTCGGTCGCCTGGGTGAGGATCGGCAGCGCCTTGCCGATCCACCATTCCGCGGCGATCCGCTCGGGACCCGAGGCCTTGGCGAAGCGATAGCTGACACGCCGCCAGACCATGCTGGCCGGCGGTCCATCCGGAACCTGCGCGATCACCCGGATCGGCTCCGGCATCGGCAGCAACCGGAGCGGTCGCGGCAGGTTCGGATCAGGACGCGCCTGCGGATCATCGGCGGTCCGAGCGATCACCGGCTCGAGCCGCACGGCCTGTTCCGGAATATGCGTGTTGACAAATTTCGGCCGAACGACCGCGAGCGGACCGAGCCGGCTGGTCATCCGGTCATAGAGCCGCTCCAGGGTCTGGGCGCCACTATCGGCCTCGAATGCGCCGGTCTGGACCGCCTCGAGTTCAGACACCGAACTTGCGGCAAGGCGAATCATATCGATGCCGAAGCCGGCGTCATAATCCCCCTCGAGCCGCTCGGCCCGGTGCGCGAACAGCCGCCCGATATGGTCGGCATCGCGGGTCGCCCGGCCGGCATTGACCGAAAAGGTCATAACCTTGTGGTCGACCCGGTAGAGGAAGAGATGGAACGTCTTGGCGCCGAGGCCCTCGGCCTCGAGCCGGATTGCCAGTGTTACCGCCAGGTCGTGGGCGCACATCAGCACGTCATCCATCAGCCCGATGGGATCGGCAAAACGCCGTTCCACGAAACGCTCGACCAGCGACAGGCGGGGGGTCATTCGCTCTTCGTGGAAACCCAGGACCTGGTCGAGACGCAGCAGCAGGCTTTCGCCGAAGCGGGCCTGCAACGCCTTGCGGTCGCGGCCGTAAAGCTGACCGATACGCTTCAGTCCAAGCTGCAGCAGGGCATCGATCTGTTCTTCGCTGAGGCGCAGCGCCGGAACGGGGAGTTCCGAAACAGCCTCATTGATCGCGCCGTCGAGTATCCGTTCCTGGTTGCAATGCACCATCGCCCAGGCCGCCCCGATGGTTGGCGCGATGGCGCCGATCACCGAAAAGCCCAGCCCGCGCAACCGGCTGGTGACTGTCTCGAGCATCGCCTGTTCGCCGCCGAACAAATGGCTCACCCCGGTGATGTCGAGCACCAGATCGCCATAAGGCGCTGCGTCGGCCAGCACGGAAACCATCGGGCTGGCGTAGGAATGCCAGTCGGCAAAATCGGCGAACACGGTTTCGAGCAGAGGCGGATCGATCTCGCGCACCTCAAGGCCGGGAACCTGCGCCCGGGCATCGGACAAAGCCTGCCCGAGGCTCAGTCCCTTGCGGGCCGCGGCAAGATCGAGCGCCGCGATGCGCATGGCGCCCTTCTGCTTTTCGTAGAGGACGAGCGGTTGCGTCGACTGGGCAAGGACCGAATCACGCCGTTTTAAACAATCGGTCGCCCAGCGCGGCAGGAACAATGCGAGGAAGCGCCGCTGCGCCAGCAGCTCTGTCTGTGTCCGGGCCGTCCATGAGAGCGAAGCCATTTTTCGTCCAACTCAATACCCACTCGCCGTTCGGTTTTCCCTGCCGCAGCCCCTTCTCAAGCGTGAGGTGCCATCGGCTCTCACCCGGTTCGCGCGGATCGAATGGGACCATGGCGCTAAGCGCCGGCATCAAATGCCATCGGAAGCGCGCCGCGCTGGCAGTGCGGCCGAGCCCATAGCGCAGCAGCAGAAACGTCGTTTTGTTCTCAGTCGCCCGCATGCCGAGCCGCCGGCTGGCGGTGAAATCCAGAGCCTTGGGATCTGACCCGATATCCGCGATCACCGCAGCGACGGCGGTGCAGGCCAGCGCTTCCTCGGCCGCCCATAAGAGCTCCATGACGGTCTCGGGGCGAATGAGGATGACTGCCTCGGGATCGAGACCGAAGGAAGCGAGCCCGGCGCCATAGGGCAGCCCGGCTTCCTGCGTTTCATTGCGAAGCTGCAGGTAGAGCAGCACCGGGCGTTCTGCCGTCAGCATGCTCCGCACAGCACCAAGCGCAAAGCCGAGAGACGCGGCCGCGTGGCGTTGGGTGTCGGTAAAAATCTCATGCAGCATGCCGGCAGGCAGGGCGAAATGGGTCTCGACTGCATCGACCCGGACGATCCCCGCCAGCGGTGGACGTTTCTCGATGTTTTCGATGCGGGCTCGTAAACTTTCGAGGGCCCGCTGTTTTGAAAGGCCCTGCATGTGAAGGCCCTCCTGTTGATGAACCAGAACAAACAGAGAACAACAGACTCGGCTCCTGAGTCAAGCCGAGTCTTCGCGAGAGCCGCGATGTGGCGCAAACGCCCCGCTTGGCTTCAACAGCGCGTGAGACCAACGTCCATGCCTTCCGAAAGGCAGGGGTTCCGCATTATCTGTGCGCCAACACCCGGAGACTTCACATGTTCGAGGCCATTTCCCGCCTCTTTACCCAGAACGAACCCGCCGATCTGCACGACGAGCCAAAGCTCGCCGTCGCGGCGTTGCTGGTGCATCTCGCCGCCGTCGATGGCTCGGTCGATGACGTGGAACGTGTCGCCGTCAAAGGAGCGCTGATGGATCATTATGCGCTCGACGAGGCCGAGGTCGACCGGCTCATCGTCGAGGCGACGCAGCGCGACAACGACGCCGTCGATTTCTACCGCTTCACCTCCGCGCTTTCCGAGCTCGACGAAAAGCAGCGGATCGAGATCATCCGCATGATGTGGCAGGTGGTTTTTGCCGACAGGAAGAACCACGAGCTCGAAGACAACATGGTCTGGCGGATCGCCGAGCTGATCGGCGTGTCGGCCCGGCAGCGGACTATCCTGCGCAACCAGATGGCGCGCGCCTGAGGCCCTGCATGGGGGCGATGCGGGCCGTCTAGCTTGTTTGCCAGCCGCTTTCGCGCGACAAGGCCGGACCCTGCTCCGCCCTTCCGAAAGCCCCGGCATATGAACATCGACGCCATCCCCATCGGCAAGAACCCGCCCGACGACCTCAACGTCATCATCGAGGTGCCGCTTGGCGGCGAGCCGATCAAATACGAGATCGACAAGGCCTCGGGGGCGCTGTTCGTCGACCGTTTCCTCTATACGCCGATGCGCTACCCCGGAAATTACGGCTTTATCCCGCATACGCTTTGCGGCGACGGTGATCCGCTCGATGTGCTGGTGATGAACTCGCGCCCGCTGGTGCCGGGAGCCGTGGTGCGCTGCCGGCCGCTCGGCGTACTGTTCATGGAAGACGATGGCGGGCAGGACGAAAAAATCCTCGCCGTGCCGGTGCACAAGCTCACTGCCATGTATGACAACATGCACGACATCGCCGATGTGCAGCCGATCCAGGTCGAGCGGGTGAAGCACTTCTTCACCCACTACAAGGATCTCGAGCCCAACAAATGGGCGAAGATCAGCCACGTCGGCGATTCCGCCGATGCCCGACGCGTCATTCTCGAATCGATCGAGCGGGCGAAAACGAAGGCGTGAGCGGTCTTGCGGATGAAACCGCGCGGCCTGACGTTGTGTCCTTAGGAGACACAACACATGCGTATTGCCGGAACCATCATTGGCATCATTCTCATTCTCGTTGGCGGCCTCTGGATTGCCCAGGGCTCCAACATGCTGGCGGGCTCGGCGATGTCCGGACAGAGCCAGTGGCTCTGGGTCGGCATCGTGCTGCTGATCGTCGGCATCGTCGCGCTGTGGTGGACCTACCGCCGCCGCGCCTGACCGCCGGCCGACGGCGAGCGGGCCGGCTATGACTGGCCGCATCGTCCTCCTCAACGGCGCGCCGCGTTCGGGCAAATCCTCGATTGCCCGGGCGATGCTGGCACAGACTGATCGCCTCTGGCTCAATTTTGGCGTCGACGCCTTCATGGCGATAACGCCGGCGCATCTGCAGCCGGGCATCGGGCTCCGGCCCGGCGGCGAACGGCCTGACCTCGAGCCGACGATCCGGCAGCTTTATGGAACGCTGTTCGACACCCTCGCCGCGATGGCACGAAGCGCCCATGTCGTCAGTGACCTCGGCATCCATGACGGCTATTCGAGCCCGCTCGGCATCCTGCCCGATGCGGTCCGGCGGCTGAGCGGATTGCCCGTCTTGTTCGTCGGCGTGCATTGCCCGATCGAGACGATCATGGCGCGGCGCAATGCCGACCCGCAGGGCGGGTACTATGCCGCGGGCGACACGGTGCCCGAGCCGGTGCGCCGCTGGCAGGACGCGGTGCACTTGCCGGGCATCTACGATCTCGAACTCGATACGTCGCAGTCGACGCCCGAACAGTGCGTCGACGCCATCATGCGGCGGTTGGCCGATTGGCCCACGCCGACCGCATTCGAGCGGCTGGCTAGGCGAACTTGACGCCGGAGAGCTGTTCTGAGACATCCCAGAGGCGCTTGGCGACGGCGAGGTCGTTGGCCTGCCGCGGCGGGTCAATGCGCTTGGGGTTGCCGCGCATGCCGCCCATCCCATCGGGGCCATAGTAGCCACCCGGGACCGCGCCCGGCATCGTCGCTGCCATCAATTGCGGCAGGGCGCCGCGCGCCGCCGGCTGAAGGACGAACGGCAGCAGCCGGCTAACAACGCCGAAGAGGCTCGTCGCGCCCGGCCCCTTGTCAATGAGATCGGTTCTGGCGACGCCTGGATGTGCCGGCATGCTGGTGATACCCCAATTGTGCGCCTTGCTTTGCCGTTCGAGTTCGAGCCCGAACATCAGCATCGCGAGCTTGCTCTGCCCGTAGGAGGGGTCGGGACGATACGCCTTCTCGAACTGCAGATCGTCGAAATGGATCGACGCCGGATTGGCCGCGATGCTCGAGAGATTGACCACCCGCGCGTGTCCCTGCCGGAGCAGCGGCAGCAGTTGCGCGGTCAGCGCGAAATGACCGAGATAATTGGTACCGAACTGCAGCTCGAAACCGTCTTTGGTGGTCTTGCGCGTCGGCGGCATCATAACGCCCGCATTGTTGACCAGGATGGCGATCGGCCGCCCCTCAGCAAGGAGCTTGTCGGCGAAGGATTTGACCGAGGCAAGGCTCGCGAGGTCCAGCATCTCGAAGCGGATTTTTGCGCCAGGAACAGCGGCCCGAATCCGGTTCAGCGACTCGTTGGCTGGACCGGGGCTCCGGCCGGCAAGGATCACCTCGGCGCCGGCACGAGCCAGAGCCAGCCCCGTTTCGTAGCCGAGGCCGGTCGGCCCGGTGACGATGGCAAGCCGGCCGGCTTGCGGCGGAATGTCTGCTGCGGTCCAGGCCATTATATACCTCCAGTGCAATTATGCATTTAATGTGATATTACCTTAGGTGCAGTTTTGCAAGCGGTGAATCTGCATGCCATAGAGGACGCGTGACGACAGAGTTGGGACTTCGCGAGAGAAAGCGCCAGAGCACGCGGCAGCGCATCGTCGATGCCGGGCTGCGGCTGTTTCTCGAAAAGGGCATCGAGGCGACGACGCTGGACGACATCGCGGCGGCGGCCGACATCTCGCGGCGGACGTTCTTTGCCTATTTCCCCGCCAAAGAGGACATCGTCCTGGCCTGGCAGGATGGCGCCGACGAGGCGATGCGCGGTGCAGTGATCGCCGCGGCGCCCGGCCGTGAGCCGCTGGAAGCGGTGCAGGCGGCGCTCGTCGGTCTGGCGCCGATGTTTGCCAACCACAATTTCATGATGCTCGATGGCCTGATGCGCTCGACCGAGACGCTGAAGGCGAAGAAGGAACGGCATTTCGAGCACCAGACGCAGGGGCTCTATCGCCTGCTGACCGAGCTCTACCCCGACCCGGCCCGCCGCAAGGGCCTCCAGATCGTCGCCATGGTGTCGATCGGCTGCCTCAAGATTGCCGTCGAGGCCTGGCTCAGCGAGGGGGGCAGGCGCCCCATCGTCGAGTGCCTCGACGAAGCGTTTGCGGCGCTCAAGACCGAGATCTGAGCGCCGCCTGTTCGTATGGATCGCTAGTGGCCGCCGCCCCAGCCGCCCGGTGCCTGCGGCTCGGGCTTTTTGAAGAAGAACACCGTCGCTACGGCCAGCAGTGAGACGATGGCGGCGATCAGGAACGCTGCCCGGATGCCCGCGGCGAGCGCGTCCTCCGCCCCCGCACCGGCGTTGAGGCTCGCCGCCTGCTTCGCCGACATCACCGAGATCAAGAGCGCCACGCCGGCCGCGCCCGCCACCTGCTGCACCGACCCAAGGATCGCCGAGCCATGCGAGTAGAACTGCGGCTTGATCGAGCCGAGGCTGAGGGTAAAGAGCGGCCCGAACAGCAGCGCGAAGCCGACGCACATGATGGTGTAGACCACCAGCACTGCCTGCCACGGCGTGTTTGAATAAAGCTGCGTACCGGCCCACAGCACCGCCGAGACGATGATGATACCGGGGATGAGCAGCGGCTTTGCGCCGATCTTGTCGTAGAGCCGGCCGACGAACGGTCCCAGCAGACCCATCAGCAAACCGCCCGGCAACAGGATGCCGCCGATGTAGAGGACGTCGAGATGCAGCACGTCCTGCAGATAATAGGGCAGCAGACCGATGGCGCCGAACATCGACGCCATGGCGATGACGAACATGATGTTGGCCACAGTGAAGTTGTAGGACTTGAACGTGCGCAGATCGAGCAGCGCCGCATCCTTCCTCTGCAGCATCAGCTGCCGCGTGATGAAGATCGCCATCGCCACAACGCCGACGCCGAGCGGCCCCCAGGAAAACAGCGGATCGACGCCGCCGGGCGTGCCGAAGGCCGAAAGCCCGTAGACCAGGCCGCCGAACGCGAAGGCCGAAACGATCACCGAGAAGACGTCGAGCGGCGCATAACGCGGCGTCGTGACATTGACCATCAGCCTGAGGCCAAGGCCGAGCGAGATGAGCGCGATCGGCAGCACCAAGATGAAGAGGAACTGCCAGGGCAGAAAATGAATGATCGTGCCGCCGACCACCGGACCGATGGCCGGGGCGAGCGACATGACGATCGAGATATTGCCCATCATCCTGCCGCGGTTCTCAGGCGCCACCAGCGTCATCACGGTGGTCATCAAGAGCGGCATCATCACCGCCGTGCCGGAGGCCTGGATGACGCGGGCGACGATCATCAGCGGCAGGCTCTGCGAGACGATCGCCAGCGCCGTGCCGGCCGAGAACAGCGACAGCGCCAGGACGAAGACCGGCCGGGTGTTGAGCCGCTGCAGCAGGAAGCCGGTCACCGGGATGACCACTGCCATGGTGAGCAGGAACGCCGTGGTCAGCCACTGCGCGCCGGCCGGGGTGACGCCGAGCGAATCCTTGATCGTCGGAATCGCGACGTTCATCATCGTCTCGTTGAGCATCAGCACGAAAGCCGAAACGAGCAGCAGATTGATGACGAGGCTGTTGCGCGCCGCATTGGCGGGGTGCGCCGGCTCAGCGAAATTGGCGTCGGGGGCGAGGGTTTCGGAGGTCATAACGAGCTACCTTTCGGAACTTTCGAGGCCGGTACCTAGTCGCGCACCGATCGGAGCGGGACCACCTACCAGAACCTTGTGGCGAGGGGAAGACACTTAAGCGAATACTTTACCGTCGTCGATTGCATAGGTGTAACGGGGGCTCCTGCCAGACCGTGTCAGCAGCGAAACGCTCACCTGCCACCTCGACGAGCGAGATGCGGGCAGATCGACACTGACGGCTGATTTTTTCCGGCGCTGGTCCTCTCCAGCGCCGCGTACCTCCCCGGGTTTGGGCTAGATGGGGGCGAGGTGAAGATGTGCAAGAGGCGAGCAGGAGATATTTGTGAGCCGTGACTTTCAGGCCCGATCGAGCCGCGCCCTCGTGGTTCGACAGGCTCACCATGAGGACTACCGAGACCCGACGCCCGTCAGGACCTCATCCTGAGCTTGCCGAAGGACGAGGTCCGCCCCTGCCCTATTTCCCCTTGTGAATCGGATCGACCCAGTACACTGCCTCCGGCGGCTCGACCGGCTCGATGCTATCGATGTTGACGACCACGGCCTCGTTGTCGGAGCGGACGAGGACGCAGTCGAGCGGCTTGCTGGGGTCGGCGTTGATCTCCTGGTGCGGGACAAAGGGCGGCACGAAGATGAAATCGCCCGGATACGCGTCGGCGACGAATTCGAGATGGTCGCCCCAGCGCATGCGGGCGTGGCCGCGCACCACATAGATGACGCTCTCGAGCGCGCC
>CAZNAE010000027.1:0-4523 GCA_964570695.1 uncultured Devosia sp.
CGATCTCTGCGGCCGTGATGCCGGCCTTCTTCATCGCCGTCTTGCACGCCCACAGGCAGGTCGCCCAGATTTCCTCCGGCACGTGCTCGACCCAGCCCGACGCCGGGAAGTGCTGGGTGAACTCCATCTTGCCCAAGCCGACGATCTGCTGCAGGTCGTTGAAGACGATCGCTCGGCTCGAGGTCGTACCCTGATCGATCGCGAGGATATAGCCGCTCATTTCTGGGCCTTTTTCAGCCGCGTCTGGATGTACGTCTCGAGCCGCGCCTTGTCGCTGATCCCGACGCGCAGGCCAAGCTTGGTGCGCCGCCACAGCACGTCGTCGGCTGTCCGCGCCCATTCATTGTCGACGAGATAGTCCACCTCGCGTCCCGTAAGGTCCGCGCCGAACGAGTCGCCGAGTTCCTGCAGCCGCGTCGCGCCGCCGAGCAGCACTGCGGCACGGGTGCCGTACTGCCGCACCAGCCGCCGCAGGAATTTGTCGGCGAGATTCGGATAAAGGTCGTTGAGCTTTTCCACCTCGTGGTCGAAGTCCTGCGGCCCGAAGTCGCCGCCGGGAAGCTTGGAGCCTTTGGTCCACGGCTTGCCCTTTGCCCCGAGCACCTTCTCGATCCGCGTCACCACTTCTTCCGACAGCCGCCGGTGCGTCGTCAGCTTGCCGCCGAACACATTGATCATGGCGCCGGTGTCCTTGTCGCCATCGACCTTCAGCACATAGTCCCGAGTGGCTTCCTGCGCCTTGCTGGCATGATCGTCGAACAGCGGCCGCACGCCGGAATAGGTCCAGACGATGTCCTGCCAGGTCACCGGCTTCTCGAAATACTCGGTCGCGGCCGAAAGCAGATACTGCGTCTCTTCCTCGGAAATCCGGATGTCCTTCGGCTCCCCGGTGAAGTCGAGGTCGGTCGTGCCGATCAGCGTGTAGTCCCGCTCGTACGGAATGACGAAAATGATCCGGCCATCTTTGTTCTGAAAGAAATACGCCCGGTCGTGGTCGAACAGCTTCCGCACCACGATGTGGCTGCCTTTGACCAGCCGCACATTGTGCGCGTCGTTCTTGCCGAGCGCGCCGCGCAGCACCTCGTCGACCCAGGGACCGGCCGCGTTGACCAGTAGCCGCGCCTTCACCGAGCCCTTGAGCTTGGTCGCAAGGTCCTCCATCCGGATCGTCCAGAGCCCGTCTTCGCGCGTCGCCGACAGCACCTTCGTTCGCGTCCGGATCACCGCCCCGCGGTCCGCCGCGTCGCGGGCCGTCAGTGCCACCAGCCGCGCGTCGTCCACCCAGCAGTCGGAGTATTCGAAGGCCTTGGCGTAGCCGTCCTTGAGTGGACGGCCGAGCGGGCTGGTCCGGAGGTCCAGCGTCTTGGTCGGCGGCAGCAGCTTCCGCGCCCCGATGTGGTCGTAGACGAACAGCCCGAGCCGCAGGAACCAAGCGGGCCTGAGGCCCTTGTGATGCGGCAGCACAAACCGCATCGGCCAGATGATGTGTGGGGCCATCGCCCACAGCACCTCGCGTTCGGCCAGCGCCTCATGCACCAGCCGGAACTCGTAATATTCGAGGTAGCGCAGCCCGCCATGCACCAGCTTGGTCGCGGCCGACGAGGTGCCGGAGGCAAGATCGCCCATTTCGGCAAGAAACACTGAATAGCCGCGCCCGATGGCGTCGCGGGCAATGCCGCATCCATTGACTCCACCGCCGATCACGAAGACGTCGGTGATGTTGTCGCGTTTCGCCATAGAACCGGTCATTCCCTGAGAAGTTGGTTATCGCCCGCAGCCCGGTCATGCAACTGGCCGGTCGCACAAATCTGCCCTGCGGCGCTTGACCGCAAGATGAACGTAGGGCCTCTAGGACAAAATCCTTCTGCCGGCCCCAATGCTCGACATTTTCAACGTCATCATCCCGGTCTTTGCGATCATCGCCTTGGGATTCCTGGCGGTCCGCTTCCGGCTCTATCCGGTCGAGGGCACCAAGGGCCTCGTCGCTTTCGTCAACAATTTCGCGACGCCCTGCCTCCTCTGCGAGGCGATGCTGACCTCGGATTTCAACTCGACGTTCAATCCAGCCCTCATCATCCCATTCTACATCGGCGCCCTGTTCTCGATGCTCTGTGGCGCGCTGATCGCCCGCAATGTGTTCAAGCAGCGACCGGGCGAGAGCGTCTCTGCCGGTTTTTCGGCGATGTTCACCAATACCGTACTGATCGGCATCCCGGTGATCCAGCGCGCCTATGGCCCGGCGGCCCTGCCGACGGTGTTCTCGATCATCGCCTTCCATGCGCCGATGCTGATCACGCTTGGCATGCTGGTGATGGAGTTGGTCCGCCGCGACGGCGCGCCGCTCGGCAAGACGCTGGCCGTCGCGCTGCTGCGCGTCGTCCAGAACCCACTGCTCTGGGGCGTCGTCGTCGGCGCGCTCGGCAATCGCCTCGGCGTCAAGCTGCCCGAACCCGGTACCGCCTTCCTCAACATGATGTCGGCAGCGGTGCTGCCCGCCTCGCTGTTCGGCCTCGGCGGTGCGCTCAATGAATACAAGCTCTCCGAGAGCTGGGCCCAGGCGAGCGTCAATAGCCTGTTCAAGCTGGTCGTCCACCCGGCGATCGTCTACGTGCTCGCCGTGCCGCTCCTGCACGTTCCGATCGAATACGCGCGCTACGCGGTGCTGCTCGCCGCCATGCCCGCCGGCATCAACGTCTTCGTTTTCGCGACCTACTACGACCGCGCCGTCAACGTCGCCGCCAACGTCGTCTTGATCTCGACCGTTGCCTCGATCGCGACGATCACCTTCTGGCTTTACGTGCTGGGGTCCTGAGACGTGAGCTCGACCGTCTCGGCCGGCATTTCGGCCCAGACCGGCACACTGCGGATCGGCATTGTGCTCGTCATGTCGAGCCCGGAGGCGAGCCGGACATGGTCCTCCGCCGGGCAGACGTTCATCGCCGGATCGAAACCGATCCAGCCCAGCCGTTCGTCCCAGCCCTCGGCCCAGGCATGAAAGCTCGAAACGCCCTCGTCGAGCAGATAGCCGGTGACATAGCGCGCCGGAATGTTTAGCGCCCGTGCCGCGCCGATGAACGCCAGCGCATAGTCCTGCGGCTTGGCACCGCTGCCCTGCGACTGGCTCTGCGTGCCTTCGGCTTGCATCTGCGTCGACCCGCCAAGGGCCGCGTGTATGCGTCCCATAAGTTCGTGGAACAGAGCGATGCGGTCCGGGCCGTCCTTCAGGCCTTCGATCAGCTTCGGATCGGCTTTCGTCTCCGGCGTCGGCCGCCGGAACATCGCCGGCATCGGATCATAGTCGAGCTTGCCCAACACACCGGCCATGTCGAACGTTTCCACCATGCCGCTGACAACGACGTCGATCGGACCTTCCGGTTTCAGTTGCGTCACCAGGTGCGCGCGGTTGCCGTAGCCATCGCGAAACACCGCAGCATCGGCAAATCCGGGCATTTCGATGGACCAGCGTTCTACCTTCTGCTGTGGCGTCGCCAGCGCGGTCAGCAACAGATGATGCACGGCGCGCGTCGGCGTGCCGAGGTCGAAGCTCAGTGCGTGGCGGACGGAAATCTTCATCAGTAGAAATTGTAGCTCTCGGCCAGTGCTTCGGTGACCTTGTTGTTGCGCGCGATGAATTCGGTCAGGAACTCGTGCAATCCATAGGCGAAGATCCGGTCCATCGAGTTGCCTTCGAGCATCGCCGTCACCTCCGCTGCCGCCGCGTGACCAGCGGCTTTGCCACCATAAATCTCCTCCAGCATGTCCAGCGTCCGGTTGATCCAGCCGATCGAAAAGATCAGGGAGCGCGGCATTTCGGGCCGAAGGATCAGATAGTCGGCGATGTTCCAGGCCTTGTAGCGGTCGTGATAGACGTGGCGATAGCTGCGATGTGCCGACGCGGCGCGGAGAATCAGCGTCCATTGCTGGATATCGACATCGCCGCCGATCAAATCGGTGCGCGGCAGCAGCACGTAATATTTCATGTCGAGGATGCGCGCCGTGTTGTCGGCCCGCTCGACGAAATTGCCGATCTGGCTGAAGGCATAGCCGTCATCCCGTAGGAAGGTCGAGAGCAGGGCGCCGCGATAGCGGTGCGAGACCTGCTTCACCCATTGCAGCAGTTCCTGCAAGCGGCTGCCCGTCGTCTCGCGAGGATCGATGGTCGAGAACTCGAGCCAGGCGGAATTGAGGCTCTCCCACATGTCCGTGGTCAGCGCGGTTCGCACCGACCGGGCATTGGTCCGCGCGGCCAGTAGGCACGACCGCACGGAGGACGGGTTGGTCTCGTCGAACAGCATGAACTGGCTGACGCTCGCAACGTCGGCAATCTTGTGTTTCTTGTTGAACTCTTCGTCGACCTCGGCTGCCTGCAGCATCGACACCAGATGCTCGCTCGCCCCGCCCTCGCGCCGCGACGTGAGGCTCATCCGGTAGCCCACCTCGAGCAGCCGCGCCATGTTCTCCGCGCGCTCGACATAGCGGGAGAGCCAGAAGAGGTTTTGGGCGGTTCTACCGAGCATCGCTCG
>CAZNAE010000027.1:4623-29829 GCA_964570695.1 uncultured Devosia sp.
AGCACCCACGTATCCTTCGTCCCGCCGCCCTGGCTCGAATTGACCACCAGCGAGCCATCCTGCAACGCCACCCGCGTCAGCCCGCCCGGCGTGATGCGGATCTGGTCGCCAACAAGGACGTAAGGGCGCAGATCGACATGTCGAGGCGCGATGCCGGTCTCGACGAACGTCGGGCAGGTACTTAGCGCCAGTGTCGGCTGCACGATGTAATTGTCCGGCCGAGCCAGGATTTTCTGCCGGAAGATCTCGTGCATATCCTTGGTCGAGGTCGGGCCGACCAGCATGCCGTAGCCGCCCGACCCGTGCACCTCTTTCACCACCAGCTCCGCGATATGCTCGAGGACATAGGCGCGCTCGTCGGCGTTGGTGCAGTTGTAGGTCGGCACATTTTTCAGCAGCGCTTTTTCGCCGAGATAGAATTCGATGATCTCAGGCACGAACGTATAGACTGCCTTGTCGTCGGCGATGCCGGTGCCGGGCGCGTTGACCAGCGTCACATTGCCCGCGCGATAGGCGTCGAACACCCCCGGGACGCCCAGCATCGAATCCGATTTGAAGGTGAGGGGGTCGAGATAATCGTCGTCGATCCGGCGATAGATCACGTCGATCCGCCGCGGTCCCATCGTGGTCCGCGCGTAGACCTTGCCGTTCTCGACGAACAGATCCTGTCCCTCGCAGAGCTCGGCGCCCATCTGGTCGGCGAGGAAGCTGTGCTCGAAATAGGCTGAGTTGTGGATCCCCGGCGTCAGCACGGCGAGCGTCGGTGACGAGCCGGCACCTGCCGGCGCGACACTCTCGAGCGTTCGCCGCAGATTTTCGGGATAGGTCTCGACCGCCGCCACCTTCAGCCGTTGGAACAGATCCGGCGCGAGCTGCAGCATCGCCTCGCGATCCTCGAGCATGTAGCTGACGCCCGACGGCGTGCGGAGGTTGTCCTCGAGCACGTACCAGTCGTCCGGTCCGACGCGCACCAGGTCGACGCCGATAATGTGAGAATAGATGCCGCGCGCCGGATCGAGCCCCATCATTTCGGGACAGAACGCCGAATTGTTGAGGATCAGCTTCTCCGGCACCCGCCCGGCCTTCAGGATCTCCTGCCGGTGATAGATGTCATGGAGGAACGCATTGAGCGCCCGCACGCGCTGTTCGATACCCTTGCTGAGCTTCCGCCACTCTATCGCTGAGACGATCCGCGGAATGATGTCGAATGGAATGAGTTTTTCGGCTCCTTCATTGGACCCGTACACCGCAAAGGTGATGCCCAGCCGCCGGAAAATCGCCTCAGCATCCGCCGCCATCAGCCCGAGGGCTTGCGGCGGCTGTTCCTTCAGCCATTGATCGAGGATCAGATAGGGTTCGCGGACGGAGCCATCCGCATTGGTCATCTCGTCGAAGGGGGACGGTCCCGGCATTACTCCCAGCGCAATTCTGCGGCTAAACCCATTCGCAGTCTCATTGCTGCATATTTGCGGGGTGTTCGGCAAGCCGCTAAGACACGGAACCGAGGAGCCTTTTCATGCCTGTCGACATTCTCCAGACCCATAAGCTGCTCGCGACCTGCGAGGCAGCACTGGCCGCCAAATACACCGTGCACAAGCTGCACGAGGCGACCGACCGCGATGCGCTGCTCGCCGCCGTCGCCGGCAAGGTGCGTGGCATCGCCGGCGGCAATGTCGGCCCGGAGCTGATGGATCGGCTGCCCAAGCTCGAAATCATCGCCAATTTCGGCGTCGGCTATGACTCGATCGACACCAGGGCGGCGCGCGACCGCAATATCCGGGTCACCAACACCCCCAATGTGCTCAACGACGCGGTAGCCGAGATCGCCATCGGGCTGATGATCGCCTTGGCGCGCCGCATCCCGCAGGCCGACCAGTTCGTTCGGCAGGGCAATTGGCCCAACGGCAATTTCCCGCTGCTCAGCGAGCTCAACGGCAAGACGCTTGGCATTCTGGGTCTCGGTCGCATCGGCAAGGAGATCGCGGTCCGTGCACAGGCGATGAAAATGCGCGTCGTCTATCATGGCCGTCACAAGCAGGCCGACGAGCCGTTCGTGTTCTATGACAACCTCACCGACATGGCGCGCGACGCCGACTGGCTGCTGATCATCGCACCCGGCGGCAAGGGCACTGAAAAGATCGTCTCACGCGAGGTGCTGACGGCGCTCGGCCCCCAAGGCTATCTGGTCAACATGGCGCGCGGCACGCTGGTCGACGAAGCCGCGATGGTCGAGATGCTGGCGTCAAAGCAACTCGGCGGCGCGGCGCTCGATGTGTTCGAGAAGGAGCCGCAGGTCCCAGAGGCGCTGTTCGCGCTCGACAACGTCGTTCTCTCGCCGCACCAGGGCAGCGCCACCAACCAGACCCGCAACAAGATGGGCGCCCTCGTCGTCGCCAATCTGGATGCGCATTTTGCCGGTGAACCGCTGCCCAGTGCCGTGGTCTAGTGCCAGAGCCCAAACAGCGCGCCCATCAGCACGAACGATACCAAATTCGATCCTGTCCCGATCGCGATCAGTTTCAGCGAGCGGTTCTCGTAGGCCCAGAGCGGCAGATGCGTCGCCAGCACGAAGCCGAGCCAGTTGATTGCACCGACGCCGGCGCCGCTCCATAAGGTCGGATTGAGCCCGGTCGCATACATCACCGCGTGCAACAGGATGAACGACAGGATCAGCGACATCACGGCGTCGATGGCGATCGCCTTGCCCAGACCCTTCTGCATGCTCTCCGGCGTCACCCCAGTCAGCTTCTGCCACGGCTTCACGAAGGCGATCGGCGAGAACCAGATGCTGCCGACGACCAGGCGCAGAATGGCGGCGACGATCACCGCCCACCAGTTGATTGGAAATTCGATCATTGCTTCCCCCTCCGGCGCGGATGCGTCCGTAACCTGTACGTTACGCTAGCGCGAAGCTAGGCGCAACGGCCCCGGGAACGATCGGTCGCCCAAATGGATTTGCCTTTTGCCCGGCCGCGCCGCATCAAAGGCCGGCAAGCACGGAGACGATCATGCGGGAATGGTGGCGCGGCGGAGTGATCTATCAGGTCTATCCGCGCTCCTTTCAGGACACCAATGGCGACGGCGTCGGCGATCTGCCCGGCATCATGCGGCGGCTCGACCACATCGCTTCGCTCGGCGTCGATGCTGTCTGGCTGTCGCCGATCACCCAGTCGCCCCAGGCCGACATGGGCTACGACGTCTCCGACTACAAGGAAGTCGACCGGCTGTTCGGCACGCTCGAGGATTTCGACGCGCTGGTCGAACGGGCGCATGCGCTCGGCCTCAAGGTCATCATGGACCAGGTGCTGAGCCACACCTCCGACAAGCATCCGTGGTTCCGCGAGAGCCGGCTGAGCCGCACCAATTCGCGCGCCGACTGGTATGTCTGGGCCGATCCGAAGCGCGACGGCTCGCCGCCCAACAATTGGCCATCGGTGTTCGGCGGCCGCGCCTGGGAATGGAACCCCAGCCGCGGCCAGTACTACTTCCACAACTTCCTCGGCGAACAGCCCGATCTCAATTTCCACAATCCGGACGTGCAGGACGCCGTGCTCGACGTTATGCGGTTCTGGCTCGAGCGCGGCGTCGACGGCTTTCGCCTCGACACCGTGAACTATTACTTTCACGACAAGCTGCTGAGGAACAACCCGGCGGCGCGGCGGCCAAAGCATCTGCCCTACGCCGTCAATCCCTACGACATGCAGGAGCACAAATACGGCAAGAGCCAGCCCGAGAACGTCGATTTCCTGAAGCGCGTCCGCAAACTGCTCGACCAGTTCCCCGGCACGACAACGGTCGGCGAGGTGGGCGACAGCCACATCGGGCTCAAGCTGATGGGTGAGTACACCTCAGGCGGCGACAAGCTCCACATGGCCTACACCTTCGACATGCTCGGTCCGCAATTCACCGCCGAGCACTTCCGCAGCAAGATGAAGCGCTTCTTCGATGCCAATCAGGACGGCTGGCCGTGCTGGAGCTTCTCCAATCACGATGTCGATCGTCACATCTCGCGCTGGAGCAAGCACGCCCTCGACCAGAAGGCGCTGGCGCGGCAGGCCGCCGCCATGCTCATTGCCCTCAAGGGCTCGATCTGCATCTACCAGGGCGAGGAGCTCGGCCTGCCGCAGGCCGACATCCTGTTCGAGGAATTGACCGATCCGCCCGGCATCCGCTTCTGGCCCGAATACAAGGGCCGCGACGGCGAACGCACACCGATGCCCTGGGACGAAAGCGAGTCACCCAATGGCTTTAGCACCGGCAAGCCCTGGTTGCCGGTCAAGTACGAGCACTCGATTCTCAACGTCGCGACGCAGAACGCCGATCCGGACTCGACCCTGCAGTTCTACCGCAAGGCGTTGGCGTTCCGCCGCGCCCACCCGGCACTGATCGACGGAGATATTGCTTTTATCGCGACCAGCGAGCCGGTTCTGGCATTCCGCCGCCGCGCCGGCGCCGAGAGCATCGTCTGCCTCTACAATCTCTCGCCCGAGCCGGTGAAAATTGGTCTTTCAGGCGACGCGGAGATAGCACTGGCGCAAGCTGCCGAACGGAAGAAGGATCGGCTCGTGCTCGGACCCAACGGCTTCGCGATGCTGTTCGAAACCGCCGAGTCTACGCTCCGCGTCGAGTTCAAGCGCCGGGCCAAGCCGCGGGCAAAATAGAGGCGCGGGAGCTTTCCGGTTCCCGCGCCCCTTGTCGGCTAAGGAGAGGCATCAACCCTGCTTGCCAGGGTCTCTGCCGCCGACCAGCGACAGCGTATCCGGGTCATAGAACGCCGTCGTAGAGTGGCCGCTGGCGCTGGTGTAGATCACCTTGATGCAGCCGTTCCAGATATCGAGGCTGGCGATCGTCTGGCCGGCGCGCGACAGCTGCACTTGATCGAGCCCGTCCTTGAGAACGTCTTGATCATTGTCGGCGTCAGTGCACATCGGCACAGTTTGCGATGGCGGAGCTGCCAACACCGGCGAGGCCGCAAAGCCGGCGACCGCAAGGACCGCCACCAGGGCGAGGGCAGAAAGTTTGGTCATCTCATGCGCTCCAGATGTTCGGGAGGAACGGGGAGGATCGTCGCGCCGATCGGCGATCACAGCCAGTGACAAGCGCATGAGCTTGGTGAAATCGGCGCAAGCGCGCGGACAGGATTTTCACGTCCGCGCGAGCCTGCCGATGTCCTCAGTTGGCGGGAATTTCCGCGAGGGTCGCGGGGTCGTAGAACTTCATCACATCGTGACCATCGACGTTCACGAAGGTCTGGATGCAGTTGTTCCAGAAGCGCGTCTGGTGCGCCGGAATACCCTTCATCACGAGCTCCTGCTCGAAGCTGGTGGCCGCCTCTTCCTCGGTCTGCTTGCCGAAGCCGTAGTCCTTCATACCGTCAGGTAGAGCCGTAGGGCCGTCGCACATCGGCACCGCGAAGGCCGCGGTTGCCGGCATGGCGAGCAGCGCGATCGCGCCAATGAGAATGAGTTTACGCATCAGTTGACCGGCAGCGCCGCCTCCACGAGTTTAGACCAATAGCTCACCCCGACCGGGATGATCTCGTCGTTGAAATCATATGTGTCGGTGTGCAGTTCCGTCGAAGGGCCGTTGCCCAGAAAGATGTATGCGCCCGGCTTGGCCTGCAGCATATAGGCAAAATCCTCCCCGCCCATCGTCCCATCGGCGTCCGCATCAACACGCTCGGCGCCACTCACCGAGCGCGCGACTTCCGCCGCGAAGGCGGTTGGACCTGCGGCATTCACCGTGACGGGATAGCCGTTCCGGTAGTGGATCGAGGCCGTAGCGCCAAAAGTCTGCATGATGCCGTTGGTCACCGCGCGCAGCCGCTCTTCCATGAACTTGCGGACCGTTTCGTCCAGCGTCCGCACCGTGCCGGTCAGCTTGACTGTTCGCGGGATGATGTTGAATGCTTGGCCGGCTTCTATCATGGTCACCGACAGCACCGCTTCGCGCATCGGATCAACATTCCGCGACACGATGGTCTGCAGCGCAAGGATCAGCTGCGCCGCGACGATCACCGGATCGACCGTATTGTGCGGCAGCGCGGCGTGCCCGCCTTTGCCCTCGATCGTGATGTTGAACTCATCGGTCGCTGCCATGATGCCGCCCTCGCGGATGCCGAAGCGCCCAGCCGGCATACCCGGCAGGTTGTGCAGCCCGTAGAATTCTTCGATCTTGAAGCGCTCGACCAGCCCGTCCTGCAGCATGGCGCGCGCGCCGGCGCCGCCTTCTTCAGCCGGCTGGAAGATGACGATTGCCGTCCCGGCGAAATTGCGGGTCTCGGTCAAATATCTGGCGGCCCCGAGCAGCATCGCGGTGTGCCCGTCATGGCCGCAGGCATGCATTTTGCCGCCGATGGTGCTGGCATAGGGCTTGTTTGTCCGCTCGGTAATCGGCAGCGCGTCCATGTCGGCCCGGAGCCCGATCACCCTCCCGGCGCCGCCGTTGCGGCCCTTGATGACGCCGACGACGCCGGTGCGCCCGATTCCCGTCACCACCTCGTCCACGCCGAACGATCGCAACAGCTCGGCGACGCGCCCGGCGGTCCGCTGCACGTCGTACTGAAGCTCGGGATTGCGATGGAAATCCTGCCGCCACTCAGCGATCTCGCGCTGGAATTCGGCGACACGATTGATGACGGGCATGTGGGTCTCGGCTGCTAAAGAGGCAGTTTGCCGGTTCGGACTCATGCGCGTCAACCCTTGCGCGCGGATTGCCGCGTTGGCATAGCCGAGCCCATGGACCCGTTGAGCGAGTCGGCCGGACCTGTTGCCATCATTGCGACCTCACCGGCCCTCCTGGACCTCGAGGAGGCCGGCACGGCGGCTTTGTGCCGGGCCCTCGGTATCGCCGAACCTGCCAGTTGGCCGCCTGAGTCCCACGGACAGGCCTACCGCGACTGGCAGCGCAAGCTCTTTGCGGCGCATCCGACCGAACCTGGCTTTGGCGGCTGGTACATCGCCGGCGCTCGCGAACTCGTTGGCACGTGCGGCTTCAAGGGGCCGCCCGATACCACCGGCGAGGTCGAAATCGGCTACTCGGTGATCGAAGAGCGCCGCCGCCGCGGCTTTGCCTCAGGCGCCGTACATCTGCTGGTCCGGCGGGCATTTTCGGACGACCGCGTGCTGGCGGTCGCTGCCGAAACCGGCCCGACCCATCTGTCGTCGCAGGCGGTCCTCACCCGATGCGGCTTCGAACTGCTCGGCTCGCGCATCGATGATGAGGACGGGGAAGTCCTGCGCTTCCAGCGAAAACGCTAGCAACGCCGCTATTGCCGCCGTTGCAAAACCCCTGCCGCCGCCTATAAAGGCGCCGCAAAACCCGCCTGGATCCCACCATGTTCGAAACCCTGCAGAAGGCTACGCTCGACAAGATTTTCGTGCTGATGGCCGAGTACGCCGCCGATCCCCGCACCAACAAGATCGACCTCGGTGTCGGCGTCTACAAAGACGACAAGAACAACACCCCCATCATGTCGGCGGTGAAGAAGGCCGAGCAGCGCATCCACGATGCGGCCAAAACCAAGACCTATAAGGGCGTGGTGGGGAACAAGGAATTCTCGGCGGCGATCGTCGATCTCGCCCTCGGCGGGGCCGTCGACACTTCACGCATCCGTTGCGTCAACGGTGCCGGCGGCACCGGCGCGCTGATGATCTTGATGTTCGTCCTCGGCCGCGCCCGCCCGAAGGGCAAGATCTACATCTCCGACCCCAGCTGGCCAAACCACTGGCCGCTGGCGGAAAACGCCAACCTGACGCCGGTCACTTATCCGTATTTCGACCCCAAGACACGCAAGGTCGACTTCCCGGCAATGCTGGCGGTGCTCGACAAGCTCACCAAGGACGACATCGTCCTGTTGCATGGCTGCTGCCACAACCCAACCGGCGCCAATCTGACGCCGGCGCAGTGGGACGCCGTCGTCGAGAGCCTCAAGCGCACCGGCGCCTTCCCGCTAGTGGATCTGGCTTATCTCGGCTTCGGCGATGGCATCGAGCAGGACGCCTATGGTGTGCGCAAAGTGGCGTCGTCGCTGCCCGAGACGATGATCGCGTTCTCGGCGAGCAAGAACTTCGGCCTCTATCGCGAGCGTACCGGCGTCGCCATTGCGATCGCCAGGGATTCGGCGACCGCGGACGTGGTGTCGAGCCAGATGCAGAACATCATCCGCGGCACCATCTCGCAGACCCCGGACCATGGCGCGGAGATCGTCCGCGTCATCCTTGAGGACAAGGCGCTCCGGGCCGAGTGGGAGACCGAGCTCAACCAGATGCGGGAACGGATGCAGCGTTTGCGCGTCAAATTGGCCGAAGCGATCAAGCGCAAGTCCAATTCCAAGGATTTCGACTTCATCGCCGACCACTCGGGCATGTTCTCGCTGCTCGGGCTGCCGCAGGACGTGGTCGAAAAGCTGAAGAAAGACGACGCCGTCTACATGATCAACGACAGTCGCATCAACGTCGCGGGAATCCCCGAGGATCGCGTCGATGAATTGGCCGACTATCTGCTGGCAGCGATTGGCTGAAGGCCAGTTTCGGCCTTGCGGTGCGCCGCAATCGGCATAGATAAAACTTATAGAGACACAGAGAAATCCGGAGAGGGAAAATGCAGTTCTTCGTCGATACCGCTGAAATTGCCGACATCAAGAAGCTTCACGAGATGGGGCTGCTCGACGGCGTCACCACCAATCCGTCGCTGGTCGCCAAATCCGGCCGCGATTTCAAGGAAGTCATCAAGGAAATCTGCTCGGTTGTTCCCGGTCCGGTGTCGGCAGAAGTCGCCTCGATGGACTACGATACGATGGTCAAGGAGGGCGAGGTGCTCTCCAAGCTCGCCGACAACGTGGTGGTGAAGCTGCCGCTGACACTCGACGGCCTGCGCGCCTGCAAGATGTTCTCGGGTAAGGGCGTCAAGACCAACGTCACCCTCTGCTTCTCGCCGAACCAGGCCCTGCTCGCTGCCAAATGCGGCGCCACCTACATCTCGCCGTTCATCGGCCGCCTCGACGACATCAACCTCGATGGCGTCGAACTCATCGAGCAGATCCGCACGATCTACGACAATTACAACTTCACCACGCAGATTCTCGCCGCCTCGATCCGCTCGCCCAACCACGTGACCGAGGTTGCCATTGCCGGCGCCGACGTCGCGACGATTCCCCCGGCCGTGATCTACAAGCTCGCCGACCACCCGCTCACCAAGAGCGGCCTCGAGCAGTTCGTGAAGGATTGGAAGTCGACCGGCCAGTCGATCCTCTGAGGTGGCTGACAGCGAAATCGCCGGGGCGGTAAAGGCCGCTCTGGCGCATGTCGAGATTCCCGGCGGCGGTACGCTGGCGGGTTATTCCGGCCTCTCCGAAATCATCGTGACCAAAAGCGCCGTCGCGCTCGCCATTTCCGTGCAGCCGGGGATGGAGGCGGCCTTCGGCCCGGCCCGTGCCGCGGCGCAGCTGGCGGCTGAGTCGGTAGCGGCGGGCCGCAAGGTCATGATCTCACTGACCTCCGATAAGGCGCCGCCGCAGGCGACCGGCCAGGCCGCCGCGCAGGGCCGTCCCGGGCCGGCGCCGCGCTCGCCAGTCCCCGGCGTCAAGCACATCATCGTGGTCGGCTCCGGCAAAGGCGGCGTCGGAAAGTCCACCGTCGCCACCAACCTAGCGCTGGCGTTCGCGGCCGAGGGCCTCCGCACCGGCATCCTCGACGCCGACCTCTACGGCCCGTCGATCCCGAAGCTACTCGGCATCGAGGGCAAGCCTGCGGTTCGGGAGGACGGCATCTTCACGCCGCACGCGGCGCACGGCCTTAAGGCGATGTCGATCGGCTCCATGCTGTCACCTGGCCAGGCGGTGGTCTGGCGCGGCCCAATGGCAACCTCGGCACTGCGCCAGTTGCTCCGCGAAACCGACTGGGGCGGCCTCGACCTTCTGGTGGTCGACCTGCCTCCCGGCACCGGCGACATTCAGATTTCGCTCTTCCAGCAGGCCGAACTCGACGGCGCCGTGATCGTCTCAACGCCTCAGGATTTGGCCCTGATTGATGCCCAAAAGGCCATAGATATGATCCGCCGGCTTTCCATCCCGTTGCTCGGTTTGATCGAGAATATGAGCTATTTCGTCGCTCCGGACACCGGAAAACGTTACGATATTTTCGGCCACGGCGGCGCCGCCCGCGCCGCCGAAAAGTTCGGCATGCCGTTTCTCGGCGAGATTCCGCTCGATATGGCCATCCGCGAAACCTCGGACGAGGGCCGCCCGGTGATGGCGAGCAATCCGCAGGGTCCGCAGGCGGCCGCCTTCCGTGCCATCGCGCGCGAAATCCTCAGCCGCAATCCGGCGCTTCGGCGCTGAGATGTTTCGTATCGAGCGCTCGGGCCTTAGCGACATTGCGCGACTCCGCGACTTCGATCCGATGGCGCAGCAGGATGAGGACCGGCGTGGTCAACTGGCTTCGTGGGCGGCCAGGGGGCAGGTGCAAATCGCCTTCACCGACAGCGGTGTCGTGGGGTTTGCAGTGCTCACTGAGGGCTTCTTCCACCAGCCTTTCATCGAGTTCGTCATGGTCGCCGAGGCGAACCGGCGCCGTGGCTACGGACGCGCCCTTGTCGATCATTGTGTCAGCTTGTCGCCAGCCGCAAAGGTCTGGACGTCGACCAACGAGTCGAACGGCGCCATGCAGGCATTGCTGGCCAAGGCCGGTTTCATCCTCAGCGGCCGCGTTGACAATCTTGATCCGGGCGATCCGGAGTTGATTTTCGTGCACCTGCCCCGGGTGACACCTGTCGAATGCGCTGCTAGGTAATCGATTACATTGAACGCCGGATCAGCCGGCGCCACGTCGGGTCGAGGGAATATTCTCCATGTTTTCGGTTGAGCGCGGCCAGTTCGGGCCGAATTTCGTATTTGGCACGGCCACTGCCTCCTATCAGATCGAAGGCGGGCAGACCGATGGCCGCGGTCCTTGCATCTGGGACACCTTCGCGGCAACCCCCGGCAACGTGAAGAACGCCGATGACGGCCGTACCGCCGACGACCACTACAATCGCTGGCCGGAAGACCTCGACCTGATCCGCGACGGCGGCTTTGACGCCTACCGCTTCTCGCTCGCGTGGCCGCGGCTCATTCCGGAGGGCAAGGGAGCGGTCAACCAGGCCGGCCTCGACTTCTACGACCGTCTCATTGATGGTATGCTGGAGCGCGGCCTGAAGCCGTTTGCGACGCTCTATCACTGGGATCTGCCGAGCCCGCTGCAGGATCTCGGCGGCTGGATGAACCGCGATATCGCCGGCTGGTTTGCCGACTATGCTGCGCTCGTCGCGAAGAACTTCGGCGACCGGCTGCATGCGACCGCGACAATCAACGAGCCGTGGTGCGTGTCGGTGCTGAGCCACATCATCGGCCGCCACGCCCCGGGCTACCGCGATCTGCGCGCCGGCGCCCGCGCTATGCATCACGTGCTCCTCGCGCACGGCACGGCGGTCGACGCCATTCGCGCCAATGGTGGCCGGAATGTCGGTATCGTAACCAATCTCGAGAAGGCCGAGGCGGCGAGCGACAAGCCCGAGGATCAGCGCGCGCTCGAGATCGGCGACGCCATGTTCAATGGCTGGTTCCTCGGCGGCCTCTACAAGGGCCAGTATCCCAAGGTCCTAACCGATCTGCTGGCGCCATATCTGCCGAAGGATTGGCAGAAGGACATGGATGTGGTCAGCCGTCCGCTCGACTGGGCCGGCATCAACTACTATTCGCGCGGTCTTTACGCGCACAATCCGGACCCGGCCGCGTATTCGATCCCGATCCGCACCGTCACCGGGACGCTCGAGAAGAACGACCTCGGCTGGGAGATCTACCCCAAAGGCCTGACCGATCTGTTGGTCCGAGTCTCGCGCGACTACACCAAGCTGCCGCTCTATATCACCGAGACCGGCATGTCTGAGACCAGTGACGAGCGCCGTGTGGCGTTCTACGACGGCCACCTCAAGGCTGTGCTCGATGCTCAGAAACAGGGCGCCGATGTGCGGGGCTTTTTCGCCTGGTCGCTGCTCGACAACTACGAGTGGGGCGAGGGCTACTCGTCGCGCTTCGGCATCGTGCATGTCGACTACGCCACGCAGATGCGTACCCCCAAGGGAAGCTACCGCGCGTTCCAGGGCATGCTGCACAACACACGCTGATCAAGCGGCCCAACTCGGCCGCTTGATGGGTGGATTTGCGATGAAGCGGCGGGCGTCCGGACGATCGTCGGATGCGGCAGTTCAATCGTTACAACCGCCATCTTCATTGGCCCAGAACCCTCCTTGGCAACGCCGGTTCTTTATGCAACCTTAAGCCACCGCTAACCGCCGTGCGAGGCTTGATAATCAGGCCCCAAAACGTTTTGGAACCAAAACGTTTTGGGAAAGCAGGCAAGGCGGGGGCGCGAAGCGCCCTAACTGTGCGATGGGAGGACTACATGCACAAAACACTCCTCGCGGGAGTCTCCGCGATTGCGATTTCGCTCGGCGTCGTGTCTAGCGCCGGGGCCGTCGACCTGATGTTCCCCAAGGGGCAGGGCGACTTTAACTGGGACTCGCTGCAGAAATTTGCCGACGCCCATAAGGATCTCTCGGGCCAGACGCTGACCACCTGGGACGCCTGGAACGACCCGGGCGACAAGTCGCAGTGGGAGGCCGTGCTCGCCTACTTCACCGACGCCACCGGCGTAACCGTTCAGGACGGCTCGTCCAAGAACTACGAAGAGCAGGCGCGCATCGACGTCCAGGCCGGCAGCCCGGCCAACATCACCATCCTGCCGCAGCCCGGCCTGCTCGCCGACTTCGCCAAGCAGGGCAAGCTGACCGACCTCGGTGACGCGACCACCAAGTTCATCACCGACAATTTCGGCGCTGGCTCGTCCTGGGCGGCACTCGGCCAGTTCCCGGGCGCTGACGGCAAGTCCCACCAGTTCGCCTTCCCCTATAAGCAGGAGGTGAAGTCGCTGGTCTGGTACTCGCCCGACGCGTTCAAGGAGAAGGGCTACGAGGTCCCCAAGACCTGGGAAGACCTGATGGCCCTGCAGGACAAGATCAAGGCCGATGGCGGCACCCCATGGTGCATCGGCATCGAATCGGGCGGCGCCACCGGCTGGCCGGCGACTGACTGGATCGAGAACCTGCTTCTGCTGACCCAGCCACCGCAGGTCTATGACGACTGGGTGGCCGGCAAGGTGAAGTTCTCGGACAAGAAGATCACCGACGTGATGGACCTCTTCGGCTCCATCGTGAAGGATGACAAGAACGTTGCCGGCGGCACCAAGTCGGTCGTGACGACCAACTTCGGCGACAGCCCGGCCGGTCTCTTCACCGTGCCGCCGTCGTGCTACCTGCACAAGCAGGCGTCGTTCATCACCTCCTTCTTCCCCAAAGGGACGACCGCGGGCGTGGACTACGACTTCTTCTACTTCCCGCCGATGAAGGCTCATCCTGAGCTCGGCAACCCGGTCGAAGGCTCCGGCAACCTGGTGACCATCACCAAGGACTCGCCGGCTGCCGAGGCCTTCATCCAGTTCCTCGAGACGCCGATCGCTCACGAGATTTGGATGGCCCAGCCCAACAGCTCGTTCCTGACCGCGCTCAAGACGGTGAACACAAAGACCTACTCGAGCGACGTTCTGCGCAAGTTCGGCGATATTCTGCTGAACGCCACGACCTTCCGCTTTGACGGTTCCGATCTGATGCCGAGCGCTGTCGGTACCGGCACCTTCTGGACCGGCATGGTCGACTTCGTGAACGGCAAGAGTTCTGCGGACGTCGCCGCGGCGATCGACGCCTCTTGGCCGAAGTCGTAAGCTCGTAAGCCTAAAGGACCCGGCGCTCGCGCCGGGTCCATCGCCTCGGTCACTGCTCTCATGTGACATCGAGGCACCAAGCTGTCGGGGAGGGGAGCTTTGGTCGAACAGATTGTCGGAGCAATCATTGCAGTCGCCATCGCATTGGCGGCGTGCTTTGCGTACTTCTGGGGCAGCAACTGGCTGCTCGACCGGTTTCTGGCCACCGACGGTTCGATGTCGGTTGATCTGGTTACCCGCCGTGATCAGCGCCGAAGCGGCATCCGTCCGTGGCTTTTCATACTGCCCGCGTTACTGTTCCTCGTTGTTTATCTCGTCTACCCCGTCATTGAGACGGTGCGGCTGTCGCTGTTCGACAAATACGCCCAGCAGTTCATCGGCCTCGACAACTACGCCTGGGCTCTGACCGACAGCGGCTTCTGGCAGGCCGCTCTCAACAACCTCGGTTGGCTGATCATCGTGCCGCTGCTCTCGACGGCGTTCGGGCTGATCATTGCCACGCTCGCCGATCGCCTTTGGTGGGGCAACATCGCCAAGTCACTGGTATTCATGCCGATGGCGATCTCGTTCGTCGGCGCCTCGATCATCTGGAAGTTCGTCTACGCCTACAAGGGCCCCGGCATAGCCCAGATCGGCGTGCTCAACGCGATCGTGACGGCGATGGGTTTGCCCGCGCAACCCTGGATCACCATTCCATATCTCAACTCGTTCTTCCTGATGATCATCCTGATCTGGATCCAGACCGGGTTCGCCATGGTGATCCTCAGCGCGGCGCTGCGCGGCGTGCCCGAGGAGACGCTGGAGGCAGCCCGCATCGATGGCGCCAGCGGCTTCCGCATCTTCTTTGACATTATGATCCCGCAGATCTGGGGGACTATCGTCGTGGTGTGGACCACCATCACCATCACCGTGCTCAAGGTGTTCGACATCGTCTATGCGATGACCAACGGTGAATTCCAGACGCAGGTTCTCGCCAACTACATGTACCGCTGGATGTTTATTTCCGGCGATTACGGCAAGGGCTCGACCATCGCCGTGATCATCATGCTGGTGGTGACACCCATCATGGTCTGGAACATCCGTCGCGCCAACGCCGAGCAGGGGACACGCTGATGAGCACGATCGCAAGCACTCCTGTCGCCATAGAGAGCCAGCCGATCAGGTTGCCGAAAATCAACATCGGCCGTATCGCGGCGCACGTCGCGCTACTCGTCCTCGTCGTCCTTTGGACCTTTCCGACGGTTGGCCTATTGATCTCTTCCGTCCGCGACAAAGATCAACTGGCGCTCACCGGCTGGTGGACGGCGCTGGCGCCATCGACGCTGATGGCCGGCTCGCGCGCTGGCACCGCCGACAAGGCGGTGCAGGCCGGTGACCACTGGGAGATCAAGGGTAACGTCTTCGAGTCCCCCACCGGCCAGACGATCGAAACCTATGGCGCGACCAGCGCAACGATCGGCAAGACGCTGGCGGGCCAGCCGCTCGACATGCAGGACGGCGGCACCATCGTCGTCCAGCCCAACGGCGACTTTGTCTGGAGCTTTCCGCAACAGCCCACTTATTCGGGTTCACCGCGCATTTACTACGTGACCGGCAGCCCACCGCGCTTCACCTTCGACAATTACGTGCGTGTGCTGAACTCGACCGGCGTCGCGCAGTCTTTCATCAACTCCCTGACGGTCGCTATTCCGGCCACGGTCATTCCGATCATGATTGCCGCGTTCGCCGCCTACGCACTGGCCTGGATGCAGTTCCCATTCCGCGGCGTCGTCGTCGCCGTGGTCGTGGGCCTGCTCGTGGTGCCGCTGCAGATGTCGCTGATCCCGCTGCTCCGGCTCTACAACATTGTCGGCGCGACCTTCGGCTTCGAAAGCAAGGGATATCCAGGAGTGTGGCTGGCACACACCGCGTTCGGTCTGCCGCTCGCCATTTATCTGTTGCGCAACTACATGGCCGGCCTGCCGCGTGAGATCATGGAATCGGCCCGCATCGATGGCGCCAGCCACTTCAAGACCTTCACCACCATGGTGCTGCCGTTGAGTTTCCCGGCACTCGCTTCGTTCGCGATTTTCCAGTTCCTGTGGATCTGGAACGATCTTCTGGTAGCGCTGGTGTTCCTCGGCGCCCAGGACAACCGCCAGGTGCTGACGGCGCGGCTGGTCAACCTGCTCGGCCAGTACGGCAACAACTGGGAATTGCTGACCGCCGCGGCCTTCGTCTCCATCATCGTGCCGCTGATCGTGTTCTTCTCCCTCCAGCGCTACTTCGTCCGCGGCCTGTTGGCCGGATCGGTCAAGTAGGGCGTCTCAACGACCTCCCGCGATCACTGGGCCGCTCTTCGGAGCGGCCCTTTTCTATGCGGGCTGCAACTGCGCTGCGAGCTGCCGGCGCTTCGCCGACCAAGGCTCCGTGAGCGCCGCGGCATTGAGCGAGGGAGCAACGTCGAAGGTCGACGGGATCACCACGCCACGACCAGGCCCATGCTCATTGCATTGCCGGATCAACTCGTTGATCAGTGCTCCGCCCGCGTCGCGCAGCGACGATCGGACCCTCGTGAATTGCCCGGCGAACGGCGTGAGGTCGATGTAGTGGAGCTCGTCATCCATCGTCGCGATCGCCAGGTCTCGACTTGCTGCGCCGCGCATCACCGCCGCGTGGCCCTCGACCGCCATGAGGGTCGATGAATAGATGATTGCGGTGATCTTCGGGTCTGCGATGGCAAGCGCGGTCAGCTTGAAACCGGCGTCACCCATCGGATGCAGCGAATTGAAGACGCGCACGGCGTCCTGCGGCAGGCCGCCATCGGCCAGCGCGTCGGCGACCCCACGGCGCCGGTAGCTGGCATAGGCGAACGCTTCGTCGCCATTGATGAAGGCAATGTTGCGGTGCCCGTTGGCCAGCATCAGCCGGGTAAGATTGTAGAAATTGCCGTAGTTGTCGATGTCGACCCAGCCATAGGCTCCAGTGCGCCCGTCGCGGCCATGCACCACGAACGGTCGGCCCGCATCGAGCAGATAGCTGACGCGTCGGTCGTTCCGGTGCGGCAGGTCGACGATGAAGCCATCGACCGAGTTGTCGTTGACGTAACGATCGTAGACCGTCATCTCGTGCTCGGGCGTATCGCTCGTTAGAACGACGTCGTAGTTGAGTGCACGGGCGCCGCGCAGCACGCCTGCCATGACCTCGACGAAGTGCGGGTCGACGAACTTCCGATCGTTGTCCTGCTGCACCCAGGCGACGTTGTGGGTGCGCTGTGTCACCAACCGCTGGGCGTTGCGATTGGGTCGGTAACCGAGCCGGCGCGCTGTGTCCGCAACCCGCCGGCGGGTCTTTTCACCGACGTCGGAGTAGCCGTTCAGCGCCCGCGAAATCGTCGTGATCGACAGGCCAAGCTCCGCGGCAAGGTCCTTGATCGTGACGCTGCGGCCCGACGCGACCGGAACAGCGCTTGGCTGGTTTGGCTTGTTTCCCATAGAGCGTTGAAATTCAATATGTTTTGCGCGACGAAAGGTGCGCCGCGCGGTTCCCCTCGGAGTTGACGGCGCGTCCACTCCGACGCTAAGAATAGCTTACTAAAACGTTTTGGCAAATTGCCATCCGGCGCGGGCTCAACCGCCCCGGTCTGCTCGCCGGGAGGCAACTTGGTCGCTCAGCCGCTTATGACGGAACAAAAGCCCGCGGGCGAGGCTGTGCTTGATCGGGACTGGTGGCGCGGGGCGGTGATCTATCAGATCTATCCGCGCTCTTTCCAGGATCATAATGGCGATGGCATCGGCGATCTGGTGGGCATCACTGAGCGCCTCGACTATGTCGCCGATCTCGGCGTCGATGGTATCTGGCTGTCGCCGTTCTTCACCTCACCGATGAAAGATTTCGGCTACGACGTCTCCAACTACCGCGACGTCGATCCGATCTTTGGCACGCTCGGCGATTTCGACCGGCTGCTGGAAAAGGCCCACGCACTGAAGCTCAAGGTGATCATCGATCAGGTGATCAGCCATTGCTCTGACAAGCATCCGTGGTTCTCCGAGAGCCGGCTCAACCGCACCAACGACAAGGCCAACTGGTTTGTCTGGGCCGATCCGAAGCCCGATGGTACGCCGCCCAACAACTGGCTCTCGATCTTCGGCGGCAGCGCCTGGACCTGGGACAGCCGGCGCATGCAGTACTATATGCACAATTTCCTCGCCTCGCAGCCGGACCTCAATTTCCACAATCCGGCGGTGCAGGATGCGATGCTCGACAACATGCGCTTCTGGCTGGAGCGCGGCATCGACGGCGTGCGGCTCGACACGGTCAACTTCTACTTCCACTCGCTCGGTCTGCAGTCCAATCCGGTGGTCAAGCCGGAAGACTTCAATGCCTCGACTGCGCCGGCGGTGAACCCCTACAATTTCCAAGAACACCTCTACGATAAGAGTCAGCCCGAGAACCTCGAGTTCCTCAAGCGCCTGCGCGCGCTGATGGACGAATACGGCGCCAAGACCTCCGTCGGCGAGATCGGCGACAGCCAGCACCAGATGGAGGTGATGGCCGCCTACACCTCGGGCGGCGACAAGCTCCATATGGCCTACACCTTCGACTATCTCGGCGGCGAATTCAGTGCGTCGCACTTTCGCAAGGCCATCGATCTCACCGAGAAAGAGGCGCCAAATGGCTGGATTTGCCTCGCTTTTTCCAATCACGACGTAGTTCGGCACATCAGCCGCTGGGCGACGCATGGCCAGCAGGACGAGTTCACGCGGCTCGCCTGCACTCTGCTTCTGTCGATGCGCGGCTCCGTCTGCCTCTACCAGGGCGAGGAGCTTGGCCTGACCGAGGCCGAGCTCGCTTTCGAGGATTTGGTCGATCCCTATGGAATCGAGTTCTGGCCACAGTTCAAAGGGCGTGACGGCTGCCGCACGCCGATGGTCTGGCAGACCCAGTCGCCGCTCGGCGGCTTCACCACCGCCACGCGCGCCTGGCTGCCGGTGCCCGCCGACCATCTGACCAAGGCAGTCGACCGGCAACTTGCCGATCCGCATTCCGTGCTCGAACACTATCGGGCGATGCTGAAATTCCGCCGCGCCCATCCGGCGTTGGTGAAAGGCTCGATCAAGACGCTGGATGCGCCCGATGGCGTGCTCGCCTTCCTCCGTGAAGACGGAGCCGAGCGGCTCTATTGCGTCTTCAACATGAGCGAGAAGGCCGCGGTCGTCGCGGTGCCGCAGAGCTACACGCTTATCGAGTCCGGCGCGCCCGGCATTGTCAGCGAGCCGTCACAGGGAACATTGAGTCTGGCGCCGTTCGGGGCGTATATCGGGGTGCTGCGCTAGCGCAGGAATGGGAGGACTACGCATGTCGGAACTGAAGATCAGCAATCTCTTCAAGCGCTACGGCAATGTCGAGATCCTGAAAGACGTCAATCTCGACATCAAGTCGGGCGAGTTCATCGTCTTCGTCGGCCCGTCGGGTTGTGGCAAGTCCACGCTGCTGCGCTGCATCTCAGGCCTCGAGACCATCTCCTCGGGCACGCTCGAGATCGATGGTCGGGTGGTCAACGATGTGGCGCCGTCGAAGCGCGGCATCGCCATGGTGTTCCAGTCCTACGCGCTCTACCCGCACATGACCGTCTACGACAACATGGCGTACGCGCTGAAGCTGATGAACACGCCAAAGGCGGATCTCGACAAGAAGGTTCGGGCGGCCGCGGAAAAGCTGCAGCTCACCAAATACCTCGAGCGCCTCCCCAAGGCGCTCTCCGGCGGCCAGCGCCAGCGTGTGGCCATCGGGCGCGCCATCGTCCGCGATCCGAAGGTCTTCCTGTTCGACGAGCCTCTGAGCAACCTCGACGCGGCGCTCCGCGTGCAGATGCGCATGGAGATCGGTCAGCTCAAGGAGCAGCTGGCGGACACGACGATGGTCTATGTGACGCACGACCAGGTGGAGGCCATGACCATGGCCGACCGCATCGTCGTGCTGAAGGATGGCGTTGTGCAGCAGGTCGGCACGCCGATGGAACTCTACGAGAATCCGCAGTCGCTGTTCGTCGCCGGCTTCATCGGCTCGCCGAAGATGAATTTCCTCACCGGCAAGTTCGCCGATCCGTTCAAGGCGACCACGGTCGGCGTCCGCTCCGAGCACATCGATGTCGTGCCCAAGGACGGCACCTGGAACGGCAAGGTAATCTATTCGGAAAACCTTGGCTCCGACAGCTACATCTATGTCGATATGGGCTCGACCGAGCCGGTGGTCGTGCGTCAGCCCGGCAAGGCCGGCTACCACGCCGGAGACACTCTCAGCTTCTCGCCGCGCGGCACCATGTATCACCGCTTCGATGAGGCCGGAAAACCGATGACCCACTAGGGCCGTCGGACCTCCCTCAAAACACCGGGACGATGCCGATATCGGGCAAGCCGGCCGCGATCAATTCCTGGGTCAGCAGCTCCTGCGGCTTGTCGAGCAGCTGCGCCGGCGTGCCGGTCTCGATGATCCGGCCCTTGTCCATCACAATCACCCGATCGGCGACGATGCGGACCATCTCGAGGTCGTGGCTGATGATCAGGAAGGTTAGGCCGAAATCGGCGCGCAGCCGGTTAAGCAGCACCAGCACTTCGCCGCGAACCGAGACGTCGAGCGCCGACACCGGTTCGTCCAGCACCACCAGCCGCGGCCGGGTGATCAGCGCCCGCGCGATGGCAAAGCGCTGGCGTTGCCCTCCGGAGAACTCGCGCGGATACCGGCTCAACATGTCCGGAGCGAGCCCGACCGCCGACACCACTTCGACGATCCGCCTCCCCAATTCATCAGCATCGCCGTGATCCTCGAGCCGCAACGGCTCGGCGACGGACTCCCCAATCGTCAGCCGCGGATTGAAGCTCCCGAACGGGTCCGGAAACACGAGGCTGATGTCGCGCCGGATCAGCCGGGGCAAATCGGTGCCGTGATAGATCTGGTTGTCGAACTCGAGCTCGCCCTTGGTGGCGTCGTTGAGGCCCGCGATAATTCGCGCCAGCGTCGATTTGCCGGAGCCTGACGGCCCCACTAAGGCCAGCGACTCGCCGGCCCGGATGGCGAAGCTCACACTGTCGAGCGCCAGCAGCGGCGGGCGCGGTTCGAACCACGAGACATCGGGCTGCCGGTAGCGCTTGGTGATAGCGCGCACGTCGAGCACGGTGCCGCCGATAGGCGTCCGCATCAGCGTCTTGGCGCGATGCCGGCCGGCGGCGATGAGAGCGCGGGTGTAGTCGTGCTTGGGGTGGCCGAAGATCTCGGTCTTCTCGTTCATCTCGACGACGTGGCCGCCCTGCACCACCATGATCCGCGTGCAGAGCACCGCGACAGCCTTGAGGTCGTGCGAGATGAACATCAGCGCCATGCCACGTTCGGTGCACAGCCGGCCGATCAGATCGAGCACGCGCCGCTGGGCGATGAGGTCGAGCGCTGAAGTCGGCTCGTCGGCGATCAGAAGGTCTGGCTTGCCGGCGAGCGCCATGGCGATAAGTACGCGCTGCCGCTGACCGCCGCTAAGCTCGTGCGGATAGCGCGCGGCGTGGCTCGCATCGAGCCCGACCTCCCCGAACAACGCTTCGATCTGCGGCTTGAGATCGCCGATCGCGCCGGAGAGGACCAGCGCCTCGCCAATCTGCTCGCCGGTCCGCTGTAGCGGATCGAGCGAAGTCATCGGCTCCTGCAGCACCATCCCAATGCGCTTGCCGCGCAGTTTCGCCCGCGCCTCTTCGCTCTCGGGCATCGGCTGATCGTCGAAGACGATCGTGCCGGCGGTCGTCGCGCCATCGGGCAGCAGGCCCATGATCGCGAGGGCGCACATCGTCTTACCCGAGCCGCTCTCGCCGATGATGCCGAAGCGCTGGCCCTTGCCGATGGCGAAGCTGGCGCCCTCGAGCACTGGCTGGCCGCTGAACGAGACGCTGAGATTGTCGACCTTAAGCAGCGCCACGGGCCAGTCCGATACGGCGGAGCCGCGGATCGAGAAGATCGCGCAGGCCATCGCCGGCAAGGTTCAGCGCCCCGACGATGAGGACGATGGTGATCCCGGGGATTAGTGCCAGCGACGGCTTCAAAAGTGCGTAGGTCTGTGCATCCTTCAGCATCAGCCCGAGGCTGGTCGCCGGCGGCTGCGTGCCGAGCCCGACATAAGAGAGGCTGGCCTCCGCGAGGATGCCGAGCGCAAGCTGGATCGTCGCCTGGACGATGATGAGGCTCGCGATATTGGGCAGCAGATGCCGGCGGGCGATCTCGAGGTCGCCCATGCCCGCGAGCCGCGCCGCGGCGATGTAGTCGAGCGTCTTGAGGCTGAGCGCGCCGCCGCGCGCCACGCGCGCAAACACCGGTACGTTGAAGATACCAACCGCGATCATGGCGTTGATCGCGCCCGGCCCGGCGAGCGCCGTGATCAGCATGGCGATGATCAGCGCGGGGAAGGCGAAGAGGAAGTCGTTGAGGCGAAGGATGGTCCATTCCGCCGGTCCGCCCCAGGCGGCCGCTGCAAGGCCCAGCGGCACACCGACCAGCCCGCCGATGGCGACGGCGATGGCCGCGACGATGAAGCTCGTGAGCGTGCCCTTCATCACCAACGAGAGCAAGTCACGGCCGAGATTGTCGGTGCCGAGCCAATGTGCACCGCTGAAGCCCTGCATTGCCGCACCGACGTTGATATTCTCGATCGGGTAGGGGGTCCAGACGATCGAGACGAAGCCGAGCAGCAGGAACAGCAGCGAGGCGATGATGCCGATCCTGAGGCTGGGATTGCGCAGCCAGCGCGATCGCTCCGCGGCGCCAACGTCGCTCATCGCAAGGCTCCCTCGCGCAGCCGCGGGTCGACCCAGGCGTAGCAGAGGTCAGTCAGGAACATCGTTCCAATGACGATGAAGACGAGGATCATGATCGTCGAGCGTACCAGGATCAGGTCGCGGGCGTTGATGGCGTCGAAGATCAGCCGTCCCAAGCCGGGCAGGTAGAAGACATTCTCGACAATAGCCGTGCCGCTGACGAGATAGGCGAACTGCAAGCCGAGGATGGTCAGCACAGGCAGCAGCGCATTGCGCACGCCGTGCCGTCGCACCGCCTCGCTCATCGTCAGGCCCTTCGCCTGAGCCGCTCGGATGTAGTCAGAGCTCTGCACGTCGACAAGCGCAGTCCGCATCACCCGGGCGAGGATCGCCGCCTGCGGCAGCGCCAACGCGATGGACGGCAGGATGAGCGAGCTGAGGGCACCGATCGGATTGTCCAGCCACGGCACGAAGCCGCCGGGCGGCAGCCAGTGGAGGGTCACCGCGAATGACAGGACCAGCAGCATGCCGAACCAGAAGTTCGGCACCGCGACACCCAGTTGCGCGAGGACCATCAGTCCGGCGTCGGCTAGCGAACCGCGCCGCCTTGCCGCGAGAATGCCGACCGGCAGCCCGATGGCCGTCGAGAGGATCATCGCGAGCAGCATCAGCGGGATGGTGACGCTGAGCCGTCCGGCGATCAGCGCGCCCACCGGCACCTTCTGCGTGTATGACGTGCCGAAATCGCCGGTGACCATGCCGCCGAGCCAGTGCAGGAACCGGCTCCAGGCCGGCAGGTCGAGACCGAGCTGATGCTGCAGCGTGGCGATCGAATCCGGCGTCGCGTTGATCCCGAGGATGAAGCGCGCCGTGTCCCCCGGCAGCAGGTCGAGCAGCACGAAAACGATGGCCGCCGCGACGAGCAGCGTCACGATCGCGCCCAGCAGCTTCTTGCCGACGAACCAGATCATGGAGCCAACAGCACGAGTGTTGGGGCGAGCCTCGCGACGCGCTGCGAACCCTTATTCTGTCCAGTGAAGCCAGGTGCGCACCGCGCCCTCGATGGGCGCGTTCGGCCATATGCAGTCGAGCTTGGCGTTCCACACGCCAGTCTGTGGCAGCTCGAATAGGAACCCATTGACAGCCTGCTCCGCCAACCGCTTCTGCGCTGCGATCAGAAGATCCTTGCGGGCCGCCTCGTCGGTGGTCTCGTTGAGCTTCGTCATGATCGCCTGGAAGTCGGGATCGTTGTAGCCGAAATAGTAGTTGGGATTGGCATAGATTCCAATGTCGAACGGCTCGACGTGGCACACGACCGTCAGGTCGTAGTCGTGGTGGTGTGGACGTCGGTCAGCCGCTGGTTGAAGTCGATCTTCGTCTACGTCACCCGAATGCCGATCTTGGCGAGCTGGCCGGCAGGGGCGAACCTCACGGCCATTTCGGCACTCCCTACTTGCTGCGACCTTCATAAGGCTCGCAGCCCAAAACGGAGAGCGCCCTCAGAGCAAGAATGTCCGAAATCTAGGCTTTCATGACCAGATCGGCCGGGATCAGCAGCGAAAACAGCGTGCCGACGCCTGCCGTCGGATCGACCGACAGCGAGCAGGCGTTCACCGCGAGCAGCGAACGGGTCAGCGCCAGGCCGACGCTCGAGCGCACCGGCTGCAGCTGCTCGCCATCCTTGTCGACGCCATCGCGGAACACCACGAAGCGTTCGCCTAGATCGGTGCCGCTTTCAGCCCCGTCCCGTACCCGGATGGCGATGCTGCCATCGTCCTCGGCCTGCGCCGAGAGGATCACCGAACCGCCGATCGGGGTCTGGTCGATTGCGCTGGCGAGGAGATTGAGCAGGGCCTGCCCGAGCGAGGCCCGGTCGGCGCGGATGCGCGGCAGGCGTTCCGAGATGGCGCTTCGCACCAGGACACGCGCCGAGCCGGCCTGCGCCTTGACCCGCACCATGCACGATTCGAGCAGGGCCGAAAGATCGACGTCGGCCGGTCGCGCCGCGTAGCGGCCGTCGCGCAACCGGGTGAAGTCGTCGAGCTCGTCGGTCAGCACCGCGATCTCAAGGCCGGCCGTGCGGATGTCGCGGGCGTATTCGGCATAGCGGTCGGTGTCGCTCTTGCCCAAAGCGGCCGAGCGGATGAGGTCGGCGAAACCGATGATGGTGTTGAGCGGGCGGCGAATGCCGCGGCTCAAGCGGCCAAGCATCGAGGGCTCGAGTTCGTCGTCGCTAGGCGCCGCCGCGACGGTACGGGCGCGCCTGCGCAGGAAGCCGAAATACCCGGTGACGATTCCCGCCTGCCCCTCGGCGAACAACGCGATGTCGATGTCGCCATTGTCGCTCGCTGCAACGAGGCTCGGCCGTGCCGTCTCGGCGAACCGCGCCGGCTTTTCGAGGAACATCCGCAGCGGCTCCATGTCGGCCTTGCCCACGAGGATCGCCAGCGGTTTGCCGACGATCTCGCTTTCGGTGCGGCCAAGCAGAACGCTGGCGTGGCCCGAGATCAGCGTGACCACCCCGGCGCGATCGGCAACGATGAAGCCTTCTTCCCGCGCTTCGGCCGAAATCTCGGCGAACGCCCGCACGGCGCCCTCGTGACCGCGAACCGGCTCAGCCG
>CAZNAE010000028.1:0-28219 GCA_964570695.1 uncultured Devosia sp.
TGGCTCCGCGACTTGGACTCGAACCAAGGACCTAGCGGTTAACAGCCGCTTGCTCTACCAACTGAGCTATCGCGGAACGTTGGCAGCCCGAAGGCAGCGCCCGTGTAGCGGGTTTGATTTCCTTTGCCAAGGGGCATCTGGCACTGGAAATCTTAAGCAATGCGGCCGCGCAAAATCGCCAGTTCCTCGGGCGTGTTGACGTTGGCGAATGGGTCGTCCGCAGATACCCCCAGATAGTCCAGCCGCGCCGCCGATAGTGCCGCCGCGAGCCGCTTCAGGCTGCGCTGCGCGGTGCCGGCGCGAACCTCGGTGGGCAGCGTGCGGATGGCGTCGAAGCGCCACAGCGCGTTGGTCGGATAGTCCTGGGCGCCGAACGCGCCGACGACTGCGGATGCGCCGATGAGCGCAGATGTGGCCCGCCGCAGGAAATCGCGCGGAAAAAACGGGGTATCGACGGCCAGCGACAGCAGCAGTTTCGGCGGGTCGTTGCGGAGCGCCTCGACCGCGGCGGCGACGCCGGCCAGCGGACCCGCATAGTCGCCGGGGAGATCGATGACTTGGCGCAGGCCGGCTGTCGCGAACGGCCGGCGCCCGACGGCGACGAGGATCGGGTCGCATCCGGCGATGGCCTCGACGGCGCGCTCGATCAGCTTCTGCCCGCCGATCTCGATCAGCGCCTTGTTGACGCCGCCGAGCCGCTCGCCTCTGCCCCCGGCGAGGATGACCGCAGCGATGCGGCTCATGCCGGCCGCCAGCGGCGCAGCAGCAGCGTCAGTCCGATGCCGGCAAGCAGCCCCCAGAACGCGCCGCCGATGCCGACCAGAGTAATACCTGAGGCGGTGGTGACGAATGTCACGATCGCCGGCAGGCGCGTCTCGTCCGCAGCGAGCGAGCCCCCCAGCGCCGAGGCGAGGCTCGGCAGCAGCGCGAGGCCGGCGACGGTTTCGATCAGGATCGGCGGCGAGGCGGCGATGAACGCCGCCGCCAGCGTCGCGAGCAGCGCCAGCGCCAGATAGGCGAAGCCGCTCGAGAACGGCGCCACCCAGCGCTGCGTCGGATCGGGATGCGCCTCCGGCCCGGCGCCGAGTGCCGCTGTGATCGCCGCGAGGTTGACGGTCAGTCCGCCGAACAGCGCAATGATCGCGCTCACGAAGCCGGTCACGACGAAAGGCGGGCCGGCGTTCACCTCAAAACCGTTGGCGCGCATCACCGCGAGCCCGGTGAGGTTCTGCGACGCCATGGTGATGACGAAAAGCGGCAGCGCCACGCGCACGATGGCGTCCAGCGTCAGCGTCGGCCTGACGAAGTTCAAAGAGGGCAGCGACACGGCCAGCGCGCCGGCCGGCAGGTTGGCGCTGACGGCCAGCACCACCGCTGCCGCGATCACCGCCAGCGGCACCGCATAACGGCGCGCGAATTTGAGCCCGATCGCCCAGGCGACGAGGATCGGCAACGTCAGCCACGGCAGGTCCGCCACCGCCTTCAGCGGCGCAAGGCAGAGATTGAGCAGCACCCCCGCCAGCATTGCGCCGGCGATCGGGCCGGGGATCGCCGCCACCGCCCGCGCCAGCGGCCGGACCAAGCCGGCGGCGATGACCAGCGCCGCGACCACAAGGAACGCACCGGTCACCGCTGCGAACCCGCCCTCGGGCGGCGACAGCGTCAACAGGAACGCCGCGCCGGGCGTCGACCAGGCAAAGCTCAGCGGGATTCTGAGCCGCCAGACCACCACGATATTGAGCAGCCCGAGGGCGAGGCACGTTGAAAACAGCCCGGATGCCGCCTGCACCGGGCTCGCTCCGACATGCGCCAGTCCGCTCAGCACCAGCGTGAATGTGCTGGCATAGCCGACCAGCGCCATCAGCACGCCGGCGAGGATCGGCTGGGCCAGCCCGCGCCGCGGCGCAGTGGCGGTTTCCGGAGCAATTGTGGTCATCGGCAGGCCCCGAACGGCGGGCCAACGCCGCCGAATTATTGCTATCTTGGAACCTTTCGTATAGCACCCGTGCCGTTGGCAGGGCCACGTGGCGGAGTGGTTACGCAGCGGATTGCAAATCCGTGTATTCCGGTTCGATTCCGGACGTGGCCTCCAACATCTTTCCCCTTAAGATTTAGTTCGGGCCGGCGGCGATCACGCCCCAGTTAGTGGCCGCGGCGGTGCGGGATGTTTTGTCGCAGGCTGGCACCTGCGCGTGGCGGTTGACGCGGAGGCGGCGGAGGCTCATTTCGCGCTAACCGGCGCAGCTTTGGCGACGCCGGTTTCCGAGGAGTCCGAAACCCCATGCCCAGCGACAGTCATAGTCGATCCATGACGCCGTGTGGCGCGCGCCGGGTCTGATCTCCTGATCGGCTCGCGCCCCGCCACACGGCGGGTCGGCGGAAAGCGAGCCATATGCCCATCGAAACCGAAGCAGCGACCGAGGTCGCTGCGCTCAGCCACCTCAATGCCGGCGACGCGGTTCAGTTGCTGAGCCGCGACAGCGCGGCGGACGCCGCGCGTAAGCTCGGCGAACTTCCCTTTGCGCAGGCCGTCAGCATCATCGAGCGATCCGAGCTGACCGACGCGCCGGCGATCATCACGGCGATGCCTGACACGCTTGCGGGCCGGCTGCTCGATGCCATGGCCGACGACCGGGCGACCGACATTGTCGGAGCGCTCGAGCCGGAGGTCAGCGCCCGGCTGATCAAGCTCGTCGGCGCTGCCAGCCGCTCTTCGATCGAGGCGCTGCTCGCCTACCCGACAGGGACCGCGGGATCGCTGATGACCACCGAATATGTTGCCGTGCCGGCGACCTTCACGGTCGGCGCCACCCTCGCTTATGTGCGCAAGGTCGAACGGACGCGCGAGACGATCTACGCCATCTATGTGCTCGATCCGGGCAACGGTCATTTGTTGCAGGTGGTGACGCTGCGGCGGCTGATCATGGGCGACCCGACCGCCCCGATCCTCAGCGTTGCGCCGGCCACCGCGCCCGTGGTGGTCGAGCCCCTGATGCCGCGCGAGGACGTGGCCCGGCTGATCCGGCGCCACGACCTCCTGGCGCTGCCGGTGGTTGACACCGCGCAGCGGATGCTTGGCATCGTCACGGTCGACGACGTCATCGACGCGATGATCGCCGAGCAGACCGAAGACGTGCACAAATTCGGCGGTCTCGAAGCCCTCGACCGGCCTTACATGCAGATCGGCTTTTTCGGCATGATCCGCAAACGGGCCGGGTGGCTCTGCGCGCTGTTTCTCAGCGAGATGCTGACGGCGAGCGCCATGCAGACCTTTGCCGACGAGCTCGACAAAGCCGTGGTGCTGACCTTGTTCATCCCGCTGATCATGAGCTCGGGCGGCAATTCCGGATCGCAGGCGACGTCGCTCCTGATCCGTAGCCTCGCGCTCAACGAGCTTGGGCTTCGGGAGTGGTGGCGCGTGGCATTGCGCGAGCTGCCGACCGGGATGGTCCTCGGCGCCATCCTTGGGGTGATCGGCGTGATCCGGATCAGCGCCTGGCAGCTGCTCGGTCTCTTCAACTATGGTCCGTACTGGCCGCTGATCGCCACCACCGTGGGTGCGTCGCTGGTCGGCATCGTGACGTTCGGCTCGCTGGCGGGGTCGATGTTGCCCTTCGCGCTCAAGGCGCTGAAGTTCGATCCGGCCAGCGCTTCGGCGCCGTTCGTTGCAACGCTGGTCGACGTCACTGGCCTCGTCATCTACTTCAGTATCGCGCTGGTGTTTCTCCGAGGCACGCTGCTCTAGCCTTGGCTGTCATCGGTTTGCGGCAACTTGAACCGCTCGTGCCGGGCGGCTATGCCTCGTCCACTCACACACGCTTCAGCAGGGCTCCCCATGACCGATTTCGACCACGCGCGCAAAGTGATGGTGGACAACCAGTTGCGCACCAGCGCCATCACCGACCGGCGGCTGCTGATTGCGATGGGCGAGGTGCCGCGGGAGAGATTCGTGCCGGGGCCGCGGCACGCGCTCGCCTATATCGATGAGGCGCAGCCGCTCGGCGGCGCGCGCAAACTCGCGGCGCCAGCGCCGTTCGCGAAACTCGTGCAGTTGGCGGCGATCGAGCATACAGATCAGGTGCTCGATCTGGGGTGCGGCACCGGATATTCGACCGCCGTGCTCGCGCGTCTCGCGGCGCACGTGGTCGCGGTCGAGGATGAGCCGGCGCTGGCCTCGGCGGCGCGCAGTAATCTCGCGGCTCTTGGCGTCGCCAACGCGAGCGTCGTCGAGGGGCCACTCGCGACCGCCGGCAAGGCCAACGGACCTTATGATGTGGTCGTCGTCGAAGGCGCGCTGGCCGAGGTGCCTGATGCGCTGCTCGGCCAGCTCAAGCCCGAGGGACGGCTTGTTGCGATCATCGCGGAAAACGGCCGGCCGGGGGTCGCGCATCTTTTCGTCAAGTCTGGCAAGGGCATCGCGGCGCGTGCCGAGTTCGATGCGAAATTGCCGCCGTTGGCGCCGCGCCGGGACGACAGCTTCGTCTTCTGAGCGTCACGTCCGGACAGTTACTAAACCGGGCTTAGCATGTGTTGCTCGGGCACCACGCGGGATGTGAATATCGCGTTAACGATACGCGTCCCTTGCAGGGGAAAGTTGTGTGCCCCAACTGCGCGGCATAGGGTGCGGGCTTGGAGGCCGTTTTGATGTTGTATTCTCGTAGTGTGCGTGCGGGCGCACTCGCCTTGGTGTTCTGCTCGCTTCCGGCTCTGGCACAAGCCGAAACCCTTCGCGAGGCGCTCACCAGCGCCTATCTCAACAACCCACAAATCCTGTCGGCGCTGCTCAACGTGAAGGCGACGGCGGAAGGTATTGCGCAGGCAAAATCGGAAAAGCTGCCGACCATCGGCGCCAGCGGATCGCTCAGCGACAGCTACACGTTCGGCGCAGCATTGAAGGACCCGACGGCGACCGTCGGTGTCAGTTACGGGCAGACGATTTTCGACAATTTCAAGAGCGACGCCGACATCGAAGGTGCGCGCGCCTTGACCGAGGCGAGCCGCTATTCGCTGCAGAACTCCGAGCAGAACGTGCTCCTCGCGGTGGTCCAGTCTTATTGGGGCGTCATCCAGAACACGCAACTCGTGCAGCTCGATCAGGACAACGTCAAATTCTACCAGGCGCAGGTCGACAGTGCGAACGATCGGCTGAAGATCGGTGAGGGCACCAAGATCGACGTGTCGCAGGCGCAGGCGCGCCTCGCGCAGGGCACCGCCGCCTACGAAGCCGACGTCGCCGCGCTGCAGACCAGCCAGGCGACGTACGAGCAATATGTCGGCCACAAGCCGAAGAATCTCGTGAGCTCGTATAAGGTCGGCAATCTGTTGCCGAAGAGTCTCGACGCGGCGATCTCCGAGGCCGTCTCGTCGCATCCGGCGATCCTCGGCGCCAAGGCGGCGATCCGCGCCGCGCAAGCTGGTTCCGACGCCGCCAACGCCGCCTTCGGCCCGACGCTCGGCATGACCGCATCGATCGGCAGCACGCTGTTCGGCGGCGCCGCGGGCTCGACGGCCACTCCGGCGGCCAATGTCGGCCTCAGCCTCTCTGTTCCGATCTATGGCGGCGGTCGCTATGGCTCGGCCATCCGCAAGGCCAACATCTCGCAGATCAAGTCCGAGGTCGATGCGCTGACGGCGCGCGACCAGGTCAAGGCCTCGCTGATCTCGGCGTGGAGTACGCTGCAGAGCGCCACCGCGCAGATCACCTCGGCCAACTCGGCCGTCGCCTCCGGCCAGCTTTCGCTCGAAGGCACCGTGCAGGAGCGCGACGTCGGGCAGGCCACGACCCTCGACGTGCTCAACGCCCAGTCCGAACTCACTGCGGTCAAGGAATCCCTGATCCAGGCAACCTCCGGCAAGGCGATCGCGACCTTCGCGGTGATCGCCGCGACCGGCCATCTGACCGCGGCCGATCTCGGCCTCGATGTCGAGGTCAAGACCGGCGAAGACTATATCGCCAAGGTCGAAGACGTCTGGGCGGAACTGCGCGCGCTCGACTAGAGCGCGTTTACAAGACATTTGCGCTGAGCTTAGCTTCCCGCCGTCGCGACTCGCGAGGGCGGGTTGCTTGCTTTGGGGGGGAGCCAAATGAAATCGCTACCGTATTGGTTTGTCGGCGTCGGGACGTTGTTCGTGCTGGTCGGGATGGCCTGGGGCATCCAGATGTCGATCACGCAGGACTTTTCGCTGGCGCCGGCGCACGCGCACAACAACCTCATCGGCTTCGTCATCATGACGGTCTACGGGTTCTACTACCGGCTCGTGCCGGTGGCGGCCGCCAAGCGCCTCGCGCTCATCCACTTCTGGGTGGCGCTCATTTCGGCGCTGGTCTTTATTCCGGGCATCGCGCTCGCCATCACCGGCAAGGGTGAAATCCTTGCGGAAGTCGGCTCGATCCTCGTCGTGCTGTCGATGCTGATCTTCGCTTACACGGTCTGGACCAATAAGGCGGGCTTGACCAACGCTTGACCGATCAAGCAGGCGGCCGGATCGGGATTTCTACCGATCCGGCCGCAAAGTCTGGGGAAGAGCGGCGGCGCCCAAGGCTTTCCATCGCAAAAGTCGCCATCACGGCCTAAAGTAAACGGTGACGAATCAAGCGCAGATTTGCGGAATTGCGCTCTCGTCGAGTGTTGAATGAGGCCTTTATGAACAAGCCGGCGACCAAAGAGCCGTCAATGGATGAGATCCTCTCTTCCATCAGGCAGATCATTGCCGACGATGACGCGTCGGCCGTGCCGCCGGCTCCGCCACCTACGCGCCCGGCGATTGCCGCCGCCCCGGCGCCTGCTCCGCGGCCGATCATTCCGCCGTCGCCACCCGCCGAACCGCTGGCGCTTTCCGCCGCGCAGATCGTCACGAAACCCGCGCCTGCGCCGATCCGTCAGGCCCCACCGCGGCCCGCTGCCGAGCCGGAACCTGCGCCGGATTTCTCCGCCATGCTCGCCGGCTTCAAGGATGAGCCGGATTTTTCCGATCCGCTCGCCGACATGCCGCTTGGCGAGCCGGAGCTGATCGATCCCGAAGACGTGGCGTTCGAGGCCGAGATGGAACTCGAAGTCGAACCGGAGCCTGAACCCGAGCGGATGCCGCCGCCGGTGATACGCGCGCCGCAACCGGCGCCCCAGTCGCGTCCGGCGCCGCGGCCGATGGCCGTTGCCCAGGCGGCGCCGATGCCCGATCAATCGCTGTCGAGCGACATCGCCGAACAACTGCTGGAGCCCACAACCGGCGCAGCCATCCAGGGCACCATGTCCCGCCTGGCAGCGGTTTCGGCGATGGGCAGTGGCCAGACCATCGAGGGTCTGATGCGCGACATGATGCGCCCGATGCTCAAGGAATGGCTGGACGAGAACCTGCCGGCGCTGGTTGAGCGGGTCGTCGAAAAGGAGATCGCGCGGATCTCCCGCGGGGTAAAGTGACGGCGCCAAAAGCGCTCGCCAGTTGACTTAGCCCCCGCCGCCTTGCTTTAGACCTGAACCTGAATTCCGGCCCGCCCGACGTCGAGTCCCGCGGGCCTTTGCCGCTGGACCTTGCGATGCTCGAAAAGACCTATGACCCCGCCGCGGTGGAATCCCGCATCTATCAGGCCTGGCAGGACGCCGGCGCCTTCAAGGCAGGGGCCGGGGCCAAGCCGGGCGCCAAGCCCTTCACTATCGTTATTCCGCCGCCCAATGTGACGGGCTCGCTCCATATCGGGCACGCCCTCAACAACACCATCCAGGACATCCTCGTCCGCTTCGAGCGCATGCGCGGCAAGGATGTGCTCTGGCAGCCGGGCACCGACCATGCCGGCATCGCCACGCAGATGATCGTTGAGCGGCAGCTGATGGAACGGCAGGAGCCGTCGCGGCGCGAGATGGGTCGCGAGAAATTCCTCGAGCGGGTCTGGGCCTGGAAGGCCGAGAGTGGCGGCACGATCCTGAATCAGCTCAAACGCTTGGGCGCGTCGGCTGACTGGTCACGCGAACGCTTCACCATGGACGAGGGGCTGAGTGCCGCTGTCCGCAAGGTGTTCATCGAGCTCCACGCCAAGGGCCTGATCTACCGCGCCAAGCGGCTGGTGAACTGGCACCCCGGCCTCGAAACCGCGATCTCCGACCTCGAGGTCGAGAACATCGAGACCGCCGGCAAGATGTGGCATCTGAGCTATCCGATCGAGAACTCGTCGGAGACAATCGTCGTTGCCACCACCCGCCCCGAGACCATGCTCGGCGACGTCGCCGTGGCGGTCAATCCGAACGATCCGCGCTACAAGAACGTCATCGGCAGATACGCCATACTGCCGCTGGTCGGCCGGCGCATCCCGATCATCGGCGAGGAATATGCCGACCCGGAGCTCGGCTCGGGCGCCGTGAAGATCACCCCGGCGCACGACTTCAACGACTTCGAGGTCGGCCAGCGCCATCACCTCAAGCCGATCAACATCTTCACCACCAATGCGCGGATCAATGCGCATGCGCCGAAGGACTATCGCGGCCTCGACCGCTTCGAGGCGCGCGAGAAAGTGCTCGCCGACCTCGAGGCGATCGGCGCGGTGCTGTGGGCCGAAGACAAGAAGATCATGGTGCCCTACGACGAAAAGACCAAGCAGGTCATCATCGAGCCCTACCTCACCGACCAGTGGTTCGTGAACGCCGAAGTCCTGGCGAAGCCGGCGCTGGAATCGGTCAAGGCCGGGCGCACCAAGTTCGTGCCGCAGAGCTGGGAGAATACCTATTTCTCCTGGATGGAGAACATCAAGCCGTGGTGCATTTCGCGCCAGCTCTGGTGGGGCCATCAGATCCCGGCTTGGTACGGACCGCGGATGCATAGCGACCCGGAATTCGGCAAGCCGGACGCCGGTCCGAAGATTTTCGTCGCCGCCACTGAGGAGCAGGCGCGCAAAGATGCCGTTGCCTACTACGGCCGGCAGATCGAAATCCACACCACCGGCGTCAGCTCGACGCAGTTCCAGAAGGCTGTCTCGGATTTCGAGGCAACCCAGCGCGACCGGCTGCTGCCCTCCGTCTGGGCGTCGCGCAAGGCGTCCGATCCGTTTGCCGAGCTTTCCGACTCCAAGGTGCCGCTGCATCGCGACGAAGACGTCCTCGACACCTGGTTCTCGTCGGCGCTCTGGCCGTTCTCGACGCTGGGCTGGCCGGAAGACACGCCTGAGGTCAAAAAGTACTACCCGACCGACGTGCTGGTTACCGGCTTCGACATCATCTTCTTCTGGGTCGCCCGGATGATGATGATGGGCCTCGAGTTCATGAAGACCGAGCCGTTCCACACGGTCTATGTGCATGCGCTGGTCCGCGACGAGCACGGACTCAAGATGAGCAAGACCAAGGGCAACGTCATCGATCCACTGAACCTTGTCGATGAATACGGCGCCGATGCCACCCGCTTCACGCTCGCCGCGATGGCGGCGCAGGGCCGCGACATGCGGCTCGCCATGAGCCGCGTCGAGGGCTACCGCAACTTCGTCACCAAGCTCTGGAACGCCGCGCGCTTCCTCGAGATGAACGGCTGCGTGCGCAAGCCCGGCTTCGAGGCGCATCGCGTCAACCTGCCGGTCAACCGCTGGATTGTCGGCGCCACCGGTCGCGCCATCGCCGAAGTGCAGAAGTCGATCGAGGACTACAAGTTCAACGAGGCCGCCAACGCTGCCTACGATTTCGTCTGGGGCACCTATTGCGACTGGTACGTCGAGCTCGCCAAGCCGATACTCACCGGCGAGGACCAGTTCGAAAAGGCCGAGACGCAAGCGACCGCCGCCTATGTGCTCGACCAGATCCTCAAGCTGCTGCACCCCTTCATGCCGTTCGTCACCGAGGAGCTCTGGGGCGAGACCGGCAAGGCCGGCCCGGCCCGCGAGAAGCTGCTGATCCTCACCGAGTGGCCGAATCTGCGCGGCTTCGCGGACCCCAAGGCCGACGCCGAGATGACGTGGTTGATCGATGTCGTTTCCGGCATTCGCTCGGTGCGCACCGAGATGAACGTGCCTGCCGGTGCCAAGATTCCGCTGATCATCGTCGGATCAGGAGAGGAGACCGGCACTCGCGTCGAGGGCCAGTTGCAGTCGCTGATCAGGCTCGCGCGCCTCGAGGACGTGACCTACGGCACCGACGTGCCGCGCGGCTCGGCACAGATCGTTCTCGGCGAGGCGACGTTCGTGCTGCCGCTCGCCGGCGTCATCGACATCGACGTCGAGCGAGTGCGCCTGAAGCGCGAGATCGCCAAGGAAGAAGTCGAGATCGCCAAGATCGACAAGAAGCTCGGCAACGAGCAGTTCGTCGCCAAGGCCAAGCCCGAGGTCATCGAAGAGCAGCACGAGCGCCGCGGCGAAGCCGTGGCCCGGCTGGAGCGGCTGAAGGCGGCATTGGCGCGGCTGAGCTGAGGGCGATACACTCGCGCCGTCGAGGGGAATTCGCATGACCGAGGTCACCGCATCTGGCCGTAGCTATCCCACGGTGCGCGAGGCGACCGAGTTTGCGCCGTCCGTCTACCTCTTTGATGGCAAGGGCGGCGTCCAGTCGCAGCCGTTCGACCACGGCGAGGTGCCGACGCCCGACAAAGGCTTCGTGCTGATCGCCGGCAGCCTGTCGTCGCCGGAATTCCGCGCCTGGCTGCACGCCAACCTCGACCCCTTTGCGTCGGACGGCATGACAGCGACCGACCAGCATGCCCGCTGCACCGTGCTCGACGACCGTGCGCTCGTCGTCTTGCGTGTGCTGCGTAACCGCACCGATCCTGACGACATGCGCAAGCAAACCATGTCGCTCTGGATCGAAAAGAGCCGCGTCGTCATCGCCTCGAAACTCTCGATCAACGAATTGGTCAGCATCCCGCAATGGGAGAAGTCGCATCACGCGCCGCTGTCGCCGGCCGACCTCATCGCACGGATGGGCACCCGCGCCGCGGACCGTGCCGAGCCGCTGGTCGAGCAACTCGGCGACCGCCTCGACACCATTGAGGAGGAGATGATGTCGCCGAGCGAGCGCCAGCAGTCGCGCGAGCAGCTGACCCGGCTGCGCCGGTCGCTGATCAGCCTCCGCCGCCTGCTCTGGCCGCAGCGCGATGTGCTGAACACGCTTGAGATTGAGGACCTCTCATTTCTCACCGCCCGCGACCGCGCCCGCCTGAAGGAAGCCTCCGCCCGAACCGCGCGACTCGGTGATGAGTTGCAGATCCTTGCCGAGCGCGCGGCGCTGATCCACGAACAGGTGCTCGATACCCGCGCCGAACAGATGAACCGCACGATGCTCGTGCTCACCGCCGCTACGGTGATCGCCATGCCGATGACCGTCGTCAGCGGCCTTTTGGGCATGAATGTCGCGGGCATTCCGTTCAGCCAGAACCCCGAAGCCTTCTGGATCGTCGTCGTTCTGCTGGCGGCCGTCGGCACCGGAATGGTGTGGTTCATGCGCACCCGGAAGTGGCTCTGACGCGCCCGCCTTTGCCGCGTGCAACCGACTCTGTGCCTTTCCTGCAACAGCGCTTTTGAATCCCGTTCAGCACCCGTTCAGGAAACCATTCACTCACCGCTGGCGCCACAATCTCTCCCCAAACGAGGGTGAGGACGGACGGCGGGGACGGAAGCTGTTGAGGGTACCGGCGGAAGGCTAATCCGCGGTGTACCAGACTGGCTTGTTCCGCCCTTGCACCCTAACGGGCCAAATCGATAGAGCGCTTATTTCACAGCGCTCTACGCGCGGCGCGCCAGGGGGAATGGAACATGGACAGCAACTACGTCGACAAATCGAAGCTGCCAAGCCGGCACGTGACCGAAGGGCCGGAGAGGGCGCCGCATCGCTCCTATCTCTATGCCATGGGTCTCAGTACCAAGCAGATTCATCAGCCGCTGGTTGGCGTGGCGACGGCGTGGAACGAGGCCGCCCCGTGCAACATCTCGCTGCAGCGCCAGGCGCAGGCGGTCAAGAAAGGCGTCGCCTCCAATCACGGCACGCCGCGTGAATTCACCACCATCACGGTGACCGATGGCATCGCCATGGGCCACGCCGGCATGAAGTCGTCGCTCGCGAGCCGCGATGTCATCGCCGACTCGGTCGAGCTGACGATGCGCGGCCACAGCTACGACGCGCTGGTCGCCATGGCCGGTTGCGATAAGTCGCTGCCCGGCATGATGATGGCAATGATCCGGCTCAACGTGCCGTCGATCTTCATCTATGGCGGCACGATCCTGCCGGGACGTTTCCGCGGCCGCGACGTCGTGGTGCAGGATTTGTTCGAAGCGGTCGGCCTCCATTCCGTCGGCAAGATGGACGACGAAACGCTCGATGAACTCGAGCGCGTCGCCTGCCCGTCGGCCGGCTCGTGCGGCGGCCAATATACCGCCAACACCATGGCGATGGTTGCCGAAGCGATCGGCCTCGCGCTGCCCTATAGCTGCGGCGCTCCGGCGCCCTACGAGATTCGCGACGCGCTCTGCGCCGCCGCCGGCGAGCAGGTGATGGAGCTGCTGAAGATTCAGCTCCGGCCGCGCCAGATCGTGACGCGCAAGGCGTTCGAGAATGCCGCCATGACCGTTGCTGCCACCGGTGGCTCGACCAATGCCGCGCTGCATCTGCCGGCGATGGCGCATGAGGCGGGCATCGAGTTCGACATCTTCGACGTCGGCGAGATCTTCCGCAAGACGCCGTATATCGGCGACCTCAAGCCGGGTGGCAAATACGTCGCCAAGGACCTCTTCGAGGCCGGCGGCATCCCGCTGGTGATGAAGGCGCTGCTCGATGGCGGGTACCTCCATGGCGACTGCATGACGGTCACCGGCAAGACCATCGCCGAGAACCTCGCCAACGTGAAGTGGAACCCCGACCAGGACGTGGTCCGCGTGACGACTAATCCGATCTCGCCGACCGGCGGCGTTGTGACGCTGCGCGGCAACCTCGCGCCTGACGGCGCGATCGTGAAGGTCGCGGGCCTCAAGAACCAGCGTTTCGTCGGCCCGGCCCGCGTCTTCGACAACGAGGAAGCCTGCTTCGAAGTCGTCAACAACCGGACCTACAAACAGGGTGAGGTTCTGGTGATCCGCTACGAGGGTCCGAAGGGTGGTCCCGGCATGCGCGAAATGCTGTCGACGACGGCCGCGCTTTACGGCCAGGGCATGGGCGACGCTGTCGCCCTCATCACCGATGGCCGCTTCTCCGGCGCCACGCGCGGCTTCTGTGTGGGCCATGTCGGGCCGGAAGCGGCAGTCGGCGGTCCGATCGCTTTGGTCAAGGACGGCGACATCATCACCCTCGACGCCGTCACCGGCGAGATTTCGGTGAATGTCTCCGACGAGGAATTCGCCCGCAGGAAGATCTCGTGGGCGCCGCGCGAAACTGAGTACGGCTCGGGCGCCATCTGGAAGTATGCCCAGCTCGTGGGGCCGGCGCGCTACGGCGCGCTGACCAATCCGGGAGCCAAGGGCGAAAAGGAGCAGTATGCGGATATTTAGAGGTGCTTCGGCCCTCGTTTCCGTAGGCGTATTGACGCTGTTGCTGGCTGGGCCGGCCTTGTCGCAGGACAAGCCGCCCGTGCCTCCGGCAGACGTCCCTGTTTCCGGTGCCGCGGTCAGTCCTGGCAGCACCGCGATCGATGCCGCCCAGCAGATGGCGAGCGCCCTCGACGGGGCCGGCGGCGGCATCTCCAGCGCCGACCAGATCGCGGCGCTTGAGGCGGCGGCCGGCGCCGGCGACCCGATGGCGCAGTGGCAGCTCGGCCTGATGTACGAAAGCGGCGAGGGCGTCGCGCAGGACAAAGCCAAGGCGTTCGGTTACTTCGCCGAGATCGCCGACCAGCATGCCGATACGGAGCCCAAGGGCACCGAGGCCGACATCGTCGCGCATTCCTTCGTCAAGATGGGCGAGTACTACAAGGACGGCCTGCCGGAAGCCGGCATCGCCAAGGACGAGGATTACTCGATCAAGCTGTTGCAGCATGCAGCGAGCTATTTCGGCGATGCGGACGCGCAGTTCCGGCTCGGGGAAATGTACCTTGACGCCAAGGAGCTCGGCGACAATCCGCTGCAGAGTGCCCGCTGGCTGTCGCTCGCGGCACGCAAGGGCCACGTCGGCGCGCAGGCCAAGCTCGGCGATCTGCTGTTCAACGGCGACGGCGCCCTCAAGGCCAATCCAGTCGAAGGCCTGATGTGGCTCACCGTCGCGAGCCAGCGTGCCGTCGACACCACCGATGCCGACTGGATCGACGACCTCCTCAACGCGGACATGTCCGTGGCCACCCCCGACGCCCGCAAGCAGGCGGTGGACATGGCCGACAAGCTCAGCGAGCAGTTGGCAAGCCTCGATCAGTAATGGCGGGCCGGAACCGGCCGCAGGCTCCCGTCAACCTTCTAAAGCGAAAACATGCCTTCGACCGGCACGTGGTCGCTCGGCTTGTCCCAGCCGCGGACTTCGCGGTGGATGATGACGTCTTCGAGCCGGTCGGCGGCCTGCGGGGAGAGCAGCAGATGGTCGATGCGGATGCCGTCCTTGCGGTCCCAGCCGAATGTCTTGAAGTCCCAGAAAGTGTGTGACGGCTCGTCGGTCACGGCGCGCACCGCGTCGGTCAGCCCCAGGTTGAGCAGCGTCCGCCAGCGTTCGGCGCTCTCGGGTCGGTAAAGCGCGTCGCCGACCCATTTTTCCGGGAACGTCGCGTCGATCGCGGCCGGGATGATGTTGAAATCGCCGAGCAGAATGAACGGCTCCTCGAGCGCCAGCCGGCCCTCGACGAAATTGATCAGCCGGTCCATCCAGCTCAGCTTGTAGGTGAACTTGTCGGTCTTCACCGGATTGCCGTTGGGCAGGTAGATACAGCAGACGCGCACCGCACCGCTCTCGGTCGAGAACACGCCCTCGATCAGCCGCGACTGCTCGTCGGCATCGTCACCGGGCAGGCCCCGCGCCGTCTCGTCGAAGCGGTGCTTCGACAGGATTGCAACGCCGTTCCAGCTCTTCTGCCCGAACGTCTCGACGTTGTAGCCGAGCGCCTCGATCTCGAGTCGCGGAAAGGCCTCGTCGACCGACTTGATCTCCTGCAGGCAGACGACGTCGGGCGAGACCTCGGCGAGCCACTTCAGCATCGAATCCATCCGGGCTTTGACGCCGTTGATGTTCCAGGTCGCAATGCGCATCAGTGTCTCCGTGGCTCGCCGCCGAAATCGAGCGTTTCTGCGGCGCGAGCGGCCGCGGCAAGGAAGGCTCGCGCGTCCTCGTGCGAGAACAGGATGCCGACCTCCTTGAAGTTCAAAAACAGCCGGTCGCCATCGCCGGCGAATCCAGTCGTCCCGATCGCGATCGTCGCCTCGCCCTCGAGCTTGGCGTAGTCCTTGACCAGCTTCTTGAATTCGACGCGCGTGACCATTCGGACCTCCAGTGCCAACTGTACCGGCGGCTGTCGCCCGGCGCCAGCGGCCCGCCAACGCCCAACCATCAGGATCGGCGCAATTTTGTCGATCGCGGCGGCAGTTCGGCAAGATATGGCCGGCAAAGTCCCAACATTGCCGTGTGGAGGAGTAGGGGTTTGAACCTCAAAGCCATTTGTCTTGTTCTTGCCGCGTCTGCGGTCGCCGCGCCCGCCAAGGCCGACTCGGGCAACACGTCGGCGCTGCTGACGGCCGTGTTGAAGCTCCAGCAGCAGCGTTCGACCTCGACTTATGAGGGCATCCTCGCCGCCTTGACCCAGCCGATTCGGCTCTACGATCTTGCCGGCGACGGCCTCACCGCCTCCGATCTCGATGTCGTCGATCAGTATCGCGTGACGCGCCTGCGCGGTCAGCGGTTGGCGCTCTTTTTGTCGCGCGACCTCAACAATGATCGGCAAGTGAGCCGAGAGGAGCTCGACCTGACCGCCCGGCTGGGGATGGCCGACGGCTCCGGAGCCGACTTGCTGCAGCTGCGCTTCGACCAACTCGATCTCGACCACAATGGCATCCTCAGCTGGGATGAGATGTCGGCGGCGCCATCGATCGGTGGCGGCCGGCCCAGTGACACCACGGCGATCCGGGCCGTGACGATCGACGCCGACCCGACGCCGAACACGCCGTTCACCATCGAAGACGCCCACACGATCGTCGATCAGCTGTTCGCCATCTATGACACCGACAAGAACAGCGTCCTCGATCCGTCCGAACTGCGTGCCGCGCGGTCCGGCTAGGCGAACACCACGTCGCGGATTTCGTCGCGGAACGGGCCGTTGCAGCCTTCGCGCATGGTGTTGGTCACCACCACCACAGTCGTGCCGCTCGCCGGGTCGATGATCCAGTTGTTGCCCCAGATACCGCCCCAGTGGATGAGGCCCTTGCGGTGCCAGCCGGAGGCCTTGGCATCGTCGATCACGCCGCCGAGGAAGCCGAACTTCTGGCCCGGGTCCTTCGGCCGCGGCAGCGCCCCGATCTGGTTGGCGAACGCGGCGTCGCGCGTCGCTGGCTTCAGCAGGGTGCCGGTGCGGATCGCCTCCAACATGGTCATGAAGTCCTCTGCCGTGCCGGCCATGCCCGAGCCGCCGCATTGCGGCTTGTCCGGCTGGAAGATGCGTGCCGGCGAGAACAGCTCGACCTTGCTCGGATCGTCCGGATCGTTGTGGACCTTCTGTGGCTCGCCCATGCGGATCGGCGGATGACCGTCGGCATAGGGATGTGCCAAGCGCGCCGCGTCCGTGACGAAAAAATGCGTGTCGGCCATGCCCAGCGGACCGGTCACGTATTTGGCGATTGCTGCCTCGACATTGGACGGATCGCCGTTGATCGCCCCGACCACGGCGCCGAGCACGTCGATCGACATGCCGTATTCCCAGGCCGTGCCGGGAGCGAAGAACAGTGGCTGCGCGACCAGCCGCTGCAGATTCTCCTCGAGCGGCAGTCCTGGCCCCGGATCGCTGCCGGTCGCAACGTCCTCCGGCACCTCGTAGGTGATGCCCGACGTATGCGTCAAAAGATGCCGGATCAAAATGGTCCGCGCCGATCCATCCGCCGAAACCGGCGTGAACCAGGGCAGGTATTTCGTTACCGGGTCGTCGAGCGACAGCAGGCCGCGGTCGAGCATCACCAGCGCCGTCGCCGCAACGATCGGCTTGGTGCAGGAGGCGAGGCGGAAGATGTCGTTGTCGGCCACGGCGCGGCCGGTCTCGCGGTCGGCATACCCCGCCGCCCGTGCAAACACGCGCTTGCCGTCCTCGTTGATCAGCACAACGCAGCCGACGATACGGCTGCCGAGCGCGGCGTCGATCGCCGCGTTGACGCGGTCTTTCAGTGTCATGAGAATCCTCGCCTTTTTCCGGCGAAGCTAGGGCCGCTGGTCAGGCTTGGCAATCAGACGGCGACCGAAAAGCTCGTGCCGCAGCCGCAGGAGGCGACGGCGTTCGGATTCTTGATCTGGAAGCTCTGGCCGATCAGATCGTCGACATAGTCGATCTCCGCGCCGCCCATGAATTCGAGGCTGAGGGAATCGATCAGAACCGTCGCCGCATCCTTCGCCAGGACGAGGTCGTCATTGGCGGGCGTTTCCTGCACCAGCTTGTATTCGTACTGGAAGCCCGAGCAGCCGCCGCCTGCGACGACGATGCGCAGCACCGTCCCGTCCGGCTGCTTCGACAGCACGCGGCCGATCTTTTTCGCGGCGCGGTCGGTGAGGATAACTGGATTTGGTGCTAAGGCGGCTTCACTCATGGCGCTAATCTAATATCGTAAAACGCCGATGGAAAGGGCCGAATGAGCGATAGCGCCCCTTATGCCGCCGATCCGACGCAGAGCCGCGGGCGGCTCTATGCGGTTTCCGGCAGTCCGACCCGCTCGGAATTCCAGCGCGACCGCGACCGGATCATCCATTCGACCGCCTTTCGGCGCCTGCAATACAAGACGCAGGTCTTTCTCCACCACGAGGGCCAGCATTTCCGAACCCGACTGACGCACACGCTCGAAGTCAGCCAGATGGCACGCTCGATTGCCCGGGCGCTGCGGCTGAACGAGGATCTGGCGGAGGCGGTGGCGTTGGCGCACGACCTCGGCCACACGCCGTTCGGCCATGCCGGCGAGCGCGTGCTGCACCAGAAAATGAGCGAGTTCGGCGGCTTCGACCACAACATGCAGGCGATCCGCGTCGTCACCCGGCTCGAGAACCGCTACGCCGAGCATGACGGGCTCAACCTGAGCTGGGAGACGCTCGAGGGCATCCTCAAGCACAACGGCCCGCTGGTCGACTCGGACGACCGGCCGGTCGGCCGCTACATCCACGAATGGCTGCCGTTCGGCCTCTACGACATTCCGGCCAGCGCCGATCTGATGCTCTCGACCTATGCCAGCCTCGAAGCGCAGTCCGCCGCGATCGCCGACGACGTTGCCTACAACGCTCACGACATCGACGACGCTCTGCGTGCCAACCTGCTCACGCTGCCCGAGCTTGCCGACGTGCCGCTGGTCGGTCCCATAGTCCGCGAGGTCCTCGTGCGCTGGCCCGAGATCGAACCAACCCGGCAGGCGCATGAGGTGCAGCGGCGGCTCATCACCCGCGCCATCGAGGACGTCATTGCGACCGCCGAAGCTGAGATCGCCGTCGTCCGTCCGCAGAACGCCGACGATGTCCGCCACGCCGGCCGGGCGCTGATCCATTTCTCCGACGAGACCGCGGCGGCGGAAGCCGGGCTCAAGGCCTTCCTGTTCGATCACGTCTACCGCTCCGAGGCGGTGATGGTGCCGATCCGCCGTAGCGAAGCGATGGTCGGCGACCTCTTCGACGCCTATTTCGCCAATGCGAACATGCCCGGTCGCTGGGGCGAGACGGCAAAGGCGGCCGTGACGCCGTCGGCAAAGGCGCGCATCGTCGCCGATTTCATCGCCGGTATGACCGATCCCTATGCCGAAGCCGAGCACGCCCGCCTGTTTGACGGGTCGCGGCAATTGGGCTAACCCGCCCAAACCCTTCCTCCCGGACCTATCATGGACATTTTCGCCGACTTCGCCGCGCGCGTGGCAGCCGCCCTCAAGGCCCTTTACCCTGAGGCTGCGGCGGAGCTGATTGCGCGAGCGGTGGTCGAGCCGCCGCGCGATCCGGCGCATGGGGATCTGAGTTCCAACGCCGCGATGGTGGTGGCAAAGCCGCTCGGCAAGAATCCGCGCGAGGTCGCCACGGCGCTGCGCGCACACTTCAAAGCCGATCCAGATGTGCAGAGCGTCGAGGTCGCCGGCCCCGGTTTCCTCAATTTCCGGCTGGCGGACCCGGCGTGGCACCGCGTCCTCAAATCCGTAGAGGCCCTTGGCGAGGCGTACGGCAAGCTCGACCTCGGCAAGGGCGAGAAGGTCAATGTCGAGTATGTTTCCGCCAACCCGACCGGCCCCATGCATGTCGGCCATACCCGCGGCGCCGTGTTCGGCGACGCGCTGGCGTCGCTCCTCACCTATGTCGGCTACGACGTGACACGGGAGTACTACATCAACGACGCCGGCGGGCAGGTCGATGTGCTCGCCCGGTCGGCGTTCCTCCGCTACCGCGAGGCACTCGGCGAGACCATCGAGATCCCGCAGGGCTTCTACCCGGGCGAATATCTCAAGCCCGTCGGCGAGCATCTCGCCAACGCCTATGGCCGTGACCTGCTGAGCGAGCCGGAAGCTGTGTGGCTTCCCAAGGTCAAGGAACTGACGCTCAAGATGATGCTTGAGTTGATCAAGACGGATCTCGCCAATCTTGGCGTCAAGCACGACGTGTTCTTTTCGGAGCGGACGCTGCACGGGCAGGGCGGCGACATCGACATGACCCTGGACTGGCTACGCAGCCAGGGCCTCGTCTATCAGGGCACACTCGATAAGCCGAAGGGCCAGGCCGACGAAGACTGGGAGCCGCGCGAGCAGACGCTGTTCCGCGCCACGCTCTATGGCGACGACGTCGACCGGCCGTTGGTCAAGTCGGACGGCAGCTACACCTATTTCGCCGCCGACATCGCCTATCACCGCAACAAGTACCTGCGCGGCTTCAAGAGCATGATCAACGTGCTCGGCGCCGACCATTCCGGCTACGTGTCGCGGCTGAAGGCGGCGGTGAAGGCCGTCTCGGGCGGCGAGGCCGATATCGATGTCAAGATCATGCAACTCGTCCGGCTGCTGAGGAACGGCGAACCGTTCAAGATGAGCAAGCGGAGCGGCGATCTCGTGCTGCTCTCCGATGTCGTCGAGGAAGTGGGCGTCGACGCCACGCGCTTCATGTTGCTCTACCGGCGGAACGAGCAGTCGATGGATTTCGACTTCGCGCTGGTCAAGGAGCAGAGCCGCGATAATCCGGTGTTCTACGTGCAGTACGCCCACGCCCGGACCTGCTCGGTGCTGCGCAACGCCAGTAGCGAGTTGCCGGCGCTCGATCTGTCGCCCACTGAGCTCAGCGCCGCGCCGCTCGATCTGCTCGTCAGTCCGGCCGATCTGGAGCTGATCAAGGCGCTCGCACAATGGCCGCGCTCGGTCGCCGCCGCGGCGCTTGCGCACGAGCCCCATCGTATTGCATTTTACCTTTACGAGCTTGCCGCAGCCTTCCACTCGTTCTGGGCCAAGGGCAAGGAAGACAGGTCGTTACGGTTTGTTAACCCTGACGACCTGAAACTGACCATGGCGCGACTCGCACTGGTGGGGGCCGTCAGGCAGGTATTGGTCAATGGCCTCACAGTCTTGGGGGTTTCTGCTCCAGATGAGCTTTCATAATTCGGGCGCATTGATGTGATGGTTGGGCACGCTCTCGGCGGGGGTCGAGCAGGGGTTACCAACAACATCGTGAGCCTATTCAATGCCGCCAGCGAGACCGCAGCAGATGTCCGATCCGGCCGATAAATCCGACGACTTGATCGCCGAACTGGCCAAGTTGATGGCGACATCGCCACAGGGCAACGATCCCGCGGCGCGTCCTGTCTTGAAGTCGGCCCCCCTCGATCCGAACGCGACCGTGCCGCAGGTGCCGAGCCCGCAGCCGCCTGCCGCGCCGACGCCGTTCCGTATTCCCGGCATGGATGCGCCCGTTGCGGCGGCGCCAAGACCGTCTATCGCCCCGGCGCAGTCTGCACCGATGGCGCCCGCGCCGGAAAACCGTGCGCCGGCCACCGGCAGCATCCGCATCCCCGGCATGGACCAGCCCGCGCCGGTGTCGACCAGCGCGCCGGTCAGCAAGTTCGATTTCGGCAAGCCCGTCGCCCCTGCCGCGATCAAACAGGAGCCGCTGTCGAGCCTTGCCGATCGCATCGCGGCCCGTAACGACAGCGACCTCAGGACCCGCAGCGAGCCGGCGTTTGCGCCGTCGCCCGCGCCGGCGCCGATCCGCTTTCCGTCTGATCTAAAGCCGGTCAGCGAGAACAAATCCTTCGGCCAGGGGCCGGCGCTGAGCGTCGCGCCGTCGGCGCCGCCTGCCGGCAACAGCGACTTCCATTTCGATTTCGGCCTCAACCAGGCCCCGGCCGAGCCGCCTGTGGCGCACGAAGCGCAGTCCGATCCGATCGCCGATTTGATCAATGCGGAAATGGCGTCCGAGCCGGAACCGGCCCCCGCGCCGCAGCCGCAACAGCGCGCCCCGCAGGCGGTCGTAACTCCAGTTCTGCGTACCGCGTCGCCGATGCAGTCCGCGCCGAAGCCGGCGATGGCGCCAATGTCGTCCGCCGCGCCGCGGCCGGTCAGCAATGCGCCAATCCCGCTGAAGCCGGTCAGCGTTGCCCCGCGCTCGCCGGAAGCCGATCGCTTCGCCATCTCGCCCGGTGTCGGCCTCAACATCAAGCCGATGGCGAGCCAGCCGCTGAGCCCGCCGCAGCCGCGCGCCCCCCAGCCGGCGCCGGTCGCCTACGATTCCGATCCGATGAGCGAGATCGAGAGCCTCATCGGCGAAGCCGTGCGCGTCGAACTGGCGCCCGGTCCGGTGCGCGTCCAGACGCCGCAGCAGGTGCAGCCGAAGGTCCATCTCGAATCGGAGGCCGATCTCGAGCAGGAGATCGGCTATCACCCGCAACAATCGACTCCCGCTCCCGTCGTGCCGCCGCTGACCACGCAGTTTGCGCCGCGCCGCAGCAGCCTCAAGGACGATGCCAGCCACGCCAGCGCGGAGGACGCGATCCTCGCCGCTGCCGCCGCGACCGGCGCGCGCGTCGACCGCGTCGAGCCGTCGGTGGGCGAGGAAAGCCCGTATCGCCGCCTCAAGGTCAAGCCGCAGCGCAGCTCGTTCCTCTCGGGCGGCATGCGCCAGTACGTTGGCATGGCCGTCGCCGGCACACTGCTGCTGGCCGCTGGCCTCGGTCTCTATTGGGTCCTCAACATGGGCCGGACGAGCAGCACGGCCGGCACCAACGCCCCGCAGCTCACCGCCGATGCGACGCCGGTGAAGGTGAAGCCCGCCGCCATCACCAAGCCGGTGACCGATAGCGCCAAATCGCCGGTGCTCGCCAAGATGGATGGCGCCTCGCAGGCGCCGAGCAGCGAGCAGCTCGTCTCGACCGACGAGACCAGCGGTGACGCGGTCACTCGCGACGTCACCGCTGCGCCCGACACCGGCGAGAGCGGCCTCGCGAACCGCAAGGTCCGCACCGTGACCGTCCGTCCGGACGGCACCATCGTTTCGGGCGACGACGCTGTCGCCGGCACGCAGGAATTGCCGATCGACCGGCCGAACGTGCCGGCGGTGCCGAGCACCGAGACCACCAATCTTCTCGGCAACGACACCCCGACCGACGCGACCGATCCTGCCGCGGCGACGCCGCTGATCCCGACCGCCTCGGTTCCGCCGACCGCCGCCGATGCGACAACCACCGTGGCGGACGCGCAGCCGACGATTGATCCGACCATCGTCGCGCCGACGCCGATGAGTTTTCCGGTGCATAGCGCGACGCCGGCGCTGGCGTTTGATACGCCGCCGAAGAACTCCTCCGTCAATGCAGTCATCACCGGCGCACAGACGCCCAATGGCCAGATCGACCTTCTCGGCGGCACCACGACCACGCCGAAGCCGACGCCGACCAAGCCGGTGCAGTTGGCGCCGCAGGAAGCCAACCTCGCGCCGCCCGCGGCCGCCAGCGCCGGCAACGCCGCCGCCTATGTGCAGATTTCCTCGATGCCGAGCCAGGCCGAGGCGGACGCGCAGGTGCGCTCAGTGACGGCCAAATACGGCAGCCTGTTCGGCGGCAACAAGCTGGTGGTCCAGCAGGCCGATCTGGGCCAGAAGGGCATCCGCTATCGCGTCCGCCTGCCGGCCGCGTCGCTCGCCGACGCCAACAACATCTGCGCCCAGATCAAGGCCCAGGGCGGCGACTGCTTCGCCACCAACGGCTAGGTCGCTGCCGCACCTACAGGGTCATTCCCGCGAAAGCGGGCATCTCTGTTTTCCTGTGAGCCGCCGCGGCAACAACCGAGATTCCCGCTTTCGCGGGAATGACTTCGTGTAAATTGCCCCGTCGAAGCCAAATGGACTGCCCGCGTTGACACCTGACCTGCCCACCGACTGGCTCGAGGCCGCGCCTCCGCCCGATGACGAGGTGATGTATGTCGATGTCGACGGCTATGAAGGCCCGCTCGACCTGCTGCTCGACCTCGCCCGCCGGCAGAAGGTCGATCTGGCGCAGATCTCGGTGCTGGCGCTTGCCGAGCAATATCTGAGCTTTATCGAAACCGTCCGCGAAAAGCGCATTGAGATCGCCGCCGATTATCTCGTGATGGCGGCCTGGCTGGCCTATCTCAAGAGCCGGCTGATGGTGCCGCAGGCCGCCAATGACGACGAGCCAACCGGCGAGATGATGGCGGCGCTGCTGCAGTTCCGGCTGAAGCGCCTCGAAGCGATGCGCCGTGCCGCGATGCAGTTGATGAACCGGCCGCTGCTTGGCCGCCAGGTCTTCGCCCGCGGCGAGCCCGAGCCCGTCACCGTGCGTCGTCATGCGCTCTGGGAAGCCAGTCTGTTCGATCTGCTCAAGGCCTATGCGACGCAGCGCGAGCGCGGCATTCCCAATGATTACACGCCGCGCGAGCGCCATGTCTGGTCGCTGCAGGATGCCCGCGACATCCTCAACCGGCTGATCGGCGAAAACATGGACTGGGTGCCGCTTGAGAGCTATCTGGTCGAATACATGTCGACCCCCGAGCAGCGCGTCACCGCCATCGCGTCGACCTTCGCGTCGAGCCTTGAACTCGTGCGGCAGGGCCAAGTAGAACTCCGCCAATCCTTGGCCTTCGGGCCGCTTCTCGTGCGCCGCCGCAAGTCCGACGGCCCCCAGACCGGTAACTGATGTCCGACGAGTCCGAACCTTCGACCAGCCCCGATCTCGCGGAGCGCTATCTGCGCATCCTCGAAGCGCTGCTGTTTGCCTCAGCCGAGCCGCTCGCGGCGTCCGACTTCACCCAGCATCTGGGGGAGGGGACCGATATCGTCGCGCTGCTGACGCTGCTGCAGGAGCGCTATGCCGTCCGCGGCGTCAATCTGGTGCGCCGCGCCGACAAATGGGCCTTCCGCACGGCAGAGGACCTCAATTTCCTGCTCCGGCGCGAGACCACCGACAACCGGCCGCTGAGCCGCGCGGCGCTCGAAACCCTCGCCATCATCGCCTACCACCAGCCGGCGACCCGCGCCGAGGTGGAAGAGGTGAGGGGCGTCGCGACCGGCAAGGGCACGCTCGATCTTTTGATGGAAGCGGGATGGGTCCGGATGCGCGGCCGCCGCCGCACGCCCGGTCGTCCGGTGACCTACGGCACGACCGAAGCCTTCCTCGATCACTTCGGGCTCGAAGGGCTTTCCGACCTCCCCGGCCTCGAGGAACTGAAGGGGGCGGGCCTCCTCAGCAACCGCCTGCCGCCTAACATGCAGATTCCATTGCCGTTTGATGGCCCTTTGCGCGAGGACGAGGATCCGCTCGACCCCGACGACATCGAAGGTCGGGACGAGCCGACCGAGTAAGTATGCCGCAACGGCGTCCTTGTGTTCGGCCCCGATTAAACCTATTTCTGCGCTCAGAGCGTCAGTTGATATACGCCGCGTAAAAAGGAGCTTTCTATGCACGGTCCGGGCCTTTGGGGCATCATCATCGTTGCCGTCGTGGTCGTCGTGCTGTTCGGCCGCGGCAAGATTTCCGGCGTCATGGGCGAGTTCGCCTCGGGCATCAAGGCCTTCCAAAAGGGCATGCGCGATGACGACAAGCCCGAGCCGATGACCACTACCGCGCAGGTCGAAGCGGCCCGCGAGACGGACAAGGCCAAGGACGTCTGAGCGGCACTGCCGCTCGCATAGGAAATAACTGATGTTCGGTGTCGGTTGGACTGAGATGCTGGTGGTCGGCGTCGTGGCGCTGATCGTCATCGGCCCGAAGGACCTGCCGGTTGTGATGAAGCAACTGGGCAAGGTCGTCGCCATGATCCGGCGCATGGGCGGCGAGTTCCAGCGCGAGCTCAACAAGACCACCGGCCTCGATACCATCACTGATTTGCGCCGCTCGATCACCGAGCCGCTGCGCCAGACCGCCTCCGAGATCAGCCGCGAGTTCAACAAGACGACCAGCACCGGCGCGGTTGTTCCGTCCGGCGCGATCGTGCCCAAGGACCCTGCAGCCGAAAGCGTCGTCGACGAAATTCGCGAAAAGGCCGGCATCGCCGCGCCGGTGATGACCGCCAAGGCGGCGGTCGAGAGCCCGGCGCCGGTCGAAGCCATTGCGCCCGTCGAGGCAGCGATCGTTGCCAAGCCACGCAAGCCGCGGGCCAAGAAGCCTGCGGTCGCCGCCGTTGCCCCGCAGCCCGACCTCCTCGCCGACGCCCCCGCGCCCAAGCCGAAGAAACCCGCCGCACCGCGCAAGCCGCGTGCGGCAAAACCCAAGGCCGAAGCATAAATGGCAGACACCGCGCTGCCACCGCCGAAGGGTACCGAAGAGGACGAACTCAAGGGCTCGGAAGCGCCGCTGCTCGACCATCTGATCGAGCTCCGGAAGCGCCTGATCTACTCGCTCGCTTCGGTCGTGGTGTTCTTCCTGATCTGCTTTTTCTTCGCCAAGCCGATCTACGATCTGCTGCTGATCCCCTACAAATGGGCAGCGGGCGACAGCCAGGCGGTGAAGCTCATCTTCACGGCGCCGCAGGAGCTGTTCTTCACCTACATGAACGTTGCGCTGTTCGGCGCGCTCTTCCTCTCGTTCCCGATCATTGCCGGGCAGATCTACGCCTTCGTCGCGCCGGGACTCTACAAGAAGGAGCGCAAGGCCTTCATCCCGTACCTTGTCGCCACGCCGGTGTTCTTCATCCTCGGCGCGCTGATGGTGTATTTCGCCGTGACCCCGATGGCGCTGCACTTCTTCCTCAGCATGCAGCAGACGACGCCCGGCGACGTGCAGATCGAAATGCAAACCCGAGTCAGCGAATATCTCGGCTTCATCATGACGCTGATCATCGCCTTTGGCATCTGTTTCCAGTTGCCGGTCGTGCTGACGCTTTTGGCGCGGATCGAGCTGGTCAATTCCAAGCAGCTCGGCAAGGGCCGCAAATATGCGCTGGTCGGCATCCTCGCCGTGGCGGCGCTGCTCAGCCCACCCGATCCGATCTCGCAGATCGGGCTGTCGATCCCGATGTACGCGCTTTACGAATTCTCGATCTTCGCCGTGCGCTGGGTCGAAAAGCAGCGCGCCCAGAAGGCCACAGCGGCCACCGCCTGATCCATCCGCAGGGAGCATGCCGTGAAGGCCACCGCGCAGGCGATCAGCACGGCGAGGGGAGTTGCGCTATTGCGCGCCGCCGAGGCACAGCGCCCGCCGGCCGAGCGGATCTGCGCCGATCCCTATGCGCGCTCCTTCGTCAACCCGGTCACGCTTCTCGCTATCGGCCCGATCATCCGCATGGGGCTTCCCGACCGGCTGTTCCTCGGCGGTGCCATGAGCTTTGCCATCGCCCGCGAGCAATACATCCACGATCTGATTGTCGCCGAAGCGCGCGCCGGTCTCGAACAGCTCGTCATCCTTGGCGCCGGCTTCGACACCCGCGCCTACCGCATCCCCGAGCTGGCCGAGGTCCCGGTGTTCGAGGTCGATCATCCCGTGACGCAGGCCGCCAAACGCAAGGCGATCGCCGGCGTGGTTGAGCCGTTCCCCGCCAATGTGACGTTCGTCGCTGTCGATTTCGACCGCGACGCGCTGGGCGACCGCCTTGCCGCCTCCGGCTACGATGCGGCCCGCCGGACGCTATTCGTCTGGCAGGGCGTCACCATGTACCTGACGCCCGAAGGCGTCGACCGGACCCTCGGTTTCGTCGCCACCCATTCGGCGCCGGGCAGTGCCATCGTCTTCGACTACCTCTACAGCGGCGTGCTGTCGGGCTCGAAAACCCTCGGCATGCGTCTCGTGACCCGCGCCATGGGCGAGCACATGACCTTCGGCATCGACGGCGCCCGGATCGCTGCCTTCCTCGAGCACCGCGGCTTCACGGCCATCCGCAACGTCGACGGCGCCGAGCTCAAGCGGCTCTATCTCACCGGCCCCAATGCGGCCCGCCCGATCACGCTGGACGCCGCGATCGTGTCGGCGCGGGTGGCCGGGGCCAACTGAGTTTGCTGCCGTTCCCTTCTCCCTCAAGGGGAGAAGGGAAGGCCGCATTTCGCCCGCCACATCACCTCGACTGCGGGGCTTGATTACCGCCCGCGCCTCCCCCAAAAGAAGCCCTCTTTCTAAGGACTCCCGCCATGCTCGACATCAACTGGATCAGGGCCAATCGCGACGCGGCCGATCGCGCGCTCGCACATCGCAAGAACGTGCCGTTCTCCGCCTCCGACCTGATCGGCATGGACGATGCCCGCAAGGCGATCATCGTCCGGCTCGAGGAGGCGCAGGCTGCTCGCAATGCGCTGTCGAAGCAGATCGGCCAGGCCAAGGCGCAGAGGGACGAGGCTAAGGCCGCGCAACTGATGGACCAGGTCGCGCACCTCAAGGACGCCATCCAGTCTGGCGAGGACGACCGCCGCAAGGCCGACGAGGCGTTGCGCAATGCGCTGCTGGTGATGCCGAACCTCCCCAAGGACGAGGTGCCGGTCGGCGAGGACGAGGCCGCCAACGTCGAATATTTCGGCCCCAACGGCAACGCCGCGACCGCCGCCAAGGTGCGTCCGCCCAAGCCAAGTTTTTCGTTCAAGCCAAAGGAGCATTTCGAGACCGGCGAAGCGCTCAGCATGATGGACTTCGAGGCTGCCGCCAAGATTTCCGGCTCGCGCTTCGTCGTGCTGAAAAGTGGGCTGGCGCGGATGGAGCGGGCGATCGGCCAGTTCATGCTCGACCTGCA
>CAZNAE010000028.1:28319-29693 GCA_964570695.1 uncultured Devosia sp.
GGTCGCGATACGCGCGGCATGTTGCGCCAGCATCAGTTCAACAAGGTCGAGCTGGTCTCGATCACGACGCCCGAGCAGTCCACCGACGAGCACGAGCGCATGCTCGCCTCGGCCGAGGCCGTGCTGCAAAAGCTCGGGCTCCACTACCGGGTGATGACGCTCTCGACTGGCGATATGGGGTTCGGCGCGCAGAAGACCTACGACATCGAGGTCTGGCTGCCCGGCCAGAATGCCTATCGCGAGATTTCGTCCTGCTCGGTCTGCGGCGATTTCCAGGCGCGGCGTATGGAGGCGCGGTTCAAGGGCAAGGACGGCAAGATCCGCCACGTCCACACTCTCAACGGCTCGGCGCTCGCCGTCGGCCGCACGCTGATCGCGGTGATCGAGAACTATCAGCAGGAAGACGGCAGCATCGCCGTTCCCGAGGCCCTGCAACCCTATATGGGCGGGCTGAAGACGATCGCCGCCAAATGAGCTTGCGCATCCTCATCACCAATGACGACGGCGTCGACGCGCCGGGCATCGCCGTCATGGAAGAGATCGCCCGTTCGCTGAGCGACGACGTCTGGGTCTGCGCGCCCGACGGCAACCAGTCGGGTGCCGCGCACCGCTTCACCTTCGGCCGCGAGCTCGAGTTGGTGGAACGCCGCTCGCGCGTCTTCGCTATCCCCGGCGGCTCGCCGGCCGATTGCGTCGTCGCTGGAATGACGTTCCTAACGAAAGACAAGCCGGCCGATCTCGTGCTGTCGGGCGTCAACAACGGCCAGAACCTCGGCGACATCGTCAACTGCTCGGGCACGGCCGCTGGCGCCCGCGAAGGCGCGCTGCAGGGCGCGCTCGGCATCGCCATGAGCCAGGGCGTCAACTACGAAGCGGGCCTCGCCATCGACTGGGCCGTCGCCCGGCGCTTCGGCGCCAAGATCGTCGATGGCCTCCGCCGCGAGGCGAGGGGCGGCTCGTGGTTCAACGTCAACTTTCCGTTCTGCCCGCCCGACAAGGTCGAAGGCGTGCGCGTTGTCCCCACCCAGCGCTTCGCCCGCTCGCCGATGCGCTACTACCCCTCCCAAAACCCCGGCAAATTCTTCATCGCCATCCCCGAGACGCCGAAACCGCTCGCCCCCGATTTCGACTTCCACCTCCTGATGCACGGCAACGCCATCACTGTGTCGCCGATGGTGCTGCAGGGTTCCGACGTGGCGCTGGCGCGCAAGATGGACGGGGTGATTGGGCTGGAGTGACTCTCCCCGCAAGGGGGAGGGAGGCGACTGCAAGATCGAGGTCGCCAAAACCGCAAAGACCGCAGCAAACTCAATCCCCTGACAAAATCTACTACCGCACTCCCGGCCTCCCTCATAATGGCCTCACCTCTCCGGC
>CAZNAE010000029.1:0-29681 GCA_964570695.1 uncultured Devosia sp.
GGCCCCTGCGGCTCGTCGTGCTCCTCGCCGTCTTCCCAGGCGATCGAATCATCGACCTCAGGCGCCTCGGCGAAGCGATCCGCGATCCATTCCATCAGCACGCGCAGCGTGTCGTGGCGTTCGAAGAATTCCGCCAACGGCCGACTCTGATGCCGCTGTGCAATTGGGACGCTCATACCGGAATCATGCCCGGGAATGGTAAACGTCTTGCGAAGATGCGGCGGCCGAGAAGCTTGCTGAACTGAAAGTCGGACCTCGAAGAGTGAGCGCAGCCGCGTCACCCCACTGTGCGCAACAGCGCTTCTGCTCTAAGACGGGTGGTCACCAATCACTCGTCGAGCCATGGCCCCCACCACTTACGCCAGCCCCCTCGCGGGCCTGCCGCCGCAGACGGCGCTCCACACCCAACGCGCGCTCTTCACCGAGGCCTATGCCCTGATCCCGCGCGGCGTCATGCGCGACATCGTCACCAGCTACCTGCCACATTGGAACGACACGCGCGCCTGGATCCTCGCGCGGCCCCTCAGCGGCTTCGCCGAGACCTTCTCGCAATACATCGTCGAGGTGTTCCCCGGCGGTGGCAGCACACGGCCTGAACCCGATGCCGGCGCCGAGGGCGTCCTGTTCGTCGTCTCGGGTCAGGCGAGCCTCACGGTCGACGGCAAGGCGCACACGCTACGTGCCGGCGGGTATGCCTACCTGCCACCCGGCTCGAAATGGAAGTTCCTCAATAAAGGCAAAGCTCCCGTCCGCTTCCACTGGATCCGCAAATTCTACGAGGTCGTCGACGGCATCGACCGGCCCAAAGCCTTCATCGCCAACGAGCAGGACGAGCCCGTCGTCTGGATGCCGGGAACCGACAATCGCTGGGGCACCACGCGCTTCGTCGACCCCACGGACGTTTCGTACGACATGCACGTCAACATCGTCACGCTCGAGCCCGGCGCCGTGATCCCGTTCGAGGAAACGCACGTCATGGAGCACGGCCTCTATGTGCTCGAAGGTAAGGCGGTCTATCGACTCAACAACGACTGGCACGAAGTGGAGGCCGGCGATTTCATGTGGCTCCGCGCCTTCTGCCCTCAGGCCTGCTACGCCGGCCCCGAGCGGTTCCGTTATCTGCTCTACAAGGACGTCAACCGTCACCCCAAGCTGAAGCTTTAGCGAGGGCCGGCGCCGTGCGCACCATCACCACCGAACCCCTCACCCGCGGCGCCTTTGCCCCCTTCGGTCAGGTGATCGAGGCCGAAGGCGCGCACCATTATCCGATCAATGCCGGCAACTGCGAACGCTTCCATGACCTGGCGCGAGTCGAACTCGGCGGGGTCCATCCGCGCCCGCTGATCTCGATCCTCAAATCGAAATGCTTCACGCTGCCGCTCGCGCTCCGGATGGTCGAACGCCATCCGCTCGGCAGCCAAGCCTTCTATCCGCTTTCGAGCCACCCCTTCCTTGTTATCGTCGCGCCAGACGAAAGCGGCACGCCGCGCACGCCACGCGCCTTCGTCACCGGTCCTGGGCAAGGCGTCAACATCGCCATGAACACCTGGCATGGTGTGCTGACGCCGCTTGATATCGATGCCGAGTTTCTCTGCATCGACCGCGGCGGCGAGGGCAACAATCTCGAAGAACATTTTTTCGCAGAGCCTTGGGTCGTCGCCGCCGCCTGAGCCCGTATTATTTCCTCCACATTCGGCCGCCACTCTGACGTAGCTTGGTGCGGAGGGTGTTGTTCGTGTTTCGCAAGGCCATATTGTCGATCGTCATTGCCAGTTTCGCCGTCTCGCCCGCCCTGGCGGCGAAAGTCGACCTTCCGGGTCAGGTGACCTATCGCGAACGTGTCGCGCTGCCGTCCGATGCGACGCTACAGATCGACCTCGTCGACCAGAGCGTTCCCGGCGCGCCGCCGCGGCTCGAGGTCGAGGCGCCGATCGGCCCCGGGCAGGTGCCCCTGAGCTTCAAACTTAGCTTCGAGGACGCGATCATCGTCCCCAGCCACAGCTACGCCCTGATCGCGGCGATCAGCGCCGGAGGTGGTCTTCTATTCCGTAATTTCGAGCCGTACGTCGTGAACCCGCTGACGCCGGAAGCACCCGTGCTGATCGTCACCAACCTCGTCGGCCAGATCAATTCGCCGAACACCGCCAGTTCCGAGCCGCAGACGGCCGCGCCGCCTGCGATCCTCGACGCCATTTGGACCGCGACCGAACTTGCTGGCGCGCCGGTCGTGCCGCGCTCGAAGCTGACGCTCTCCGTCGGCAGCGATATGCGGGCTGGCGGCTCGGGCGGCTGCAATTCATGGTTTGCTCCTGCCGAAATCGATGCCGATACGATCCGCCTCGGCAGCATCACGTCGACCCGCAAGGCCTGTACCGAGGCGGTGAACCAGCAGGAAGCCGCATACTTCGCCGCACTTAGCCAAGCAGCGACGTGGAAGATGTTCGCGGAGGGGCTGGTGCTGTTCGGTGCCGACGGAAAGCCGGAAATTCGCTATACACGGTGAATGGACACCCCCAAGCTTTTGAGCCGGCTGCTCGACGTCATCGAATTCGATATTTCGCCCAAAACTCGGCTCGGGGTCAGTCGAGGGAACAAGCTGTTCGGGGCGGCGATCCTGAGGAAATCGGACCTGTCGCTGGTCGTGGCGGAGACCAACAACGAGACCGAAAACCCACTGTGGCACGGGGAAATGCATGCGATCAGAAGGTTTTACGAGCTGCCGGCGGAGCAGCGGCCGGCCCCGAAGGACTGCATTTTCCTTGCGACGCACGAGCCCTGCTCGCTCTGCCTGAGCGGCATCACATGGTCCGGATTCGACAATTTCTACTTCCTGTTCAGCCACCAGGACTCGGCTGACAGCTTCGCGATTCCGTATGATATCCAGATACTTAAGGCGGTCTACGCGGTGCCCGACCCGGACCGCGATGCGCCGGCGCCGGGGCGTGATCTCTACAACCGGACCAACCCCTACTTCACCAGCCACGACATGAGCCGGATGATTGCCGGACAGGACCGCGGGAACAAGGAAAAATTGACCGCAAGGGTCGACGACCTGACGGCGCTTTATGCCGATCTTTCAGCGGCTTACCAGCGCGACAAGGGCCGCAAGGGCATCCCGCTGAGCTAGCAACACTTAAGTGATAGATTTAGCATTGACAGCGTACGCGTCATAACTTAAGCATCAACTTAAGTAATGAACAGCCAGCGGATTCCATCTGTGCAAAGTATGGTCTTTTGGAACGTCTTCGACGCGAAAATACGCTCCTGTTCGATGCTCGAACCGGCGGGCCGGAGCGCGAGGCGCTCATGATCGAGGCGGCGCAGAATCTCGACCAGATGTTTCAGGCGCTCGCCGACCCGACCCGACGGCTGATAGTCGAGCGGCTGAGTCGCGGTCCGGCGTCGGTCAGCGAGCTGGCCGCGCCATTCGCGATGTCCCTGCCCGCGATCGTGCAGCATCTGCAACTGCTGGAGCAGAGCGGTCTCGTGCGCACCGAGAAGGTCGGCCGTACCCGCACCTGCACCATCGATACCGGATCGCTGAGCCTCGTCGAGAAGTGGATCAACGACCGGCGCATCGGATGGGAGAAGCGCTTTGACCGGCTCGGTGCATTTCTGGACGCCGAAGACGAAAAGGAGTGAGACCATGAAACCGCGTACCGTCACCCATGCGAGCTTCACGCTCAACCGCCACTTCAAGCAATCGCCGGCGCGTGTCTTCGCCGCCTTCGCCACCGAGCAGGGCAAGCGGGCCTGGTTCCATGGGCCGGAGGACTGGGCCCGCGACGAGCATCATATGGATTTCCGCGTCGGCGGCATCGAGACCAGCGTCGGCGGACCACCCGGTGGGTGGGTCTCCAGCTTCCGGTGCATCTACCAGGACATCGTTCCAGACGAGCGGATCGTCTACTCCTATGACATGGACCTCAACGGCGACCGCATCTCGGTATCGCTGGCCACCATCGAGATGAAGCCGGAGGGAACCGGCACCTATCTCGTCCTGACGGAACAGGGCGCGTACCTCGACGGCTGGGACAAGCCCGACGACCGCGAGCATGGAACCAACGAGCTGCTCAACAATCTCGAGCGCTACCTGAACCAGAACTAGCCGACCACCATTTCACATCGAAGGAGACTCCACATGAGCGACCATTCCGTCGCGCACGGGACTTTTGTCGTCGAGCGCACTTACACTCATCCCATCGAAAAGCTCTGGGCCGCCTGGTCCGACCCCGAACAGAAAGTCAAATGGTTCGGCGCACCGGACGGCGGCATGCCAGCGCAGATATTCGACTTCAAGCCGGGCGGCCGCGAATCGAGGCACGGCACCATCCCCAATGGCCCGACCTTCAGCTTCGAGGTGCTCTATCAGGACATCGTCCGCAACAGCCGCATCGTCTACAACTACGACATGCACATGGACGGCAAGAAGATCTCGGTCTCGCTTGCGGCCGTCGAGTTCTGGCCGGAGGGCAAGACCACGCGGATGAAGCTCACCGAGTACGGGCTGTTTCTCGACGGACTCGACACCGTCGCCCAGCGCAGGGAAGGCACCGCCGCGCTTATGGATCAGCTCGGCACTTTCCTCGATAGCAAGAAATAGGAGAGATCAATGCGCCACGTCGTCCTCGCAATGTTCATGAGCCTCGATGGCTATATCGAAGGGCCGGGCAAGCGACTCGTTCCGCCGCCTTATTCGAGCGACCTGCAGAAGCATTGGATCGACCGTAACATGGAGCGTGCCGGCACGATGATGTACGGGCGCGTCGCCTATGAAGGCATGGCGAAATATTGGACCTCCCCCGCCGCCGATGGCCCGCAGGCCGCCGAGCTGGCGGCAATGGACAAGCTGGTCTTCTCGCGCAGCCTCCAGCACGCAAACTGGGGCAAGGTCACCATTGTTCGCGACGATATCGCCGCCGAAATCGCGAAGCGCAAGGCCGAGCCCGGCAAGGACATGGTGCTTATCGCCGGCGCCGGCATTGCCACGACCTTCCTGACGCTGGGACTGGTCGATGAACTGTCCCTTCTTGTCACGCCAAGACTGCTGGATGGCGGCACAAGATTGTTCGAAGGCGGGTACGGTCCGACCTCGTTCAGCCTTGTCGAGTCGCTGCCGTTCGATACCGGCGCCGTCCGGTTGACCTATCGCAAGTAAACGGAGGCGCGCATGCGCAAACTTATCCTTATCGACATGGTGTCGCTCGATGGCCTTTACGAAGGTCCGGGCGAAGGCTTCGCAACCATCGACTGGCACATGGTCGACGACCGGTGGAACGAGAAGTCTGTCGAGACCCTCGACAATTCCGGCACGATCCTGTTCGGGCGCCGCACCTATGAGGGTTTCCGCGGGTTCTGGCCGACGCAATCCGGGTCGATCGCCGACCGCATCAATGCCAAGGATAAGGCCGTCGTCTCGAAATCGCTGGCGCAGGCCGGCTGGGCCAATGCGCGCGTGCTTCGTGGCGATCTCAGGAGCGAGGTCGAGGCTCTGAAAGCCGAGACGGGCAAGCAGATCATCATCTACGGCAGCGGCAGGGTGGGACAGTCGCTGACTGACCTCGGGCTGATCGACGAGTATCATCTGGCAATCGCGCCCGTGGTAGTCGGGACCGGCACGCCCCTGTTCAAGGCCGAGGCCCCACGGCTACAGATGAAGCTGAACAGCGTCGAGGCCCTGCCGAACGGCGTCCTTTACGCTAGCTACTCGCCTGCCTTGTAGCGGCCCAATGCTGCTCCTATACCTTCGGGCAGAGGGGCAGTAACTCCGCCCTGCGGAGTCAGTATGATCCACGACAACCTGCTCGCGCTCGTCGCGCAGGCACCCCACAGCAGCGGTCTGCGACAGGGCGACAGCTTCGTGTCCTATGCCGAGGCCGTCGACCGGATCCAGCGACTTGCACAGGGCTTCATCGCCCGCGGTATCGGCCGGGGCGATGTCGTTGCTTTGCTGATGCCCAATTCGCCGGAGATTTTCGTCGTCGCGCACGCGCTGTTCGCGATCGGGGCTATTGCCATGCCGCTTGGCCTCACCGCGACGCGGGCCGAGTTGGCGGGACTCGGCACGAAGACCGGCATCGCCGCGGTGATCGCCACCCCGCCTTTCGAGGCGCCGGCCCGAACGCTCATTGCCGATGTTTCGGCCAACGCTTTGCTGCTCCTCACCAATTCACTTGCCGCTATCGAGCAAAGCGCAACCACGCCGTTGCCGAAACTGTCGGGAACCACGCCTGCCCTGTACCTCTTCTCCTCCGGGTCGACCGGGCTGCCAAAGATCGTACCCCACACCCATTTCGAGCTGATCGCCGACGGCGTGCGCACCAGCACGGCGTGGGATTTGCAGCCGAACGATATCGCCATCGACATCCTGCCGCCGAACTTTGCGATGGGCTTCCTGCTCGGCGTGACCAATGTCGTCGCGCGTGGTGCGACGACGTTCTACTGGAGCGATCCACTCCCGTTGGCGCTGTCGAGAAAGAAGCTCATCGAGGCTATCATCCGGCAGCGGGTGACGTTCATGGGCGCCGTCCCGGCGATGTACGACATCATTGCTCAGGCCGGTGAGTTCGATCTCGGGCTGCGCCTCGCCTTCTCGGGCGGTGCGGCGCTGAAGCGGCCGATCTTCGAAGCCGTCCGCTCCCGCCTCGGCGTCACGCTGCGCCAGTCTTACGGGTCGACAGAGGCCATCTTCCTTGCCCACAACACTGCGGCCGATCCCGACGCGACCTGGGCGTCGGTCGGACCGCCCGCCGGCGACGCGATCGTCCGCATCGCGCCGGTGGAGACCGAACTCGGACCGGATGTCGGTGAGCTCGAGATCAAATCGTCATCGGTCATGCAGGGCTATCTCCAGAGCCCCGAGATCAATGCCGAAGCCTTTGACAATGGCTGGTTCCGCTCCGGCGACCTCGCCTCGCTCGACCCGGAAGGCCAGATCACCATCCGGGGCCGCAGCAAGCTGTTGATCGAGGTCTCGGGGTACAAGATCGACCCCATCGAGGTCGAAGAAACCATCGCCGCCCTGCCCGCAGTGTCCGAAGCCGCCGTGATCGGCGTCCCCGACGCCCGCAGCGGCAACCGCCTGGTGGCTTACGTCGTGCGGAACGCCGACATCGCGCCTGACGACATCATGCGCCACGCCCGCGAACGGCTCTCGGTGCAGAAGGTGCCGGCCGAAATCACCTTCCTCGATGTGCTGCCCAGGAGCCCGACCGGCAAGCTGCTCCGCGCCAAGCTGCGCGAGCTTTAGGCCGCGCGCCGTGCCACATAGGCCGAAACGGTCGCCGGCGATTCGAACAGCTCCGGGCCGAAATCCGAATCGGGGATGGAGATCTTGAAGCGCTCCTCGATGAACTGCACCAGGCGGACCAGGTTGATCGAGTCGAGCACGCCGGCCTCGAGCAGTTGGGTGTCGCGGGTGACCGCGCCGCCGCCGGTCTCAGCCACGACGCCGGCGATGTACTCCATGATCGGCTGTTCGATTTCGCTCATTGCCTCAACCCCTTGCTCTGTCCGGATACTAGCCAATTTCGCCCCGACCTGAAATGGTGCGCGAATCTTGGAGGAGGATGGCTTGGGCGAGACGCGGCCCTTGGGCGAACAGGAGCGGCTGCTCAACTATCTGCACGCCTTTGGCGGGCTGATCGCGACGCAGGTGCTGCATGTGCGCGGCCGCATCGATCCGGCGCTGGTGGCGCGGGCGCTTAGCTGGCTGCAGACACAGCACCCCATCCTTCGCGCCCATATCCGCTACGGCAAGGTGGTGTGGCGCCGCCTGCCGCCGTTCGCCTATCGCCAGCCCTGGTTCGATACCGAGGGAACGACGGAGGTGCCGCTGCGGGTGGTTACCGATGCCGATCCGGAAGCCTGGCGAGCGGTGCTGGCGAAGGATCTGCGCACACCGATCAAGCGCGGCAGGCATCCGCGGCTCCGGGTGACGCTGGTGCGGACCTCGCCGGATGCCGAGCTGACGCACATCGTCATTTGCGCCGACCACGCGACGCTCGATGCGCAGTCCGGCAACATGCTGGGGCGGCAATTGCTGGAATACCTCGCTGATCCCGAGGCGGCGACGAAGAAACCGCCGGTGCACTCGACCCTGCCGCCGCCACTCGAGGCGGGACTGCCGAAGAAGCCGGACGGCAGGCGGCCCTATGAGCCGGCGCTGCGGCTGCCCAAGCAGAAGGTGCCGAACCCCAAGGAAGAGACGCGCGTCCTGTCGCAGCACCTCGGCGCCAACGTCACGGCCGAGCTGAAGGCCGCGATCAAGGCCAACCGGACGACATTGCATGGCGCGGTGACGGCAGCGTTCCTGTTGGCCATCCGCGAGCGCTATGCCCTCGATGCGATGACGGTGCTGACCACCATCGACCTCCGCCGCCTCAGCAAGCCGGCGCTGCCGGCCGAGACCTATGGCTGCTACATCGACATCCTCCGCACCCGCCACGCGATCACCGGGGACTTCTGGGGAACGGCCCGCGATGCCTCGTTCCGGCTGATCACGACGCTCGCCAAGGACCAGGAGTCCGCCAGCATCATGAAGCTGCCGGAGTGGGAGGTGTATTCGAAGGAATCGATGCCGACGATCAGCCACAACCGCCGCATCGACGGACTGGCGGTCACCACCGCGGGAGAGTCCGGGCTGAAGCGCTACTATGGGGCGTATGAGCTGGACGATGTGACGATGGCGGTGTCGCTCGATATCTTCGGGCCGTCGCTGTTCGTCATTGCCAGCGAGCGGGAGGGGGGCATCGATTTGAGCATCGGCTACGCCGCCTACGCGATGGCCGAGAGCGAAGTGCAGTGGCTGACGCAAAGCGCCATCGGGCGACTCGAAAGCGCTAGATGAGAATACTCGCTGCGCCCAGTGCCAAGATGAGCAGCACGGCCGCAAGCAAGATTAGCAGCTGACCCGAACTCATTTACTCGTAGGTCTCGATCCACGCATGCGGCTGGGCGGCGGAGACCGCGATGGGGGCGTCGGTGGCGGGGATGAGCGACGACGCGAAGCTCAGCGTGGCGAGCGACAGCAGGAACATCACAACCAGCGACAGCTTGAGCATTGAAAGCTCCCCAACACGATCTGTTGAGCGCACAATGCCGGGACCGGTTTGAACGTTCCCGCAACCCTGCGTTTAGCCGCCGTTCAGGCAAAAAAGGGCGGCCATCGAGGCCGCCCCTTAAGACTCGTTAAGCTGTGGCGCGCTCGCGCGGGCCATTGGACGGGTTCGGCTTCTTGCCGCGGGCCGCGTCCTTCTGGCCCTTGTTCCAGCGCGCCTTCGGCGGCGCGCTGCCCGAACCGGTCGGCTTCTCCCACCAGGTCGCGCTCGCCGGAGCGCCGCCGGGGGCCGCGACGATTTCGCGGGCCGGCCCCTTGTTCGGCTGCGGCTGGCGCGGCTTGTGCTGGGCACGGGCGTCGCCGATCGCGGCTTTCTTCGCGCCGGAGAAATGGCGGCCGGCATTGCGCTGCGGCCGCGGCCCATTGGCGCGTGCACCCTCGGGCTTGGGGCCCTGGCCGCGATGGCCCTTGGGCGCATCCGCGAGCTTGGCCTCGGCGCCCTTGAGCTCACCGCTGACCGGCAGTGTGCGGCGGATCAGACGCTCGACGTCGCGCAGCTTGCCGCGCTCAGTGCCATCGCAAAGCGTGATGGCAAAGCCCGAGGCGCCGTTGCGCGCCGTGCGGCCGATGCGGTGCACGTAGTTCTCGGCGTCGTCCGGCAGCTCGTAGTTGATGACATGCGTGATGTTCGGTACGTCGATGCCGCGCGCCGCGATATCGGTCGCGACGAGGATGCGCACCTTGCCCGACGAGAAGCTCTTCAGCGCCGCCTGGCGGGCGTTCTGGCTCTTGTTGCCGTGGATCGCCGCGGCGGCATGACCGTCGATGGCGAGGTTCTTGGTGACCTTGTCGGCGCCATGCTTGGTGCGCGAGAAGATCAGCACGCTCTTCAGCGCCGGATCGGCGAGCAGCGTGTTCAGCTCATCGCGCTTCTGCTTGGAGCCGGCCATGATGACGCGCTGGTCGAGCGTGCCGACGGTGGTGGCCGGCGTCTGCGCCTCAACGCGGACCGGATCATTGAGCAGGCCCTTGGCGAGCTCCGCGATCTCGGGCGCCATGGTGGCGGAGAACAAAGCCGTCTGGCGGCGCGGGCCGATGGCGGCGGCGATCTGCTTGACCGGGATGATGAAGCCCATGTCGAGCATGCGGTCGGCCTCGTCGAGGACCAGCCAGCGCGTCTCGTTGAGCTTGATCTTGCGGTCGTCGAGCAGGTCCTTGAGTCGGCCCGGGGTGGCGATGACGACGTCGGCGCCGCGGGCGATCTTCTGGATCTGCGCGTTGCGCGACACACCGCCGAGAACGAGGACGGTCTGGAGCCGCATACCGGCGCTGAGCTTCTGCAGCACTTCCTCGATCTGCACCGCGAGTTCGCGGGTCGGCGCGAGGATCAGCGCACGGGTGGTCATCGGATTGGCGCGGCCCTTGAGCTCAGCGATGCCGGCAATGATGGGGAGGCCGAACGCGGCGGTCTTGCCGGAGCCGGTCTGGGCGATGCCGAGGATGTCGCGGCGCTCCATCTGGGGCGGGATGGCCTTGGCCTGGATCGGCGTCGGCGTGATGAACCCGGCTTTGTCGAGGGCAGTCAAAATCTGCGCCGGCAGGCCGAGGGTGGTGAAGGTTGTATGGTTCAACGGATAACTTTCATGTGGCGCGCCGGACCACGCAGCGCGCGTCGCCGCGCTCATGGCGGCGGGACAAACAGTGCAAACGGGCGATGGGATTATCGCGCGGGTGCGTTCGAACCCGGGATGGTCTCCGGGTCACTTCGCCGCTCACCGCTAGATCGATAAGAAGAGAAGTATGTCGCGATCTTGGGAGGATCCCTCACGCTGACGACCGGCATATGGGCGATGGCTCGCCCGAATGCAAGAAAATTCGCCGCAGGTCAGCGATGCGCGAGGGCGTAGAAGGCGCTGAACCCCTCGCCGGACATGGGTTCGGGCGACAGCAGGAAGCTCTTGCCGTCATCGAGCTGGGCGACCCGCGCCGAAACGTCGTGCGCGTCGGCACCCGGCAGGACGAGCAGCAATCCGCCGAAGCCGACGGCGAGCAGCGCCGCCACCCGCATCAGTGTCTTCCGCCTGCGCTGAAACTGAATCTGCAACTCGAGCATGCGCCATACCCAATCCGGCAGATGGCGTCATAGCAGATCGGGCGACAGAGGACTCGAACGAGCTTTTAGCGTGGTATCCCAGATGCTAACGCGGTTCTATTCGCGGGTTGCCGCGAACGAGGCGATCAGCGGGGAGGCGGCCGGATTGGCCGGATCGCTGCGGAGCACCGTGCCCATGATGGTATCGGCCTGCACGCCGCCGACGCTCCAGGCCGGGAGGAGGTAGCCGAAATAGTCGTAGTTGTAGTTCTTGCCGCTGACGGTCGCGGTGCCATGCAGGCGGATCGTGGCGCCCTGCTTGGGGGCATAGAAGACGTTGCCGGCGACCTGATAGGTGATGCCCTGCCCGGTGCGGGTGCCGGCGACCTGCCCCTTGCCGCTCTCGGTCAGCGTCAGCTCATTGAGCCCCAGCGCCAGCTTGGCGAGCGTTGCCTTCGAGTCCTTGCTCACCGAGAAGCTGCGATACACCCACTTGCCGGTGAAAAAGCCCGGCTGCGCCGTGAGCGTCAGCGTCGGCAGCCCTTGCGCCAGCACACCAACCGGCACCGCCAGCGACACCACGAGTGCGGCAGCCGCCGCGATATTCTTCAAAGACCGAAGCATGAAGCTCCCCCGCCTAGCCAACTCCAATGAACCTAACAGACGATGGCGCGACGGTGCGAACAAAGTAAATAAAAGGTTAACGAGCCGTCGGTGACGACCCGTCAGATGCCGCCATACCAGTCGTAGCCGTGGTCTTCCCAATAGCCGCCATAGCCCTTGCCATATTTTTGCAGGGCGTCGTAGCTATCGATCAACTCGACCGTATGGAGGTATTTCGGCTGCTTGTAACCGAGCGCCCGCTCGATGCGCAGACGGACCGGCGCGCCATTGCTCACGGGAAGCACCTGGTCGTTGAGCCCATAGGCAAGGATCGTCTGCGGGTGGTAAGCGTCGATCAAGTCCGAGCTCTCGTAGTAGGCCTCGGGGCCGGCCAGCCCACCGTCCATCGAGTCGAAGCAGTGATAGACGACGAAGTGGGCCGTCGGCCTGATCCCGGCCATGTCGAGGATCGGGCCAAGCCGCGTGCCGGTCCATTTGGCGATGACGCTCCAGCCCTCAACGCAGTCGTGCCGGGTGATCTGGCTTTGCGACGTCATGTTGCGTAACTGATCGAGCGTCAGGGTCAGCGGGTTGTAGACCTGCCCGACGACACGGAAGCGATAGTCGGCGAAATTGTTGGCAACGAGCGCCAGATACTCCGCGCTCTGCGGATTGGTCGACCCGTTCGGCCGCTGCGGCTGGCGGATTTCGCTGGCGCTGTAGGTGCGGGCAAGCGCCTGCGAACCGGCCAGCGCACGCTGGGCGTTGTAGGTGAGGCCGTTGGCGCGATCGAGGAAGGTGCGCGTCGGGTAGTTGCGCTGACCGACGAAATCGAACTGATCGCAGCCGGCGAGCACGAGGCTCGACACTCCTGCGGCGGAGGCGGTGAGGAAGCGGCGGCGGGAGAACAGCAACTGGTTCATCTCAGTGGTCCTTCTCGCTGGAACCTGGTGCCGCGCCGTGCCCGGACTTGTAGTAGCCGGTGATCATCGAGCGCAATTCGTTCACCGGGTTGGCGAGCACCACCATGATGATGTGGACGATGAAGAACAGCACCAGCGTCGACATGGTGAGGAAGTGGATGGTGCGCGCCGTCTGCCGGCCGCCGAACAGATCGAGCAGCCAGGGCAGCGCCGTATCCATGCCGGGCGACATGGTGAGCCCGGTCGAGATGATGAGCGGGAAGAGGATCACGAAGACCACGAAATAGGCCAGCTTCTGCAGCGGGCTGTAGCTCTTGCCGTGCGCAAAGCGGAGCTTCACGTGATCGACGATGTCCTTGGGGATGCCGCGGATATCGCGCGGCTTCAGCACGATGTCGCGCCAGAAATGGCCGGTGACCAACGCCGACACCAGCCACACGAACAGCGTACCGACGAGAATCCACGCAAAGAAGAAGTGCACGACCCGGCCGGCGCCGAGATCGTGGTAGGACGGGATCGTCGCCCAGGATGGAATGGCCTGATAGTTCGAGTGAGGCGGCACGCCGCTCGGACCCTGATAGCCCTTGTCGTCGAACAACTGCCCGAAAATGCGCACCTGCGGCCGCGCCTCGCCATCGCCGCTGAGACCGAAATCGAGGATCGAATTGTCGAACTGGAAGCCCGACTGCTGGCCGATATAGAGGTTCGGCCGGGAGTTGAAAATCTGCAAGCCCGACAGCAGCAGGAAGAACAGCGCCACGGCCCAGATCCAATGGGTCACGCGCGTCCACCCCGTCTGCTTGAAGATCAACCGTGTGTCGCTCCGGCTCCGCTGCTGGTCGTTGGAGATGAGCGCGGTCAACGCCCCAAGCCCGGCCAGCACGACGGGCACAGCCAGCGCATAGCCAAAATCCTTGCAGGCGATGCAGCCGAACAGCCAGCCGAAAACGCCAACCAGCGCCGTGCTGCCGCCGAGGCCGGGCCGCACGATCATCAGTACGCCGCCGGCGGCAATAAAGAGGATTGCCGCCGCGTAGAGCGACAGCCCGACGATGTCGGTCGACTGCGTGACCCAGATCGCGTCAAGCGTCGTAGGAGAAAACAAATAGAGCGCCAAGAGAACAATCGCCGCGGCGGCGCCGAGGAACGTCAGCACCGGCGCCGTCGTCGGCACCATCGCACGGGGGCTTGTGCCCATCGGTGCGCCTGCGTCCATCACCGCCATGATCGTCCCCTCCGATGGTCGGAGAAACGGCGCGTTTTGCCGGCAAGTTTCAAGTCACGTCTGGGCAAAACCCGCGTGATTTCGGTGTGAAGCGCTAGGCGCGGGCCGCCCAGTTGATGCCGCGGCGGACGATGGTGGCCATTTCCTTATTCTCGAACTCGGCCGCGCGATGGCCCAGCGTCGAGTGGAAAACCTTGCCGGCTCCATAGCGGCGCTTCCACACAACCGGCATCACGACGCCCTTGGTCCATGCCGCGTGTTCGCCCGAAAACGTCGTCGTCGCCAGCACTTCGACCGAGGGGTCCATGTGCATGTAGTACTGCTCGGAGTGGTAGGGGAACGACGCCGGGATGCCCTGCATGATGGGATCCTCGGGCTTGGTCACCTCGACGGTGTAGTCGATGATGTTGCCGGGGTGTGCGACCCACTGCCCGCCGATGACGAACTGGTAGTCGACCGAGTCGCGGAAGGCGTCGCTCATGCCGCCGTGGTGGCCGCCCACGCCGACGCCACCTTCGACGGCTTTAGCGAAGTTCTTGGCGTGCTCGTTCTCGATCTTCGACATCGTGAAGATCGGCACAATCAGCGATAGATCATGGATCGAGGGATCGCCGAACACCGCGGGGTCGGTCTCGACGCGCACCGAGAAACCATCCTCATGCAGCCAGCGCCGGTAGATCGCCGCGCTTTCCTCGGGGTCGTGCCCGTTCCACCCGCCCCAGACGATCAAAGCACTGCGCATCGGTAAGCTCCCTCAAAACCGGGCGGAGCTTACCCAAATCGGCTGAACGCGCCAGCGTAAAATCATCGGCGAATGGCGATGAAGTCCTATGCCGTCTTCGGTGCGAGGAACGACACGAAGTGCAGGTTGCGGTCGAACAGCCAGCGCGCCGGCGGCAGGTAGATGTCGAGCTTCTCGTTGGAATGCACGGATTGCAGCTTCGACTTGAAGAAGGCCCCCTGCCATTCGTTGCGGCTGAGGAAATTGTAGGGCAGCGGCACGCCGTCGCCGATGTTGCCGCACCAATCCATGAATGCCAGGGTCGCCTGCGCCAACAGCCCCTCGCGGAGATGATCCTTGATCACCACGCCCTGCCGCGCGACGCGCGAGGCCTCGCTGAGGACAACGGTAGGGTCATTGGTGTGGTGCAGCACATCGACGATGGTGACGTAATCGAAGCTCTTGTCGGCGAACGGCAGCTTCATGCCGTCATACTGGGCGACCGGCACCAGCGTTTTCGGGCGCGGGACAACGTCGACCCCCTCGACCTTGAGGTCGGGGCGGAGGCGCATCAGCGCCAGCGCCAGCTGTCCATCGCCGCAGCCGATGTCGAGAACGGTGCCGCGACCGGGGATGGCTTTCGCCAGATGCCGCGACAGCACCCAGATGCGGCGGTTGTAGTACCAGGTGTTGAATTCGCCCAACAACCAGGATTTGCGGTCAAACTTCGTGACCCAATTGCCCATGAGGCGCCCTCGAAAGTCTGGTCAGATGGAAAAAGCCCAGAGGCGCAATACCACAAAATTGACGCCCGATGTCAGCCCAATCACGAGCAAGGCGGCCGGAGCTGTGGGCAGTCCGAAAACGCTGTAGCAGAGCCACGAAAAGCCCGTGGCGAGGGCCAGCCCGCTGACTTGCACCACGACATAGCGCGGCAGCGCCTTGGCATGCGGCGCCGCCGAGCGGAACGAGAACCGGCGATGCAGCAAGTAGACGGGCACAATGAACGCGGCGTAGCAGAGGGCTGAAACCAGCCAGCGCGGCATGCCCGTCGGCAGCGCGACCGCCGCAGTGGAGAGAGCGACAAAGGCGACGGCGGCGGTGCCGCCGATGATCAGGAAGGACAGCAGCTGCGGCAGAATCGGCGATGGCCGGCTGTCGGCGATCGTCTCCCGCATCAGACTCTCGAGCGAAACGCTCATCCCGCACCCATCCGCACTTCTCGCTAGGAAGCGCAGACGGGCGTTGAGATTCGGTGAAAAATCAGCGCGGACGGACGACCTGGCGCCAGATCAAGAGGATAATGATGGCGCCGATGATCTGGGCGAGGAAATTAGCAGTGTCGCCCGGCCCGTAGAGGTGGATCGCCTGGCCCAGATAGGTCGCGACGACCGAGCCGACGATGCCCAGCACCGTGGTCAGGATGAAGCCGCGCGGATTCGGACCGCCCGGCGTCACCAGTTTGGCGATGATGCCGGCGAAGAACCCGACGACGATGGCCCAGACGATATCCATGACCCAGCCTCCAATTTCGGGGAGGAATATGGGACGTGGCGGCGTAGATGCAATGGCCGCTCGGCTCAGTGCGTCGGCAGTTCCTTGTGCTCGGTGTCCGAGACCATCGCGAGGTCGAGGACCTTTTGCAAATTGGCGGCGTGGCGGAAGCTCGGCTCCTGGTTCTTGCCGGCTCGCACGGCCCCGGCGAAGCGCTGGTAGTTGGTCAAGACCGGCTCGACCTCCATGTCCTTCCAGGTGCCGGTCTCGACGTCCTCGCCGAGGCAAACGCGCAGCTTGCTGCCGTCGTGCCGGTGCTGCACCTCGACGCCGCCGCGCTCGCCATAGACGCGCAGCCTGAGCTCGTTGAAGTGGCCGGTGGCCCAGCGCGTCGCATGAACCACGCCGAGCGCGCCGTTGGAGAAGTCGACGGCCATGGTGAAACTGTCATTGGCGTCGAGCTCATACTCGCCAATCTTGTTGCCTGGCGCCTTGTCGAAGGTCTTGAGCCGGGCAAACACATGGTCGTAGTCGAGGCCCGAGCCATAGGACGCGAAGTCCAGAATATGGATGCCGATGTCGCCGAGCACGCCGTTCGAGCCGTGCTTCTTGCTAAGCCGCCACAGCCAGCGGCTCTCGGTCCGCCAGTCGCCCCACGCCTTCGAGCTGAGCCAGCTCTGCAGATAGCTCGCCTCGACATGCTTGACCGCGCCGATCTGGCCTGAGGTCACGATCTGCCGCGCGGTCTGCAGCTGCGCGACGTTCCGGTAGGTCAGATTGACCATGTTGACGAGGCCGGCCTGCTCGGCGATTTCGGCCATCTCGAAGGCCTTGGTCGCGTCAGTCGCCAGCGGCTTTTCGCAGAACACATGCTTGCCGCCCTTGAGCGCAGCGATCGATGTCGGGTGATGGATCGAGTCCGGCGTCACGTTGGCGACGGCGTCGAACTCACCCCAGGCCAGCGCCGCGTCGAGCGAGGCGAAGCCGTGCTCGATCTTGTGCTCGGCGTTGAATTTCGCGAGACGGTTGGGGTCGACGTCGACACCGCCGACCACGGTCACGCCATCGATGGCGGCAAAGTGCTTGGCGTGCTGTGCGGCCATGCTGCCGGTGCCGAGGATGAGAAGGCGCATTTCGCTGGATTCCTGCCTTAGTCGTGGACGCTGCCGCCGCGCACAGTAATCGGCTCGAGCGGTTCTTTGCGATTGGAAACCGGCGGCCACGCCTCGAACCGACGCGGGTTGTGGGCCCAGTTGACGGCGTTGCGCAGCACCTGGCCGATGACCGGCTGGTGGAACGTCGGGTAGGCCTCGTGGCCCGGACGGAAATAGAAAATGTTACCGGCGCCGCGCCGATAGACGAGGCCGGACCTGAAGGTCTCGCCACCCTGGAACCATGACGAGAACACCGTCTCAAGCGGTTCCGGTACGCCGAACGGCTCGCCGTACATCTCCTCCATCTCGATCTCGAAATGGTCGGGCAAGTCACGCGCGATCGGATGGCCCGGATTCACCACCCAGATGCGCTCCCGCTCGCCCGCCTCGCGCCAGCGCAGATCGCAGGGCGTTCCCATCAATCGTTTGAAGATCTTGCTGAAATGGCCGGAGTGCAGAACCACCAGGCCCATGCCTTCCCAAACCTTCTTGGCCACGCGTTCGACAACGGCATCGGCGACCTGCTGATGCGCGGCATGCCCCCACCAGACCAACACGTCCGTCTCGTCGAGCTTGGCCTCCGTGAGGCCATGTTCGGGTTGCTGCAGCGTCACCGTCGTTGCAACGATCCCTTTGTCCTCGGACAGCAACCGCGCGATCTGGGTATGCATCCCATCCGGATAGATTTCGGCGACCAGTTTGCTGGTTTGTTCGTGAACGTTTTCGCCCCAGACAGTGGCTCGGATCGGCATGATGGTCTCCTTGGAGTATTTTCCGGCCGAAAACGGGCTGAGCCCGGCGGCCAAAACGTTTTGAGATTCGCCGGGCGCTTCACTGCACTGGCAGGTGGGGAAACGCAAGACTCGGACGGATGTTCATGGCTGCGGCCTACTGGCGCCCCAGGGGTTTGCCGGCGGCATCGAAGCGATGCACCTGGCCCCTGTGGGGCCGGATGGAGATCGCCTCGTCCGGCACGTGCTTCTTGGTGCCGTCCTCGCGCACGATAACCGGTTCGTCGGAGCCGACGTCGGCGTAGACATAGCTGTCGGCGCCGAGATTTTCCGCGTGAATGACTTTGCCGGTCCACGCCCCCTCGCCCGCCCCGATCTCTATATGTTCGGCCCGGATGCCGATGGTCTCGGCACCATATGGCTCGGCGAACTTGCCGGTCAGGAAGTTCATCTTCGGCGAGCCGATGAAGCCGGCGACGAAGATCGACTGCGGCGTCTCGTAGAGATCGATCGGCGTACCGACCTGCTCGACGACGCCGTCGCGCAGCACGCAGATGCGATCGGCCAGCGTCATCGCCTCCACCTGGTCATGTGTCACATAGATCATGGTGGCGTTGTCCATCGCGTGATGAAGCTTGGCGATCTCGAGGCGGGTCGCGACGCGCAGCGCGGCATCGAGATTGCTCAGCGGCTCGTCGAACAGGAACACCTTAGGATCGCGCACGATGGCGCGGCCGATGGCCACGCGCTGCCGCTGGCCGCCGGAAAGCTGCTTGGGCAGTCGTTTCAAATAGGGCGTGATCTGAAGCAGTTCCGCCGCCTGTTCGACGCGGGCGCGGATTGCGTCCTTGCCGGCCTTGGCGAGCTGCATGCCGAACGCCATGTTGTCGTAGACGGTCATGTGCGGATAGAGCGCGTAGGACTGGAACACCATGGCGATGCCGCGCTTCGAGGGGACCAGGTTGTTGACCACCTTGCCGTCAAAACTGAGCGTTCCGACGGAGATCGACTCGAGCCCGGCAATCAGCCGCAGCAAGGTGGATTTGCCGCAGCCCGACGGGCCGACAAACACCATGAACTCACCCGACTTGACGGTGAGGCTGACGCCTTTGATGACCTCGACGCTACCGAAGGATTTGCGGATGTCGGTGAGCTGCAGCTCGGCCATATGAACTCTACCCTTTGACGCCGCCGGCGGTGAGGCCGGAGATGATTTTGCGCTGGAAGATCAGCACGAGGACGACCAGCGGCGCGGTCACCAGCACCGAGGCGGCCATGATCGTGCCCCACGGAATCTCGTGCTCGGAATTGCCCGAGAACAGTGAGATCGCGACCGGCACGGTGCGTGCCGAGTTGTTGGAGGTGAAGGTCAGCGCGAAAAGATATTCGTTCCATGCGGCGATGAAGGCGAGCAGCCCGGTGGTAACGAGCGCCGGCCACATCAGCGGCATGAAGACCCGCCAGATGATGATCCATGGGGTCGCGCCGTCGACGATCGCCGCCTCCTCGATCTCGATCGGCAGATCGCGCATGAAGGTCGTCAGGACCCAGACGGTGAAAGGCAGCGAGAAGATCGTGTAGGAGAAGATCAGCGCCCAGGGCGTGTTGAACAGGCCGTAGAAGCGGATCAGCTCGAACAGGCCCGCGAGCACGGCGATCTGCGGGAACATCGAGACCGCGAGGATCGTCATCAGCAGCAGGCCGCGACCGCGGAAATTCACCCGGCTCAGCGCATACGAGGCGGTGACCGCAAAGGCCAGCGACAGCAGCACGGTGATGGTCGCGACGAAGATCGAGTTCCAGAGGTTCTGCAGGAAACTCGCGCTGCCAAAGACATTCACGTAGTTGGCGAGGTTAAGCTCGTTCGGCCAATAGTCGACGCGGAACAGGTTGGTGCCCGATTTGAAGCTGGTGAGGATCGCGTAGTAGAACGGGAACACCATCACCACGACGATGAACACCACGAGCAGGAAGAACGCTGCCTTCTTGGTGAGCTTCCACAGATCGAAGGTACCGATCACTTCGCACCTCCGTCGAACCGGACCTGGCCAATCCAGATGTAGAGGATGGTCATCACCGCGATGATCAGGAACAGCAGCGTCGACTCCGCCGAGCCATAGGCGAATTTGTCGAAGTCGATGAGGTTTTCGCGGCTGATCACCGACATGGTCTTGGTCTGCGACGAGTTCGGCGTCAGCACGTAGACCAGGTCGAAGATGCGCATCGCGTCGAGCAGCCGGAAGATCACCGCGACCATCAGCGCGGGGCGGATCAGCGGCAATGTCACGCGCCAGAACGTCTTGATCGGATGCACGCCGTCGATCGATGCCGCCTCATAAATGTCGCGCGGGATCATCTGCAGCGCCGCGAGGATCAGCAGCGCCATGAACGGCGTAGTCTTCCAAATGTCGACGATGAGAATGGCGTAGAACGAGGTCTCCGACGAGGCCGTCCAGGCGATCTTGGTGGAGATCAGTCCGGCGCGCATCAGCATGTCGTTGATGATGCCGAACTGATCGTTGAACATCCAACCCCACATGCGGGCGGAGACGATGGTCGGGATGGCCCAGGGGACAAGGACGGCGGCGCGGACGATGCCGCGGCCGGGAAATTCCGCATTGAGGACGAGCGCCACGATGATGCCGAAGGCGGTCTCGAAGCCAACCGACAAGACGGCGAAGCGAACGGTGTTCCATACAGCGTTCCACCACGCCGGATCGACCAGCACGCCAGACCAGATGACCTTGCCGCTCTTCAGCACGGTCCAATGCAAATAGTTGTTGAAACCGATAAAGTCCGCGCCGCTGAGATTGGTCAGGGACGCATTGGTCAGCGAGAACCAGATGGTGCGGAGCAGCGGCCAGGCGGCGACCACGGCGAGCGCCAGGAGCATCGGCAGCAGGAACCACATCGCGGCGCGGACACGCTGCTTGACGAGATCGGACTCGTCCTTGCGTGGAACGGCCCGGACCTTTGCCGCAATTGCGATGTCGCTCATGCTCGCCCCTTCAAGGTGACGCGGACGACCGATGGGAGTGGGTCGCCCGCGTCATGGGAGTGCTCGTAATCGAAGATTACCAGCTAGCGCCCTTCAGGTCGGTCAACTTGGCTTCAAGCTGCGCGAGATTGTCGGCAGCCTTGCCGTTGCCCGAGAGCGTGTCATGCACGGCCGACCAGAAGAGGTTCGAGACCTCGTTGTACTTGGTCTTGGTCGGCGCCGACGGACGCGGCACGGCATTCTGGAACACCGACTTCCAATTCGGAATGATCGGCTGCGCCTTGGCGATGTCGGCATCGTCGTAGAGGGCAATGCGGGTCGGCAGTGCGCTGAGGTCGATGGCGCGCTTCTTCTGCACTTCGGCCGAGCTCAGATAGAGCACCAGCTTGATCGCAGCGTCCTGGTTCTTGGAATACTTCGAGACGGCGAGGTTCCAGCCGCCCAGCGTCGAGGCAGGGTTGTCCCCAGCGGCGCCGACCGGCAGCGTCGACACGTCGAACTTGCCCTTGATTGGCGAGTCGTCAGCGTTGCCCAGCGAATAGGCATACGGCCAGTTGCGCATGAAGACGGCATTGCCGAGCTGCCAGACGCCACGGCTCTCTTCTTCGCCGTAGGACAGGACGCCCGGGGGCGAGATGGTGTTGACCCAGCTCGCGGCTTCGTCGATCGCCGCCGCGGCCTTGTCGTTGTTGATCGAGATGGTGCCATCGGGCTCGACAATCTGGCCGCCGCCATACGACTTCACCCATTCGAGGGCATCGCAGGTCAGGCCTTCATAGGCGTTGCCCTGGAAGACGTAACCCCACATGTCCTTGTTGCCGGCGGCACGCTCGCCGTCCTGGATGGTCTTGGCTTCAGTCGCCATTTCCGTCCAGGTCTTCGGCACGGGCAGATTGTACTTCGTCAGCAGGTCCTTGCGGTAGAAAAGAGCCGGCGCATCGGTGAAGAACGGGATCGCAACGAGCTTGCCGTTGGCGGTCTGGCTCTCGATGATCGAGGGGAAGAAGTCCTTGGCCACATCCTTGGCGGCGGCGGTCAGATCGACGAACTGGTCGGCGAGCTGGGGCGCCCAGATCACGTCGGTCTGGTAGACGTCGACGTCGCTGTTGCCGGCTGCGAGCCAGAGCTTGTACTGGCCGAACTGGTCGGTGGTCGAGGACGGCATCGGGATGATATTGACCGTGTCGCCCGAGGTCTTCTGGTAGGTGTCGAGGACGCCGCGCAGCCATTGCAGATTGCCGCCGGTGTCGCCGTTCACGATGTTGAGGGTCACTGCCGAGGCGCTGCCTGCGAACAGTGCGCCGCCGAGCAACAAGCCGGCGACGATGGCTTTCAGTTTCATGGATTTCCTCCCAAGGGGCTGATTTCGCAAGAAAAAGGCACAGCACAACAGGCCGCCGGTATCGGCGTTTTCAGCGATGCTGAGGAACTTCTCCCTGAAAGCACCCTGGTCCGGCGATAATCTCGCCAGCTTCTCCAAAGCGCTTTGAGCTGACCGTATGATTTGGTCATTCGGACTGTCAAGGCGGATAATCCTGCCGAGTGTGCGATTTCGCCGCAATAGCATATTAGTCGTTACATATCAGTTGGTTAACGCTACCTCGCGCGCGGGCGCGCGGATACGATGAGACTCACGAGTCTGAGGTACGCTCATCAGTCCGCTAAAGGGTTGCCGGATAATTTGAAATCGCTTTGGATAGCGCGGCGAACCGAGGCCGTCTGGGCAACCCCGGTCGCATCGCGTAAGAGGCCGCTCGGATATGCCGGGCAGCCGCTCGGGAGCAGGGCGATGAACCTCAAGGAACTGGCCGGCAATCTCGGCCTGTCGCAGACCACGGTCAGCCGCGCCCTCAACGGCTATCCCGAAGTCAACGAGGCGACGCGCCTGCGCGTCGCAGAGGCCGCCGCGCGGCTGGGTTATCGTGCCAATGCCAGCGCCCGCCGGCTGGCCACCGGCCGCGCCGGCGCAGTCGGGATCGTCTATTCCACCAATGAGGGCTACGGCCCGCATACCAGCGAGTTTCTCGGCGGCCTCGGCGCCCGTCTCGCCGCCGATGAAATCGATGTGCTGGTCTCGACGGTCGACAGCTTTGACGACGAAATCGCCGCCTATCGCCGCGCCATTGCCAGCAAGAAGATCGATGCCATCGTGCTGCACTCGCCGCGGCCACGCGATCGGCGCGCGGAGGTGCTGAGCGAACTCGGTTTCCCGTTCATCCTGCATGGCCAGACACAGAGCGGGGCGAAGCACGCCTGGCTCGACATCGACAATGCCGCGGCTATCGAGCGCGCCACCGATCACCTTGTCAGCCTAGGCCATCGTGACATCGCCCTGCTCAACGGCCCCAAGGGCCTGACCTTCGCCAACCACCGCGAGACCGGCTACCGCCAGGCGATGCAGCGGCACGGCCTCGCGATCAATCCGGCGCTGATGAGCAATGGCATGTTCACCGACGAGACCGGCTTCCGCCTGGCCCAGGCGATGCTCGAACGGAAGCCGCGGCCGACCGCTATTCTCGCCGGCTCGATGATGACGGCGCTGGGGGTGTTCCGCGCCATCCGCTCAGCCGGGATGGTGCTCGGCAAGGACGTCTCGATGATCGCCCACGACGACGTGTTCCCCTACCTCAACGCCGACAACATGGTGCCGTCGATGTCGACGACGCGCTCGTCGATCCGCGCCGCCGGCACGCGCATCGCCGAGCTGCTGACGCAGATGCTGGCAGGCAAATCGGCTGCGGAGATTCATGAGGTCTGGTCGGTCGAGATGGTGCTTCGAGAGTCCACTGGACCGAAGCTCTAGGCCGTTGCTCTAGCTGCGCAACAGTCGCAGGTGCTCGTCGAACTGGAAGTCGAATCTCTGCAGCGGAACGGCCGATCCACCGAGGCCGCGCCACTGGCCGAGGCCGTTGCTGGCGATGAACCCGGTCGCATCTGTCGCCACGCCGCAGGTCGATTGCAGCAGGGTCAGCCCCGACGGTTTCGCGGTTGCAGCGTCGATGGTGAGGATCGAGCCGCCGACCGGCGATGACACCGCGACCGTCGCGAGGTCGGCAGAGATCGCCAAGCCGCCGACATAGTTCTTGAGGCTGCCGAGCGCGTCGGGCGACAGTTCGATCAGCTCGATCTTGCCGTCGAGCGTCGCGTAGCCGACGAGCTGCGGACTGCCGGTGTCACCGCGGAACTGGCAGCCGAACCACACCCGATTGTGCGCATCGACCACCATGTGGCGGATCGACAATTGACGCAGCTCGGACGAGAGCCGCAGCTGCCCGACGAGATGCCCGTCGGTCGCATCGACGAAGGCGATCGAAGGATCCATGGCGTCGAGATTGAGCTCGGCCCGGCCATAATCGGGATGCGTCTCGATGCCGCCGTTCGCCACCGCGAAGGTCTTGCCATCCGGCAGCAACAGGACCTCGTGCGGGCCGACGCCATAGGTCTCGAACTCGCCGATCCGTTGGTAGCCGCCGGCCACGTCGTAGATGCCGATGACGCCGCGACCGGCGGCAAAATCGTTCTCGGTGGCATAGAGCAGCTTGCCATCGGGCGAGAAAGCCCCATGCCCGAAGAAGTGCCGGCCCTCGATGCAGGGGATGGTCACTGGCGCGTCGCGCCCGGCCGGATCGAACGCCACCGCGAAGGTGCCCGGGCGGCGCGCGAAGACGACCGCCCTCCTCGCGACCAGCGAGTAGGTCACGTCGTGGCCGCGCACGGGCAGATCGACGTTGGCGATGAGCTTGCCGGTTTCGGTGAGGACGCGCGCGCCGTAGCGGCCCGGCGATTCCTGAGTGGCCGTGGCGAACACCAGCTCGGCGGAGTCGAGGGCGGCCGCACGCTGCGGCAGCAGCGAGGCGGCGAAACCCGCGCCCGCCGCTTTGAGGAAAGCGCGCCGCTGCCACATTTCAGTCGCCGTCGAGCAGCGAGAAGCCGGTCGAGAGGCCGAGCGCCGCGCCGAGGTTTTCGCCGATGAGCGTATCGAGCGAACCGGTCGAGACGTACATCTGCTTGAGCCCGAGCAGGCCTTTCGGATCGACGACCGCGGCGTCTATCGGGCCGGTCACTTCGGCGGCGGCCGCGATGGCGCCGGCGAACTCGAACTCGGCGCCCTTGGCGATCCAGTCATACGGCGCGCCAAGCGCCTCCGGGAATTTTGCAGCGCGGAAGAAGTCGCGGAGGCCGATGAAGTTCGCGGCCAGCGTCGGCGCGGTCATGCCGGAGCGCCAGAACAACGCCGACTTCGGCTTCGGCGTGCCGGTCGAAAAGCTGAGAATCGGCGACAGCCGCTGGTCGCGGATAATGTCGGTGCCGACGCTGAGCGTGCCGGCAAGCTTGTTGATCACCTCGAGCTCGCTGCGGTAGTCGGCGCCGTCCGGCTTGGGCGCCAGCATGGCGTCGGCAGCGGCGCCGGGCGACGTGTCGGCCCATTCGACGCTGAGCGTGCCGGCAATCGCGGCGATCAGCGTCGTCGCCGCGCTCGCAAAGCTGCAACGATAGGCGCCGGTGGCGCTGGCGAGGTCGTCGAAACCGGTGCCGAACAGCAGATATTCGACCGCGGCAAGCCCCTGCACCGCGACGCTCTTGCCCTTGAGGGTGGTCGGGTCGGTGGCGGTCGCATCTTTCGTGGCGAGAGCCGACTGCACCTGCCGCAGCCCAATGCCTTTGGTATCGGGCCAGAACAGCAGCCGGTCGTAGCGGTCGCCGACGCCGAGCGGTCCCATGCGCATGAACTCGACGCTCGAGAAGGCGAGCACCGCGGCCTTGAAGGCATCCTGGCTCGACTGGAGCGCCGTTTCTGAGGGCGTGGCGCAGAGCGTCGCGATATCGTCGTGCAGTGTCGTCGTCGCCGTAGCGAAAGCCGCAAATTTCGGGCGCGCGAAGCCGTCGATCGATCCGGCGATCATGTCGTGGAACGGGATGGCACTCGCCGCCACTGCTGGCGCGGCGATAATGGCAAAAGCGGCGGCAAGCAGCAGGCGCATCAGAGCGATCCCAGGAACGACAGCAGATCGTCGCGCGTCGACTTCGGCAGATTTGCGAAGGCGTCGCGCGATTTCTGCGCCTCACCGCCATGCCACAGGATCGCCTCGGTCAAATTGCGCGCCCGGCCGTCGTGGAGAAAGAAGGTGTGATCGGACACCGTCTCGGTCAGGCCCGTGCCCCAGAGCGGCGCGGTCCGCCATTCGTTGCCAGTCGCCTGGCCTTCGGGGCGATTGTCGGCGAGGCCCGGTCCCATGTCGTGCAGCAGGAAATCCGAGTAGGGCCAGATCAGCTGGAAGCGCTTGGTCGAGTCTTCAGCGTCGCGCGAGGTGACGAATTTCGGCGTATGACAGCCGGTGCAGCCGATGGTGTAAAACGCCTGCTTGCCGCGCAGCACTTCTGGCTTGTCGATGTCACGGCGCGCCGGCACTGCGAGATTCTGGGAATAGAAGGTCACCAAGTCGAGGATTGGGTCGGGCGCTTCCGACTCGCCGGGCGAATTATCGCCGATTGGCATCTTGAAGCACTGCGCCTCTGCCGGCATGCAATCACCGTACGACTTGTTGTTGAGCGGCGTCGAGATGCCGAGGTCGCCGGCAAACGCCCCGGCCGCCTGGCTGCGGATCGTCGGCTCGCCCGCTTTCCAGCCGAAGCGGCCGAGCTCGATCTTGCCGGTCACCAGATCCTTGCCGTAGTTCGGCCGGCCGGAAATTCCGTCGTGATCCTTGTCGTCAGGATCGGCGTGCACGAGGATATCGGCCGCCGGAATTTGCTCGATCAGCCCCAGGCCGATCATCTGCGGCGTGACGCGCGGCGACAGCATGACGTCGGGTGCCATCGGGCCGTATTGCAGATCGGCGACCGAGTAATGCGGCTGGCGCAGCGTCACCACCGTGCCGTCGCCGAGCGTCACCGGCAGATCGGTGTAATTGATAACCATGCGGCCTTCGGAGGCGAGCCCGGGGACAGCGAAATCCTGCAGCTGCGTGCCATAGGTCGGGTCTGGAATGACGCTCTCCTCACCGCTGGCGATCAGCGCCTTCTCGGCGTCGGTGTGCGGCGGGACGGAAACGCGAAGGAACATCGTGACGTCATCGTCGTCGGCGCCCATCGGCGGGTGGCCGCGGCCATCCTTCAGATGGCAGTTCTGGCAGCCTCGGGCGTTGAACAGCGGGCCGAGGCCATCCGAGGCCTTGGTGGACGACGGGGCCGACACCCAGACCTTGGTGAAGAAGCCATTGCCGAGATTGAACCGGTCCTGGTCCTCGAAGCTGAGATTGGCCGAGGGGAAGGAAAAGGCGTCGCGGTTGACGATCTTCTTGCTCGTCGCCGCACCCGCCGACAGCAGCTCGAAATTCTCGGGCTTGGTGAAGTCTGTGGTCGGCGCCGTCACGGCTAGGACGCGCGCCAGATCCTTCGGCGTCAGATCGGTGCGTACCGGCGCATCGTCGGCGACTCCGATTCCAATCCCCGCAAAGAGGGTGATGACCAGGAGCGCGGTGAAGTACTTGTGCATGTCTCGCACTTCTTACGTCCCGGTCACCCCGGGATAAGGGGCCGCGCGATGGATTCGCGCAACCCGCGATCGGGGTTTCTTACTTGAAAACCGCATCCGGATTATCGAGGCTGTCGCTGCCTTCGACCGTCACGTTGAGACCGAGCGCGGTCACGGCGCGCTCGACGCCGTGCGTCTGAGCGATCAACGCATCGATCGCATCCTGCACTACCTTGTTGCCCACCGTGTTCCCCTCGCCAATCATCTGGTCGTACTTCTCGATGGTGTCACCGCGCACCTTCATAATGTCGAACTTGCCGACGGTAGCATCGAGCAGCCCCTTGATCTCGGTGTCGAGCGCCGCGTCCTTGGAGGCCACCAGTTCGGAGATCGACGGACCGCTGACGACGCTGCCGTCGATCCGCGTGTAGCTGCCGAGATAGACGTTGCGGATGCCGATCGCGTCGTTGCGGTAGGCAAGATAGGTCGTGTCCGAGAAGCACTCGTGCTCCTCCTCCGGATCGTGCAAGAGCAGGCCGAGCTTCATGCGCTGCCCGGCGAGTTCGCCGTAACTGAGGGAACCCATGCCAGTCAGGATGGCCGAGAGGCCGATGTCCTTGAGCGCCAGGCGCGCCTTGCCGTCGTCGGTCCAGTTGGCGACCATGTCCTTGATATCGCTGACCAAGAGATCTGTCGCCGACTTAAGGTATTCGGCGCGGCGGTCGCAATTGCCGTGCGTGCAGGCCTTGAGATCGTAGTCGGTTGCGGGGCGATCGCCGGCGCCCGGACCCGTGCCGTGCGTGTCCTCGCCCCAGAGCAAGAATTCGATGGCGTGGTAGCCGGTCGCGACGTTCGCCTCGATGCCGCCCGCCTCTTCGATGCTGGTGAGGAACTCCGGCGTCAGCTTACTGGCATCGACCGGCTTGCCGTCGATGGTCAACGTCTTGTTGGCAATGACGTTGGCGGTATAGAGCCCATTCTCGTCGCTCTCGGTGCCGTAGAAGACCGGGTCGACGTAGTCGATCAGCCCCTCATCCAGCGGCCAGGAGTTCACCTTGGGCTCCCAGTCGTCGACGATCGGATTGCCGAACCGGTAGGCCTCGGTCTGCTGGTAGGGAACGCGCGCCGCCACATAGGCATCGCGAGCAGCTTTCAACGTGTCGACGGTCGGATTGGCGAGGAGAGTATCGACGGCCTTGTCTAACGCCTCGGCCATCGTCAGCGAGTCGGAATATCCGGCCAGCGCGATATCGCCATAGTTCTTGAGGATGGCGTCAGGCGTCGGCGCGTCGGCCAGTGCCGGCAGCGCGACTCCGCTCATCGCGATCATCAATCCGAGTGTCAAAACCTTCATTGCCCTCGTCTCCGTTCGGCCCATTGTGGCGGCGCCGTAACAAAGCTGAGTGAAGGTATCAAGAAATATCGACCAAGGCTGGAACGGCTCTAAACTGGAGCCCTTTTTGTGCTGCTTACGTTTTCGATCAGGACCCTGGTTAGCGGCAATTACGGACCACCAGACCCTCGCTAACGTCCGGTAAGGTCTGCGCTAACGCCCCATCGACTCCGTTTCCCAAAAGAGGCACTGTCACAATTGTCACAATCGGACAGGAGGCGACGGGCGGCCGATCGGATGTGACGCCGGCGCCAGGCGGGAAAAGCGGGAAATCCTAGGGGATTGGAGGCGGCTGTCATGCGGCTGTCATCTGCCCCAACTAGGTCAGCCCCGGCTTTCCCAACCTCCTCCTCGAGCAAAAGAACAGCCTATTTCCAAGGGAGATGTGCATGAAGATGAAAACGCTATTCGCCACGTCGGTGTCGGTCGCAGCCCTGCTGGGCACGACCGTAGGCACCTACGCGGCCGATCTCGACGCGCTCTACGCCGCCGCCAAGGGCGAAGGCCAGCTGACCGTCATCGCGCTGCCGCACGATTGGTGCGGCTACGGCGCCGTGATCGACGCGTTCAAGAAGAAGTATCCGGGCATCACCGTCAACGAACTGAATCCGGACGCTGGCTCGGGTGACGAAATCCAGGCGATCAAGGCGAACCAGGGCAATACCGGCCCGCAGGCTCCGGACGTCATCGACGTCGGCCTCAGCTTCGGCCCGTCCTCGATCACTGACAAGCTGATCCAGCCGTACAAGGTCTCGACCTGGGACTCGATCCCGGACTCGGCCAAGGACAAGGACGGCTACTGGTACGGCGACTA
>CAZNAE010000030.1:0-27378 GCA_964570695.1 uncultured Devosia sp.
GCCGCCAAGGAAGACCGCGACGAGGATGACGACGACGACGAGAGCCGCGAGCTGCCGCCGCTCGCTGTCGGCGATACGCCAAAACTCGACGAAGCGCTGATCGAGCAGCATTTCACCCAGCCGCCGGCGCGCTTCACCGAGGCGAGCCTGATCAAGAAGATGGAAGAGCTCGGTATCGGCCGGCCATCCACCTACGCGGCGACGATCACCGTGCTCCAGGATCGCAACTACGTCCGGCTGGAGAAGCGCGCGCTGATCCCCGAGGATCGCGGCCGTATCGTCACGGCGTTCCTCGAAAACTTCTTCAAGAAGCTGGTAGAATACGGTTTTACGGCCGACCTCGAGGAGAAGCTCGATCAGATCTCGGCCGGCGAGCTGCGCTGGAAGGACGTTCTGCGCGACTTCTGGATCGACTTCACCAGGCAGACCGACGAGATCAAGGAGCTGCGCGTTTCGGAGGTGCTCGATGCCCTCAACGATACGTTGGCCGACCATATCTTCCCACCCAAAGCCGACGGTTCCGATCCGCGCCGCTGCCCGACCTGCGGGACCGGCACGCTCTCGCTGAAACTCGGCAAGTTCGGCGCCTTCATCGGCTGCTCGAACTATCCCGAGTGCCGCCACACCATGCAGTTGAGCGACGCCGCGACCGGCGGCGCCGAAGCAATTCCGGGTGACGGCATCCTCGGCGTCGACGACGCCAGCGGGTTCAACGTGCTCTTGAAAACCGGTCGGTTCGGCCCATATGTGCAACTCGGCGACGGCGACGAGCCGAAGCGCTCTTCCCTGCCAAAAGGCTGGTCTCCCGACTCCCTGACGCTGGAGAAAGCGCTGCAGTTGCTGGCGCTCCCGCGCGCGGTCGGCCTTCACCCGGAGACGGGGAAGCCGATCAGCGCGGGCATCGGCCGCTACGGCCCATTCATCCTGCACGAAGGCACCTACGCCAATCTCCCGGATGTCGAGGAAGTCTTCAGTGTCGGGCTCAACCGCGCTGTCGACCTGCTTGCCCAGAAGGCGGCCGGCGGCGGACGCTTCGGCCGGGGCGCGACACCCGCTGCGATCAAGACCTTCGAGCACACCGACGGCACGATCTCGGTCCGTGATGGCCGCTACGGGCCGTATGTGAACCAGGGCAAGATCAACGCCACGCTGCCCAAGACGCTCAAGCCGGAAGACGTCACGCTCGAGCAGGCGGTCACGCTGATCGCCGAACGTGCCGCCGCGACCGGCGGCAAGAGACCCGCCCGCAAGGCTGCCGCCAAGGCGCCTGCGAAAAAACCTGCGGCGAAAGCCGCTGCAAAGAAACCTGCGGCCAAGACGGCGACAGCTAAGGCCGCGCCGAAAAAGAAGAATGCAGTCAACGCCTAGTGCCACCGCCCTCGTGGTTCGACAGGCTCACCATGAGGGCATGAGGGACCTGTGCCCTCTGAGAACCTCATCCTGAGCTTGTCGAAGGACGAGGTTCGGTGACAACAAAAGCCATGACCCAGTCCAGAAGAACCAAACCTATACCCAAGCCGGCGCGCCAATTCGTCGTCGGTACACTCCCGAGCCGCGAAGCCGTCCTCGAAGCGATGGCACAACAGCCGCACCTCGACGGCAAGCGCGACCTCTACAAATATTTCGGCATCCACGGCGATCTGAAGACGCCGTTCAAGGTGTTGCTCAAGGAGATGGAGGGCGAAGGCTTCATTGCCCGCACCCGCAAGGCGATCCGCCGTACGGCAACGCTGCCGCAGGTCACCTCGCTCGATATCCCCGCCGACGCCGATCCCGACAATCTCCACGCCTATCCTTCACAGTGGAACGACGACGAGGGCGAAAAGCCCCGCGTGGCGGTGCTGCAACCGAAGGGTGCGCGAGTCGTGCCGGCGCCGGGCGATCGCATCCTCGCCCGCATCGATGCCGGCGACGGTCCGCTGCCCGACTACACCGCCAAGCCGATGAAGATCCTCGACAAGCCCCGCCGCGGCCAGATCGGCATCGTCCGGCTGGATGAGGATGGGGCGCGGCTGATCCCGGTCGACCGCAAGCTCAAGGAGATGCGGATCGATACCGGCGACCTGGCCGGCGCCAAGGACGGCGACTTGGTCGAGGTCAGCACAAAGCTGACAGGTCGCCTGATGATCCCCAAGGCGAAGGTTGCCGAGATCATCGGCAACCCCAATTCCGAGGGCGCGGTCTCGATGATCGCGATCCACAACCTCGAGATCCCATACCGCTTCCCCACCTCGGTGGTGACGGAGGCGGAAGACGCCGGCGAGGTCTCGCTGAAGGGCCGTGAGGACTGGCGGCATATCCCGCTGATCACCATCGACCCGCCGGACGCCAAGGACCACGACGATGCGGTCTATGCGGAGCCCGACACCGACGCCAACAATCCCGGCGGCCACATCGTCATCGTCGCGATCGCCGACGTCGCTGCCTATGTGCGGCCCGGCACCGCGCTCGACCGCGAGGCATATCTGCGTGGCAACTCGGTGTACTTTCCCGACCGCGTCGTACCGATGCTGCCCGAGCGCATCTCCAACGATCTTTGCTCGCTGAAGCAGGGCGAGAACCGGCCCTCTCTGGCGGTCAGAATGGTGTTCGACGCCGAGGGCCGGAAGAAGCGCCATAGCTTCCACCGCATCGTGTTCCGCTCCGCCGCCAAGCTCAGCTACCAGCAGACGCAGGCAGCAATCGATGGCCGTCCGGACGATCAGACGGGCCCGCTGCTCGAACCGATCATCAAGCCGCTCTACCGAGCGTATGAGACGATGGCCAAGGCGCGCGACAAGCGCGGCCCGCTCGACCTCGATCTGCCCGAGCGGAAAATCATCCTCGATACCAAGGGCATGGTCGCCGATGTGCGGACGCCCGAGCGGCTCGAGGCGATGCGGCTGATCGAGGAGATGATGATCGCCGCCAACGTCGCGGCCGCCGAGACGCTGGAGAAGCACAAGAGCGCCCTGCTCTACCGCGTGCACGACACGCCGAGCCGCGAGAAGCTGATGGCTTTGCGCGAGTTCCTGCAGTCGCTCGATCTGCCCTTCGGCAAGTCCGAGGCGGTGCGCCCGTCCGACTTCAACCGCGTCCTCGCCAAGGCGCGCGAGAGCGACAAGACGCAGCAGGTGTCCGAGATCGTGCTGCGCTCCCAGGCGCAGGCCGAATACGCGGCCGAAAATTACGGCCATTTCGGCCTCAACCTCGACCGCTACGCCCACTTCACCTCGCCGATCCGCCGCTATGCCGATTTGATCGTGCACCGGGCACTGATCACCGCGCTCGGCTTCGGCAAGGATGGGCTGACCGACGACGAGGTGGCGAAGCTCCCAGGCATCGCCCAGCACATCTCCTCGACCGAGCGCCGCGCCATGCTGGCCGAGCGCGAGACGTCGGACCGGCTGCTGGCGCAGTTCCTTGCGACCAAGATCGGCGCCGAGTTCGCGGGCCGGATTTCGGGCGTCACCCGCTCAGGGCTGTTCGTCCGGCTGACCGAGACCGGCGCCGACGGCTTCATCCCGGCCTCGACGCTGGGGCAGGACTATTATCGCTTCGTCGAGGAGATGCAGGCGATGGTCGGCGACCGCACGGGCGAGACGTTCCGCATCGGCGACACCGTCCAAGTCCGACTGCTGGAGGCGGCGCCGGTGGCCGGCGCACTGCGCTTCGAGTTGCTGTCCGAAGGCGGCCGCGGCAAACCGTCATCTGGGAAACGCAACGCGAAGCGCCCATCTCGCAGCTACGGACCGAAAGGCCGCAGGAGATAGGCGAAATGCCCGTCACGCTCAGCACCAAGACCACCGAAACCCGTGAGCTCTGGCCGGCCGTCTGGAAGGGGATGAGGCTCCGCTGCCCCCATTGCGGCAAGGGTCACTTGTTCCGCGCTTACCTCAAGGTGGCGGACAAGTGCGAAGTGTGCGGCGAGGAATTCTTCCACCACCGCGCCGACGACATGCCACCCTATCTGGCGATCCTCATCACTGGCCATCTGATCGTCGGCCTGATGCTGGAGCTGGAGTTCCACGCCGAGATCGCGCCGTGGATCTACCTGGTGACAATGGCGCCGGCCGCGGTCATCCTGCCACTGATCCTGTTGCCGTCGATCAAGGGCGCTGTGGTCGGCCTGCAATGGGCGACGCGGATGCACGGGTTCGACGCGGCCAACCGGCATCCCGATCCGGCGCTGCCGACCTACCCCTAGCGGCTGCGCCAGGCCTCCGACTTGGCCGACTTCACGAGCTCGACCGGCTTGAACCGCAAGCCGGTCCACATTTCGTCGATGGCGATCGAGCGCACCGGCCGCCAGTTTGCAGCAGCGAGCGCGTCCCAGCCCTCGTCTCGGCTCAACCCGGATTTCTTGGCCGCTTCGCCCTTGCGGTAGGCGAACCAGAGCAATCCGTCCGGTGGCAGTACCTTCAGCGCCTGTTTCGCAAACTTCTCCACTTCCGCCGGCGATTCCGCGAACGCCAACACACCGCCGCAGACTTCGCCGGCCTTCGCCAGTTTCACCTCGGCGCCGGCGGTGATCGCCTCGGCGAGGTCGTGCGGCACGTTGATCAGCCAGAGCTTCAGCCCCGGTTTGATTTGCAGCTTCTTCGGCAGCGCGGCGCTCGCGGTCATTCGGCCCTCCCGGCCCGTTCAGCTTGACAATCAGTCGCAAATCCGTAGGTTGCGCGCAAATTCAAGGGCCCTGCCTCCGGGCGGCCTGTTCAAGGACATCCCTCATGGCAAAAGCCGCTTCGATCAAGATCAAGCTCGTGTCGACTGCCGACACCGGCTTCTACTACGTCACCGAGAAGAACTCGCGCACCCAGACCGAGAAGCTCAGCTTCAAGAAGTACGATCCGGTGGTGCGCAAGCACGTCGAGTTCAAGGAAGCCAAGATCAAGTAATCTCGGCTCTTCAGCGCCGAAAGCAAAAAACCCCGCGCCTTGAGCGCGGGGTTTTTGTTTGTGCCGTTTGGCAGGTAAGTGGCCGGCCCGGAGTGGGTGCCGAAGAGGCCTCACAGCAGCTCCGGACCAGCCGCCCTACGGACCCAGGAGTTGCGGCGGACCTGAGCGAACCGTAGGGATTTTGTGGGACAAGGCGTCGCCTCATCGCGTTGCCCACATCCATAGAGGACGGCCGGCCGAACACAATCAAACCCGGGTTTGTTAGTGAAGTGGTAACCTTAACTTCGCGGCATTTAGCCCAAATGCAACAGGGCTAGGCCGCGTCGAAAACCACGCGATTACGGCCCTCGCGCTTGGCGCGGTAGAGTGCCACATCGGCCCGCTTAAGGATCATCTCGGGCGTATCGATGGTGTGTTCGTTGAGGGCGACGCCGACCGAGCAGGTCACGGTCAGCGGGCGCGATTCCGAGGTCTCGAAGCCACGCTCGGCGACGGCCGTGCGAACACGCTCAGCGACGCCCTGCGCCTGGCGGTAGTCGGTATCGGGCATCAGCACGACGAACTCCTCGCCGCCGAAGCGGCAGGCGAGATCGACGCCGCGGATGTTGCGGCGGAGGCGAAGCGCGAACTCGCGCAGTACGGCGTCGCCGATATCGTGGCCGTGGTTGTCGTTGACCGATTTGAAGAAATCCATGTCGATCAACATGACCGCCATGTCGCGCTCCTGCTCCCTGGCTTTCTCGAGCATCAGCCCAAGATGGCGGTCGAAATAACGGCGGTTGTAGAGGCCGGTGAGCTCGTCGGTGACGGCCAGCGCCAGCGTGTTGGTGACGCTCTGGCGCAGCTCGGCGGCGTAGCGGTGACGCCTGATCTGGGTGCGAACTCGCGCTGCCAGCTCGTTGCGTTCGATCGGACGCATAATGAAGTCGTTGACGCCGAGATCTAGGCCGCGGACGACGCGTGGCCGGTCGCTGTCCTCGGCGACGAGGAGGATCGGCAGACTGCGGGTCTGCTCCAGCGTCCGCATTTGCGAGCACACACGCAGCGGGTCAAACTCACCGAGCGCCATGCTGACGATCGCGAGCTCATAGTCGCCCGTGGCGACCGTCGCTGCCGCGTCCGCCGGACTGGCCAGCACATCGACGCGGTTCGACGCGAGAAGGTAGCCGCGGATACGGTCGGCGCTCCGCGTGTCGTTGTCGATGAGGAGGATGCGGCCGACCTCGGAATCGGCGGCATCGAGCGCCCGCATTGTATCCTCGATAGCGATTTCCTGCCCGGTCTGGGCGCGGGCGCGGAGCTCGTCGGTCAGCGCCTTGAGCCGCACCAGGCTTTTGACGCGCGCCATCAGCTGCACGTCGTCGACGGGCTTGGTGAGGAAGTCGTCGGCCCCGACCTGGAGGCCGCGGACGCGGTCCGAGGGTTGGTCGAGAGCGGTAATCATCAGCACCGGAATGTGGGCGGTCTGTGGATCGGCTTTCAGCCGCTCGCAGACCTCGAAGCCGTCCATCTCGGGCATCATGACGTCGAGCAGGATGATGTCGGTGGTACCCTCGGCGCAGATCGCGAGAGCCTGGCGGCCCGATGACGCGGTGCGGACCTCGAAATACTCCGCCGTCAGGCGCGCTTCCAGCAACCGGACATTGGTCGGAATATCGTCGACGATCAGCACGCGCGCTGTCAAAGACCGGCCGCCCCTACAAGATTGGTGATGCCCGGGAGATCCAGGCCAACCCGACGCCTAGTTGGCGGGTCCAATGTAGCGGGCAATCGTTTCCAAAAAGTGAGGTACGGAGATGGGTTTGGAGATGTACCCTTCGCAGCCGCCCTGGAGGATCCGCTCCTCGTCGCCCTTCATCGCGAAGGCCGTCACGGCGATCACCGGAATCGACTGCAGATCGTCGTCTTCCTTGAGCCACTTGGTGACCACGAGACCCGAGACTTCCGGCAGTTGGATGTCCATCAAGATGAGGTCCGGGTGGTGCGCCCGGGCGAGGCCGATGGCTTCCATGCCGTTGCGGGTCTGGATGATCGAATAACCACGCGATTCCAAGAGATCGTTGAAGAGCTTCATGTTGAGCTCATTGTCTTCGACGATCATCACTGTTTTGGGCATTGAGTCCCGCTTCTGCCTTGTGGGCACTGTGTTCTGCCCGAAGCCTCAGCTAACATCAACCGCTTACGAAACACGTAATGGAACCCGCCAATTGGCCCTCAAGGTCCCAACCCCGACGGTCAAGGAACTCGCCGATCTCTGCTTAGAGCATCTTGCGCAGAACCCGGAACAACTTGCTGAATTCATGGTGCAATCCGGGATCGATCCCCGAAGCCTTCGCGCCCTGATCCGCACCGACAGTTTTGCTCACGGGCTGATCGACTATGTCGTTTCGAACGAACCGCTCCTCGTCGCCGTCGCGGCGGAGAACAGCCTCTCGCCGGAGACGATCACGCGAGCCTGGGCCAAGCTCCACCACACGGAGCATTGAGTCGTGGCGGCGCTCCACCTCCTTTGCCGGGACTGCGGCTGGTCCGCCGAGGCGGTGGAGCAGCCCAACCGCTGCGCCCGTTGCGGCTCGCCCCGGCTGCTGGCGCATGAGGAGCTTGACGCGCTCAGCGTCGCGCACGTCGATTGCGACGCGTTTTACGCGTCAGTGGAAAAGCGCGACGATCCCAGCCTGCTCGACAAACCGCTGATCATCGGTGGCGGCGTGCGCGGCGTGGTGTCGACCTGCTGCTACATCGCGCGGCAGTCGGGCGTGCATTCGGCGATGCCGATGTTCACGGCGCGGAAGCTCTGCCCCGATGCCGTGATCATGCCGCCCAACATGCAGAAATATGTCGGCGTCAGCCGGCAGGTCCGCGCGCTGATGGATCAGCTCACGCCACTCGTGGAGCCGCTCTCGATCGACGAAGCGTTCCTCGACCTCGGCGGTACGCAGGCGCTGCACAAGGCATCGCCGGCGGCGGTGCTGACGAGATTCGCCCGCGACGTCGAGCAGCAGATCGGCATTACTATCTCGGTCGGCCTCAGCCACAACAAGTTCCTCGCCAAGGTCGCGTCGGACCTCGACAAGCCACGCGGCTTCGCGGTCATCGGCAAAACCGAGACCGTGAGCTTTCTCGCCGAGCAGCCGGTCGACCTCATCTACGGCGTCGGCAAGGTGTTCGCCGAGACGCTGCGCAAGGACGGCTTTGAGACGATCGGCCAGTTGCAGCAGACCGCACCCGAGGATTTGATGCGCCGCTACGGCGAGACCGGTGCCCGCCTCGCCCGGCTGGCGCGCGGCGAAGACGCACGCTCGGTCTCTGTCGACGGCGAGATGAAGACCGTTTCCTCCGAGACGACCTTCAACACCGACCTGTCGGATTTCGAGGCGCTGTCGACCGAGCTCCTGGCGCTGTCGGAACGCCTGTCCGAGCGGCTGAAGTCCAAGAACCTCGTCGGCGATACGGTGACACTGAAGCTCAAATCCGCCGGCTTTCGCCTCCGCACCCGGGCGCGGGCGCTGATGATGCCGACGCAGCTCGCCAACGTCCTCTACGAGACCGGCAGCCAACTGCTGGCGCGAGAGATCGACGGCACGGCATTCCGGCTGATCGGCATCGGCATTTCCGGGTTGACCGAGGCAGATGGCCGCGACCCAACCGATCTGATTGAACCCGGTATCGCGCGCAAAGCGGCCGCGGAACGTGCTATGGACAGGGTGCGAACCCGCTTCGGCAAGGAAGCGGTGATCCGTGGCAAGCTCTATGGACGGCGAAAGTCCAGGGCGAACGAAGACAAAGTCGAAGAAGGCAAAAGCAAATGACGACCCCGATCGAGAAACTCCGCGCTTACGGCTATGATTTGGTGCGCCCGAAGCCTCCCGTCGCGAGCTACGTGCCGGTCACCCGGTCCGGCAACATCCTCTACGTTTCCGGCCAGATCTCCTCGAACGAAGGCGGCGTCGTGACCGGCCTGCTCGGCGAGAACATGAACGTCGTCCAGGGTGGCAACGCCGCTGAGCTCGCGGCCGTCAAGATCCTGAGCGAGATCGTCTATTCGGGCGGCGTCGAGCTGACACAAATCAAACGCGTACTGAAGCTCACAGTGCTGGTTGCCTCGACGCCCGAGTTCTCCGAACAGCATCTCGTCGGCAACGGCGCATCCAACCTCATCGTCGGCGTGCTCGGAGACAAGGGCAAGCACGCCCGTGCAGCGTTCGGCGTCGCCTCGCTGCCGCTCGGCGCCGCCGTCGAAGTCGAGGCCATCGTCGAAGTCGAATGACGAAACTGTTCGAGCGCCCGATCGCGCATCGCGGGCTCCACGACCGCGCGACCGGGGTCATCGAAAACTCGCGCTCCGCCTTCGAGGCCGCCATCGCGCATGACTATGCCATCGAATGCGACGTGCAGCTTTCGAGCGACGGCGTGCCGTTCATCTTCCACGACGATGACTTCGACAGGCTGACCGCGGCGAAAGGCCCGTCGAACGCGATGCCGATCGCCGATGTAGTGAAGCTCTCGCTGAACGGGAGCGCCGCCGCCGACACGCCGCAGATGTTTACCGACTTTCTCGCGCAAGTTGCGGGCCGCACTATGCTGCAGATCGAACTCAAGCAGCAGCCCAATCCCATGGCCACGACGAAGCTGGCGAATGCCGTCGCCGCGTCGCTGCGCGGCTACAGCGGGTCGTACACCCTCGAATCCTTCGATCCGCACATCATCGTCGCGCTGCACCGCGCCGGCGTCACGGCGCCGGTCGGCATCATCACCTATGGCTATGACGAGCCGAACTGGGAGGGCAAGCTTGGGGGCTGGACGAAGTTCATTCTGCGTCACCTCCTCCACTGGCCGTGGACACGCTTCGATTTCATTTCCTGCCGCAATGTTTCGCTCTATCTCCCCGCGGTGCGGTTTTTGCGGGCACGAGGCATGACAGTGACGGCGTGGACGATCACATCGGAACAGGCCGCGCTGGCCGCGGCGCGCGGCGCCGACCAGATTGTGTTCGAGGGATTCCTACCCGCAAGTGCCTGACACGCTGACAGCGACGGTCGTCGAGGGCGTGTCGGGGATCGATGCGGCGAGCTGGAATGCCCTCGCGGCAGCGACTGACCTGCACCAGAATCCGTTCCTCGACCACGCCTTCTTCCTCGCGCTCGAACAGTCGGGCTCCGCCACCCGCCGCACCGGCTGGACGCCGCGCCACATCGTGCTCCGCGACGACGACAGGATCGTCGGCGTCATGCCGCTTTACGAGAAGACCCACTCGCAGGGCGAATACGTCTTCGACCATGGCTGGGCGAATGCCTTCGAGCAGGCTGGCGGCAGCTATTACCCGAAGCTGCAATGCGCAGTCCCGTTCACGCCGGTGACGGCACCGAAGCTTCTCACCGCCAGCGCCGACCCGGCTCTCAAGCGTGCGCTGCTGACCGCCGCCGAAACTTATGCGACGCAACGCGGCATCTCGTCGGTCCACGCAACCTTCGTGCCCGAGGCGGAAGCCGATCTCGCCGTCGCCGCAAACTGGCTGGTCCGTTTCGACACGCAGTACCATTGGCACAATGCGGAATTCGCGAGCTTCGACGCCTACCTCGAGACCATGTCGTCGCGGCATCGGAAGGTGACGCGGCGGGAGCGGCGCGACGCGCTCGACGGGCTGACGGTGAAGTGGCTCACCGGGCCGGAACTCACCGAAAGCGTCTGGGACGCGTTCTTCGAGTTCTACCAGGACACCGGCAACCGCAAATGGGGCCGGCCGTACCTCAATCGCAAGTTCTTCTCGCTGCTCTCGGCGGCAATGGCGGATCGCATCGTGCTGATGTTCGCCTATGAGGGCACTGAGCCCATCGCTGGTACACTGAACCTGTTGGGCGCCGACACGCTCTATGGCCGCTATTGGGGCGCGACGCGCGAGGTGCCGTTTCTCCATTTCGAGCTCTGCTACTATCAGGCCATCGACTTCGCGATCGCTCACAAGCTCAAGACCGTCGAGGCCGGCGCGCAGGGCGAGCACAAGCTGGCGCGCGGTTACGCGCCGGCGACGACGCGCTCCGTGCACTGGATCGGCCATCCGGGCCTGCGCGATGCCATCGCCCGCTTCCTCAAGCAGGAGCGCGCCAGCGTCGCCCGCGAGCAGGCGATGTTGAGCGAGATGACGCCGTTCAAGAAGGCCGAGTGATCAGCCGCCGGGCCGGATGTCGGTATGGGTGGTCGTCGCCGGCTTGCCGGCAAATGTCACCCAGAAGAAGTTGAGCGTGTAGGTCATCGCCGTCTTGAACACGCCCTCTTCGGCGAGCCGGCGGCCTGAGGTCAGCATCTTCAGCCGGAACGTCCATTTGACCTTGCCGATCTTGCTCAGCCGGACCGCGACGTCAGTGTCCTCGCCGTAGAACTTGATTTCGCGGTTGAAGCCGCCGGCCTTGATCCAGGCGTCCCGGCGGAAGACGAAATTGCCGCCCTGCACCACCGAGCCGACGCGAAGGATGTAGTGGTTGACGACGTAGATCAGCCAGGTGAGCCCGTAGAACAGGCTGATGAGGAAGCGGTTCCAGGCCGAGAGGTCGTAATAGATGTAGGGGCCACTGAGGCAGACGAGCTTGTCGTCCTTCTCGAATTCGCGGAACACGGTGTCGAGCCAGCCGGGCGGCACAATGGTGTCGCCGTCGATGTTGGCGACCAGCTCGGCGGTCGTCGCCTTGAAGCCCCCGTCGCGGGCACTGACGAGGCCTTTCTGCTTTTCGTCGACCACACGGACGCCGGGGTAGCTGCGCGCCACTTCGCCCGTGCGGTCGGTCGAATTGTTGTTCACCACCACCACATCGATGTCATTCCGCCCGGAGCGCTTCACCTCGGCGAGCACGGATTCGACGCATTTGCCGATCAGGGCTTCCTCGTTGTAGGCCGGGATGACGAAGGCAAGTTGCATGGCTGACGCTCAAGATGGCAGATTGTGGCAGACCGACAGTGCGCACATAGACTGCGCCCTCAATAAGGGCAACCGTGCGACCCCCTTCCATCTCGCCGCAGCCGTGAGAACGAACGCGTGAATTTCAGCAGTATCGGCGTCTGGGATGTGCTGCTCTGGCTGCTTGAGGGCGCGGTGACGTTCGCGATCTCGACGTTCATCTTCGATAGCGTTCACTGGGCGCTGCACCGCTGGACCAAGTCACGCTTCGCGCTGCTCCGCACTTTCGCCTCATGGCACCATGTCCACCACCGCTTCCTCGACGGCAAGATGCAGGTCCACATGGACCTTGCGGCCACCAATTTCTGGGCGCACCTCGTCCCTGAATTTCTCACATCCGTCGCCGGTACCGCCATTTTCTACTTTGTTTTCAATTGGATACCGGTGACGGTGGTGGTCCTGATCCATGTGTGGAACTTTGCCAACAACATCCGCACCGAGGGGATGGATGGCAACCACATGTCGATGGACCGGGTCAGCGGGCAGCAGAGCCTGATCAAGGTCAACGCCGCCTATCACGCCATGCACCACATCACGCCGGACAATTTCTACTCGTCCTACCTCAATCTGTTCGACCTGCTGTTCGGCCGCTCCTGTACGATCCGCCACCGGAAGTTCCTCATCACCGGCGCCGGCGGGGCTTTCGGCTCGGCGATGAAGCGACGGATCGAGGCGCTCGGCGGCACGGTCGAGACGGCGAAGCATGGCGTGGACTTTGCCCCGGGCGACGTCTCGCGGATGCGCGACCGGCTGGCCTGGGCGGATGTGCTCATCCTCGCCCATGGCGCCAAGGGGCCGGAAGCCCGGGACGCCAACTACACGACGTTCGCCGAACTCGCCGATGCCTTCATCGAGATCGGCAAGGACCGCCTCGTGCCGCCCGAAATCTGGGCGGTGGGCTCGGAGGCTGAGTTCCATGGCGATTTGGGGATGCCCGAGATGGTCGACTATGCCGCTTCGAAGCGTGCCTTCGCCCGCCGGGCGCTGAGCTATTACCGCAGCCCCGATGTGCTTTACCGCCACATCGTACCCTCGGCCTTCACCTCCGCCATGGGCAAGGGAGCCATGTCCGCAGATACCGCGGCCGCTGTCGCGCTGTTCTTCATCCGGCGGGGCTTTTCCTATGTCCCGGTGACATTGACCACGCTGGCGCTGTGGAACTACTTCCGCTTTATTCGCCAGCAACCCGAGCCAGCCACGGCGCCGGCCCGGGTTGCCATTGACTCCGGCGCCGGGAGATAGTTCTTCCTCGCGGAATGCCCATATTGAGGGCTGCGGCGACATCTGAAGCAGTCATGGTCAAGCGCATTGCCATCGCGACAATCGGCACGTTGGGCGACGTTCAGCCTTTCGTTGCTCTCGCGCTGACGCTGAAGAAACGCGGCTACTCGGTGGTGCTGGGGACTACCGGCGATTTCGAGCAGTTCGTCACCAGCTATGGCGTGGAGTTCCACAGCCTCGGCGGCGACGTGCAGGCGTTCCTGCGCCAGTCGCAGTTCGACAGCGCCATGACCAAGAACGTGCTGCTGCATGCGCCGGGCCTGCTGCGTGATGGCCAGAAGGTGCTCAAGGAAGCCGGTAAGCACGCCTGGACCATGGCGCAGGACGCCGACGCCATGGTCTTCCAGAACAACACCACGTTCTGCATCGACATTGCCGAGGCGCTCGGCATTCCGGCGATCATGACGGTGTTCCAGCCGCTCAACCCGACCAATGAGTTCCCGTATTTCGAATACGGCCTCGATCCGGTCGACCCCCTGCTCTACCGCTTCAATCGCGAGCCGTTCGCCAAGAGCATGAGTTTCGACCCGCTGATCAACAAGCTCAGCTACGCCGTGCAGAAGGTGCAGCAGAGCTATTGGGACATGCCGCGTGACCGCCTGCGCCGCGGTCTGCTGGGTCTCAAGGCCAAAAAGAAGGGGGGCTTCACCGCCAATTCGCGCGGCGAACCGCTGACCACCCTGCATGCCTACTCCGGCGCGATCTCCCCAGCCCCGGGCGACTGGCCCGACACCAATATCATCACCGGCTTCTGGCGGCTCGACGACAATTCCGGGTGGGAACTGCCGACGGCGTTCGAGGCCTTCCTGTCGACGGGGCCGGACCCGATCTACCTCGGCTTCGGCTCAATGCCGTGGGGCGCGCAGCGCAACAGCGAGATCATCACCAAGGCGCTGCGCCTTTGGGGCGGCCGTGCAGTGATTGGCAAGGGCTGGGGTGGCGTCAAAGCCGAGGCCCTGCCCGATAGCGTCTACGCCATCGACCGGGCTCCGCATGCGAAGCTGTTCGAACACGTGAAGGGTGTGGTGCATCACGGTGGCGCTGGCACGACGCACACCGGCCTCTACGCCGGGCGTCCAAGCTTTGCCGTGCCGCAATTCTTCGACCAGCCCTATTGGGGCCGGCTGATCTACGAACTCGGTGTCGGACCGCAGCCGGTGCGGCTGAGGAAGCTGACGCCGCATCTGCTGGCCGCCGCACTCGATGATCTCGACACCACGCCCGCCTACGCACAAGCTGCTGCCGCCCTCAGCGAGAAGCTGAGGCTCGAGGACGGCACCAATCGCGCCGTCGATGTGATCGAGGAAACCATGGCCGATTTCGGCGGCACCGGCCGCCGCGACTATCACCTGCTCGGAGCCGCTTCGTGACCGCCTACGATCCGCAAAACATCTTCGGCAAGATCCTCCGCGGTGAGTTCTCGAGCCATAGGGTCTACGAGGACGCGGACGTCCTCGCTGTGATGGACGTCTTCCCGCAATCGCGTGGACACCTGCTGGTGATCCCCAAGGCGCCGTCGCGCAACTTCCTCGATGCCGACCCGGCGACCCTCTCGGCCGTCATGCCGGCCCTGCAGAAGCTGGCACGTGCGGTCGTCGCCGCCACCAAGGCCGATGGCCTGCGCCTGGCCCAGTTCAACGAGGTGGCGGCCGGGCAGACGGTGTTTCACCTGCATTTCCACCTGATCCCGATGTATGAGGGCGTCGAACTCGGCCGCCACGGTGGCGGCAAGGCCGACGATGCGGAATTGGCGGCGTTGGCGAAGGACATTGCCGCCGAGATGTAGGAGCCAACGGGTCCACCCACGGGGCTGGAATGCTCTTTTGCCCCATCTTTTCGACTCATCCCATCCGTGCTATTCCACGCAACACTGATGTATTATGCATCAGTGTTGCCCACATTGCTTTAGCTCTGCCTTCTGAGACCGCAATCTTATGATGACGTCAGGCCAGCTCCGTGCCGCCCGGGCGCTTCTGGGAATCGACCAGAAGACGCTGGCCGAACTGTCCGGCGTATCGCTGCCGACCATCCAGCGGATGGAAGCCAGCGACGGGGTCGTACGCGGCACCGTCGACACGCTCACCAAGGTCATCGAGGCGCTGAGCCGCGCCGGGGTGGATCTGCTCGGCGACAATGCGCGCAGCGAGGGTGGTGGACGCGGGGTGCGGCTCCGACAACCTCCCGCCAGACAGGACTAGTCCCCAACCCCCGACGACCACCGTTTCGATGATCGCCGCGCTCCCCAAGAAGGGCCAAAAGCGCCGATGACTGCCCCAGCACCGACTTCCCCTATCAAGGGTCCGAGCTCCGCCGACCTCTTCCTGCCCAAGATCATCACCGTGCTTCGCGAAGGCTACCACCTGCGCGACCTGCGCGCCGATCTGGTCTCCGGCCTTACGGTGGCGATCGTCGCCCTGCCCCTGTCGATGGCGATCGCCATCGCCTCGGGCGTTACTCCCGAGCGCGGCTTGTTCACGGCCGCGATCGGCGGGTTCCTCATTTCGCTGCTCGGCGGCAGCCGCTTCCAGATCGGCGGGCCGGCCGCCGCCTTCACCGTGGTGGTCGCGAGTTGCGTGGCGCGCGAAGGGCTCGACGGTATGTTCCTCGCCACGATGATGGCCGGCGTCTTCCTCGTTCTGATCGGCGCGCTGCGGCTAGGCAGCTACATCAAGTTCATTCCCTATCCGGTGACGGTGGGATTCATTTCGGGCATCGCGGTGATCTTGTTCATTGGGCAGATCGGCGACTTGCTGGGCCTGACGCTGCAGAGCAACCCGGCCGACATCCTGCCCAAGCTCGAGGCGATCGGCGCGGCGTTGACCACCTTCAATATCGCGGCGATCGCGGTGTCGCTCGGCACCGTCGCGATCATCCTGGCGCTGCGCAAAATCGCGCCGCAACTGCCGGGCATCCTGATCGCGGTGGTCGCGGGCGCGGCGATCTGTGCGCTGCTGAAGCTGCCGGTCGACACCATCGGTACGCGCTTCGGCGGTATCCCGAGCACCCTGCCCGCGCCGTCGCTGCCGGCCTTCTCGCTGGCAAAGGCGCAGGCCGTGTTGCCCGACGCGGTGTCGTTCGCGCTGCTCGGCGCGATCGAATCGCTGCTCTCCGCGATGGTCGCCGATGGCATGACCGGGCGGCGCCACCGCTCCAATGTCGAACTCGTCGCGCAAGGGATCGCCAATATCGGCTCGGCGCTGTTCGGCGGCATCTGCGCCACCGGCACGGTCGCGCGCACGGCGACCAACGTGCGCTCGGGTGCGCGCAGTCCGCTGAGCGGGGTCTTCCACTCGATCTTCATCGTGCTGTTCATGCTCGTCGCGGCGCCGCTCGCGAGCTACATCCCCCTGGCCGGACTCGCTGGGGTCCTTGCGGTGGTCTCCTGGAACATGATCGAGAAGGAAGCGTTCGCGACGCTGGTCCGCACCTCGTGGGGCGACGCGGTGGTGGTAATCCTCACCTTCGGGCTCACGGTGTTCGTCGGGCTGACGCAGGCCATCGTCGTCGGCTTTTCGCTTGGCACGCTGCTGTTCCTCCACCGCATGGCGCAGTCGACCGACGTCGAGGTGCATGTGCCGCCGGTGCCCGAGGACGTCGCCGACGAGGCCGGCAGGCCGCCCTACGATGCCACGATTGCCACCGACCCGGATGTCGCGATCTATCGCATTACCGGCGCCTTCTTCTTCGGCGCAGCAGCAACGGTCGGCTCGCTGCTCGACCGCATCGCCGACCGGCACAAGGCCTTCGTCGTTGACTTCTCCGCCGTGCCGTTCATCGACTCGACGGCTGCCAACACCCTTGCCGGCGTCGCTCGGAAGGCGCAGCAGAGCCGCGTCCTGCTGCTGATCTCGGGAGCCTCGGCGGCCACCGCGAAGACGCTCGCTGCCCACGGCATCTCGGCCCCGGAGGTAACATTTGCGCCGACCGTCGCGGCCGCCTTCGACGCCGCACATGCGGCAATCGCCCTGCGACGAGCCACGGCCTGAGTCAAAAAGGCCGGGATTGCTCCCGGCCTTCGGCATGCATTTCGGCCGACTTCAGTTCTTTTCTTCGGCCTTCGGTTTCTTCGTCGCCTTGGGGCCCGGGATCGCCTTGGGGCGGGCCGGGCGCGGCGGGGACGCGATGAGTTCGAGCTTGGCATCCGGGCCGACGCCGACCACGGCGACGGTGACCGACCCGCCATTCACCAGCTCGCCGAACAGCACCTGGTCGGCGAGCGGCTTCTTGACGTGTTCCTGGATGACGCGGCCCAGCGGCCGTGCGCCCATGCGCTCGTCGTAGCCGCGGCTCGCCAGCCATTCGGCGGCTTCGGGCGTGAGGTTGATCGTGACGCCGCGCTCGGCCAGCTGGCCCTCGAGTTGCAGCACGAACTTCTCGACCACCTGGCGGACCACCTGCGGCGGCAGCGGGCCGAACGAGATGATGGCGTCGAGACGGTTGCGGAACTCCGGCGTGAACATCCGGTTGATCGCATCCTCGTCGTCGCCCTGCTCGCGCTTTCTGCCGAAGCCGATTGGTGACTTGTGCAACTCCATGGCGCCGACGTTCGAGGTCATGATCAGAATGACGTTCCGGAAGTCGACGGACTTGCCGTTGTGGTCGGTCAACTTGCCGTGGTCCATCACCTGCAACAGGATGTTGAACAGGTCCGGATGCGCCTTCTCGATCTCGTCGAGCAGCACGACGCAGTGCGGGTGCTGGTCGACGCCGTCTGTCAGCAGGCCGCCCTGATCGAAGCCGACGTAGCCCGGCGGGGCGCCGATGAGACGCGAGACCGTGTGCCGCTCCATGTACTCAGACATGTCGAAGCGCAGCAACTCGACGCCGAGTGTGTCGGCCAGTTGCTTGGCGACTTCGGTCTTGCCGACGCCGGTCGGGCCGGTGAAGAGATACGAGCCGATCGGCTTTTCCGGTTCGCGCAGGCCCGCGCGGGCGAGCTTGATGGCCGAAGCCAGCGCGCTGATCGCCGCGTCCTGTCCGAAGACGACCCGCTTCAGGTCTACCTCGAGGCTTTGCAGCATCTCCGTGTCCGACTTGCTCACCGACTTCGGCGGGATGCGGGCCATCGTCGCGATCGTCTGCTCGATATCCTCGACGTCGATGATGGTCTTGCGGTCGGCCGCCAGCAGCAGCATCTGGCTGGCGCCGGTTTCATCGATCACGTCGATCGCCTTGTCGGGGAGCTTCCGATCGTTGATGTAGCGAGCCGAGAGTTCGACGGCAGCCTTCAGCGCCTCGTCGGTGTACTTCAGCTTGTGGTAGTCCTCGAAATACGGCCGCAGGCCCTTCACGATCTCGATCGCATCGGGGATCGTCGGCTCGGCCACGTCGATCTTTTGGAAGCGCCGCACCAGCGCGCGATCCTTCTCGAAGAACTGGCGATACTCCTTGTAGGTGGTCGAGCCGATGCAGCGCATGTTGCCCGAGGCGAGCGCCGGCTTCAGCAGGTTCGACGCATCGAGCGCCCCGCCCGAGGTGGCGCCGGCGCCGATCACGGTGTGAATCTCGTCGATGAAGAGGATCGCGTCGGGGTGCTTTTCGAGTTCCTTCATCACGGCCTTGAGCCGCTCCTCGAAGTCGCCGCGATAGCGCGTACCGGCCAGCAATGAGCCCATATCGAGCGCATAAATGGTGGCGCCGCGCAGCACCTCGGGCACGTCGCCCTCGGTGATCTTGCGCGCCAGGCCTTCGGCAATGGCGGTCTTGCCGACGCCTGCGTCGCCGACGTAGAGCGGGTTGTTCTTGGAGCGCCGGCACAGGATCTGGATGGTGCGGCGCAGTTCGGAATCGCGGCCGATCAGCGGATCGATCTTGCCGGCCTTGGCCTTGGCATTGAGGTCGACGCAGAAATCGGCGAGTGCCGAGCTCTGGCCATTGCCCCCCGGCCGCTGGCCTTCTTCGCCATGCGCGGCACCGGCGGCGCCTTCTTCCGCACCGCGCACGCTGCGCTGCTCATTGGGGCCGGATTTGGTGATGCCGTGCGAGATGAAGTTGACCGCGTCCAGCCGGCTCATGTCCTGCTGCTCGAGGAAATAAGCGGCATGGCTCTCGCGTTCGGCAAAGATCGCGACCAGCACATTGGCGCCGGTCACCTCTTCCTTACCGGACGACTGGACATGGATCACCGCACGCTGGATGACGCGCTGGAACGCGGCGGTCGGCCGTGCGTCCTGCCCGTTGGGCACGACGAGGCTGTCGAGTTCCTCATTGATGAAGTCCTCGAGATCGCCTTTCAGCGCCTCGATATCGACGTCGCAGCCATTCAGCACCGCAATGGTGTCGCGGTCGTCGGTAAGGGCGAGCAACAGGTGTTCGAGCGTCGCAAATTCATGTGCGCGCTCACGGGCGAGATTCATCGCCTGATGGAGGGCCTTTTCCAGTCCCTTGGAGAATGAAGGCATCTGCGGTTCCTATTGCTTTTCCATCACGCATTGCAGCGGGTGCTGGTTCTTGCGTGCAGTATCCATGACGCGCGTGACCTTGGTCTCGGCCACTTCGTATGGGTAGACGCCGCACTCCCCGACGCCTTTTTCGTGAACGTGGTACATGATGCGGGTCGCCTCCTCCCGCGTCTTGTTGAAGACATCCTGGAGCACGAGGATCACGAACTCCATCGGCGTGTAGTCGTCATTGAGAAGCAGCACCCGATAGAGATTGGGGCGCTGCGTCTTGGGTTTTGTTCTGGTGATCGTGCCGGTATCGGACTTCGATCCGCCGCTGCCGCCCTTGTCCTCTCGCGCCGCTTTCAACGGCTGGCCCGGCCCGTTTGAGAAACGGGTCGTCTGATCGGAAGAAAGCAACGAACGATCGAAACGACGCAGCATGGTGAAGCCATTATGTAGGTAAAACTTCCCCGCTGTTAAGGGGGACCTTCGCCGCGCCGCGCCGCACCCCGAATCCCTTGGCCGACCGGCGCTTTCCGCATTCCTCTAATTGTCCTCGCATTTTACGGAATGGTAATGCCGCGCCCCTATTCTGCCGCAACTGAAGGCGATGGCGCGGATGGGGGAAGCTGCGCCAGCACCGATTATCGAGTCGCCAGGAAGGGCCAGAAGGCCCGGTTTAGTTTGGAGTACCGGGGTTGGCTTCCCAAAGGGTTTTGAATTTGCGCCTCGCCCTGTGGCGCGCCGTTGCAGCAGTTTTGATCAGTGTGTTGGTTCTCGCGCCTTCCGTCGCGGCGGCGGGCGTGCCTCGCTCCTATGCCGGCATCGTCGTCGATGCCAAGTCTGGCAAGGTGATGTACGAGAGCGACGCCGACGCTCCGCGGTTCCCCGCATCCGTCAGCAAGGTGATGACGCTCTACATCCTGTTCCAGGAGCTGAGTGCCGGTCACATCAAGCTCACGGACAAGATGACCGTCTCGCGTTGGGCGGCCTCGGCCTCGCCGACCAAGCTCGGTCTCAAGCCCGGCGCGACGATCACCGTCGACAACGCGATCCGCGCGATCTGCACGCTCTCGGCCAACGACATGGCCCGCGTCGTCGCGGAGTTCATCGGAGGCAGCGAATCCAATTTTGCCCAGCGCATGACGTCGACCGCGCATGCCCTCGGGATGAAGCACACGACCTACGTCAACGCCTCCGGCCTCCCCGACAGCCGCCAGATCACGACGGTCCGCGACCAGTCGATCCTCGGCATGGCGATCTACGAGCATTTTCCGAAGTACTATGCGTACTTCCAAACCAAAAGCTTCAGCTACGGCCGCCGCACCTACGGCAACCACAACAATTTGCTGGGGCTCGACGGCATCGACGGCATCAAGACCGGCTACACCGGCGCGGCAGGCTACAACCTCCTGACCGCGGCGCGTGACGATGACCGGCACATCGTCGTGGTCGGCTTCGGCTTCGCTTCGGCCGGCAAGCGCGACGCCAAGGTGCGTGACCTGGTTCGCACCTATCTGCCGCAGGCCCGCGATGGCGACTATCTGCAGACCGCGATGATCCCGCTGCCGGGGCGCAAGGGCGCCGCGGTGCCCGTCAGCGATACCGTGCAGGTGGCCTCGGCCGACGCGCCGGTGCTGCCGATGCCTGCCCCGAATTTCCGCAGTTCGCCGGACGATGAGGCGCCCGCCGATCCGCAGATCGGCATCGGCGACGCCGACAGCGTCGATACGGTCGCCAGCATTGCGCCCGAACCGGTCCTCCGCCCGGTCGATCTCGGCATGCCGCCGGCGATCGACGCCGCCAACACCCTGGCCGGCGTCAAACACAAAAAGCCCGACGTGGTCGGCGCCTTCACCAACGCGTACTCGCTCGGCGCCGCACCTGCCCCGCTCGGCCAGACGCGCCCCTCAACGCCGTTGATCCCGCCCGTCGGCATCGGCGATCAGGGCCAGCCGATCGACCTGATGACCTCGGGCAGCATCACTGGCGATGTCGCCGCCGCACCGGCTAGCGACGCCCCAGCGCAGGATCCAACAGCTGTGCAGGTGGCGGACGCCGGACCGGCGCAAGCGATGCCTGCCGCACTGCCGCAGGGCTGGATCGTTCAGATCGGCGCCGCGCCCACCGCGACCGGCGCCAACGGCCTTATCTCGAACGCTGCCGGCCAGGTCGCGGCGCTCGCCAAGTTCGACGGCTTCGTCCAGCGCTTCGAGAAGGACGGCCAGACCTACTTCCGCGCCCGCTTCGGCGGCTTCTCCGGGCAGGACGCGGCCAACGACATGTGTAAGCAGCTGAAGCAAGCCAAGATGAGCTGCCTCGCGATGCAGAGTTAGGCACGACGAGGCAGCCGAACCGGGAAGCGAATTTGTGGCGTGTGTATGGAGTAGCCCAAATGAGCGAGTTTTCTAGCCTGACCGAATTGGCCCGTTTTGTTGGCCAGTCCGGAATGATCGGAACCGACGCCGTTGAGAGCCGCAGGGCCGTCAACGACATCGTCGGGCGGTTCCGCAAGCTGCCTACCAAGCAACACGTGTCGGACCTCCTCGCGGTCGTCCTGACGCTCTCGGCCCGCACCCGCCGCATGGTGATGCCGCGCGTCGAGATCGACCTCGACGTGTTCGCGCCGGGCGGCCACCGCGCGGTTCGCGTCCGTCTGCCCGCTGAATAGTTGAAAGCTTAGGCGCTGCGCCTGACCGGCGTAGTCTCCGCGAGAGGCGAGCGGAGCAGCGAGGCCGGCTCGGCAACCACCACGCGGTTGCGGCCACGCGATTTCGCCTCATAGACCGCCGCGTCGGCAGCGGCGAGCAGGACATCGATCGCCACCGGGACGTGCGTTGCGGCAATGCCGACGCTGACAGTGGCGCCCGCCGGGCCGTCGGCGGTATCGATCAGTACCGCTTCGAACGTCCGACGTATGCGCTCCGCCACCGTGATCGCGTCGGCCAGGTTGGTCTCCGGCAGGACGCAGCAGAACTCCTCGCCGCCCATGCGGAACAGCTGATCGCTCGGCCGCACGCTTGCTTCCGAGACATCGGCGAAGCTCTTCAGCATCCGGTCGCCGACCTCATGCCCAAAACGGTCGTTGACGGACTTGAAGTGATCGAGATCGAGCACCAGCACGGCCGTTGCGTGCCGCATCCCCGCCCGCCGTCGATCCATGCGTTCGGCGAAATCGGTGAAGGCGCGCCGGTTCATCAGTCCCGTGAGCGGGTCCGACATCGCGAATTTGCGCTGCTCGGCTTCTCGGCGCTCGCGGGTCAGCGAGAAGAACAGAATCGCGGCGAACGCGGCATGACTGAAGATCAGGAGGATCAGTACGCCGAACCAGACCGGACTCATCGGGCCGGCGCCCATCGGGAACGGCGTGATCCCTGCCATAGCGGCGCGAATGAACATCAGGGTCGCAAAGCTGGTAAAGGTTACCAGCAGGGGAAAGCGCGACGGCAGCGCCTCGCTGCGATCACGGTGAAGTTCGAACGCCGACAGTGCGCAGAACGCGCCGTTGATCGACGAGACCAGCATGACGCGGACCAGCATATTGTCGCTAATCCACGGCATAGCGCAGAGCGCCGGCCAGCCGATGACCAGGGCGAGGAGCGGCCACAGCAGCAGTTTGCGGCCCATGAACAGCCGGACGCCCTGCCACAGGCAGCCGAGCGCCAGCATGCGCGCTGCGTTGCCGATCGAAATCGCCAGGAAATCGGCATCCCAGCCGGGCCGCATGTTGAGCGACAGCGCGGCGCCGCCGAAGACGAACGGCAGGCCCCACCAGAGAAGCCAGACGGCCCTGCGGTCGCGGGCCCAGAAGAACATGAACATCGCGCCCTGCAGCATCAGGACGGCGCAGCCGGCGACGAGGATGGTGAAATTGTCGAGCTGCATGCACGGCCGCTCCAATGGGCCTCGCATGTTACCGCATCAGTTCTTTCACGAAGCTGAATCTACGGAGGCGTCAGCTCGAACTTGCCATGTGTTCGAACTTCACGCCGGCGTTTTGGCTCTCGGAAAAGGCCGCGATCGCGGCGTTGCGGGCCGCCGCCCGTTCGCTGACGGGCAGGCGCAGCGCCTCGAGCAATTGCCGATATTCCTGCCGCGCGCTGAGGTGCGACATCGAGGGCAACCCGCCGAGCAGCTCCTCGTCGAGCGGATCGAACACCGTCAGCCCCATCGGGAACAGCGAGCGGAAGATGACGCGCTCAGCGATGCCCTCGGCGACGCGCGCGCCGAGCCGCATAGCGATTTTCTCGATCGCCGACTGCACCAGCCGCATCGAGCGCGACGACAGCATGGAGATGCGGTTGCGCACCAGGATCCAGTCGATGGTGCGCCCGTCGATGGCAAGCCGTTCGGTGCGTGCCCGCTGCACCAGCCGGGCGTAATGGCTCATCTCGCGCGGATCGCCGGTGACCGGATCGACGTGCGCCATGACATCGAGGTCGATCAGGCTGTCGTTGAGCGGCGTGATCAACGTGTCCGCCAGCGAGTGGGCGAGCCGCGTCAAATGCGTGTCGAAGCCCGGCGTGTCGACCACCAGGAAATCGGCGACGCCCTCGACCTCGACCACCGCCTGGCGGAACAGGTCGAACTCGAGCTTCTGGTTTTCCTTGATCGAATCCGACTTGGTCAGCGGCAAATGAAAATGCGTCGTGTGCGGCAGCTTCAGGTCGCGCGACTGCGCCCAGTTGCGGCGGTTCTTCACATAATTGGTGAAGGTCTGCTGCCGGGAATCGACATCGATCGAGGCGACGCGGAAGCCTTGGTAGAGCAGATAGATCGCAAGGTGGAACGCGGTCGTCGACTTGCCCGACCCGCCCTTCTCGTTCCCCACGACAATGACATGTGTGCCGGTACGCCCCACTGACAACTCCACGCCCCCGGGGAAAATCCTGCGGCATAAATGTGATTTGGGGCAAGAGGCAGTTTGGTCACAAACACGCTGAGCGACGCTTAGGCAGGCGCAATTAACTTGACCGCCGCGCCGTCAGATGAGTCCGAGCTTCGTCAGTTCCAGCGCCAGCTCTGCTGAGCCCTCTTCGGTGAAACCGGCTTTGTCGAGATCTGGTGGGGCATCTTTCACCTCGAGATAGCGCCAGCCCTGGAATGGCTGGCGGGGGCGCGGCACCACACGGACCATGTCGGGCGCCATGATGATGTCGCAGCAGGCGAGCCCCTGGTCGTCGATCGCTTCGGCCAACCGCACGATTGGCTGCCGGCAGCGGATGACCCCCGAGATCACCCAATAGATCGAGCTGACGCCCTCCATCGCGGCGGCCTGCTTCGGCCTGGTGCGGGTACGGTGTACATGGACGTTCTCGCCATAGTCGGCACCCCACCAATGTGCGCGCTCGGCGCGATAGGACTCGAGCTCCGCGAGCGTTGCGACGCCAACGCAGAGCTTGATCATGTGGATCATTGCGCCGCGGCCCGTGCCTTGATGATGACGATCTCGTCGTCCTCGACGGTCCACGGCTCGGCGATCGCGGCAGCCAGCCATTCCTGAAATGCCGGCAACGCGTAGATCGCCTCGACATATTCCATCGCGGCATCGCTCGCCGGCAGCGCGTAGGTCCGGATGCGGGTGGCGACTGGCGCGAACATCGCGTCGGCGGCGGTGAACTTGCCGAAGAGGTATGGGCCACCCGACTCCGATGTCAGGTCGCCCCAGATCTGCTCGATACGGCGGAGATCGGCGGCAATCGGCTCGAGCTCGACCTTGCCTGGATGCGAAGCGCGCAAATTCATCGGCGCAGTGTTGCGGAGGGCGCCGAAACCACCATGCATTTCGGCTGAGACCGAGCGCGCCCTCGCCCGTTCTATCCGGCCCGACGGCCAGATACCCTTGGCGGGGAATTTGTCGTTGAGATACTCAATGATGGCGATCGTCTCGGGCACCACCGCCTCCCCATCGACCAGCACCGGCACCTTGCCGCTCGGCGACTTCTTGCGGATATTCTGCTGCCACCCCTCGCCGCTCAGCAGCACCAGATCCTCGTCGAACGGAATGCCGAAATGCCGAAGCACGAGCCAGGCGCGCAGTGACCAGCTCGAATAATTGCGATTGGCGAAGATCAGTTTCACAAGAGAGCCTCAGAACAAATGGAACCATATTCCAGCGAACCACAGGAATGAGTAGAACCCGACGACGTCGGTGACGGTGGTGACGAACGCCGACGAGGCGATCGCCGGATCGATCTTCACCCGGTTGAGGCCGAGCGGGATCAGCACTCCGCCGAGAGCAGCCGCCACGAGGTTGACCACAAGCGCCATGCCCATCACGACGCCGAGGCCCCAATTATGGAACCACAGAGCAGCAAGCACGCCCATGATGACCGCGAAGAACCAACCATTGGCGACGCCGACGAGGATTTCGCGCAGGACCAGTCGGCCGAGCTTGTAGCGATCGAGTTCTTGCGTCGCCAGGGCGCGTACCGTCACGGTCATGGTCTGCGTGCCGGCATTGCCGCCCATCGAGGCGACGATCGGCATCAGCACGGCGAGCGCCACCATCTTGGAGATCGTAACGTCGAAGAGCCCGATCACCGAAGAGGCAAGGATCGCCGTCAGCAGATTGACGAACAGCCAGGTCAGGCGGCTCCGCAGCGTCGTCCACACATTGTCGGAAATATCTTCGTCGCCGACGCCGGCGAGGCGCTGGATATCCTCAGTCGCCTCCTCCTGGATGACGTCGACGATATCGTCGATGGTGAGCACGCCCACCAGCCGCTTGGTCTCGTCGACCACCGCCACCTCGACGAGATCGTAGCGCTCGAAGGTGCGCGCGGCGCGCTCCTGGTCTTCGCCGGCGTCGACCTCGATGATGTTGGTCTGCATCATGTCGCCGATCCGGACGTCGCGCTTGGCACGGAGGAATTTGTCGAGCGCAACGATGCCTTGGAGGTTGTAGCCGGGGTCGACGACATAGATTTGGTAGAAATCGTCCGGCAGATCCTTCTCCGACCGCAGATAGTCGATCGTCTGCCCGACCGACCAGAAGGGCGGGATTGCGATGAAGTCGGTCTGCATCAGACGGCCGGCCGAGTCTTCCGGGAAGTCGAGGCTGCGCTTCAGGCTCAGTCTCTCAAACGCCGGCATCTGCGCGAGAATGTCCTCGCGCGCCGGCACGTCGATGTCCTCGAGGATGTAGACGGCGTCGTCATTGTCGAGTTCGGCGACGCCGCGCGCTACGTCGGCGCTCGGCAAATCCTCGATGAGGTCGGACCTGACGCTGTCGTCTACCTCGGTCAGCGCCGAGAAGTCGAACTTGTCGCCAAGCAGCGTCACCAGCTTGACGCGTTCATTCGCGTCCAAAGCCTCGAGCACGTCGCCCATGTCGGCGGCATGGAGTGGCGCCACGAGCTCCGTCAGCGCTACCTGGTCGTCGGTGCTCAGACGGACGCGGAGCGTCGCCAGCCAGGCCGGGTTCACATGGTCATCGGCGTCGCGGAACGCGTCGGGATCGACGCGCGGCGGGTCCGGTTCGGCGATGTCGAGGGTTTCGGTCATCGGGGCTCTTGCGTGCTCAGGCGGGTGTAGCCAATCGAGCCCCGATGCGCCAGACTTGCGGCAGCTTCCGGGATGGACAGACGCGGGAGGACGGCATGGTCAAGCCCGACGGCAAGATTGTCGCGACGCGGCGCATCGAAAAGCTGGCGGACAGGCTCGGCCTCGCCGAGGTCGAGCTCTCGACCCACTACGGCGATCCGTCGCTGAAGGTGCGCGGCAAGGCCTTCGCCACGGTCAAGGAGGCCGGCATTCTCGTGCTCCACTGCCCGCTCGACATGAAAGAGCTGCTGATGGAAATGGCGCCCGAAATCTACTACCAGACTGATCACTACAAGGGCTGGCCGGGGCTGCTGATCCGGCTTGACGTCATCACCGACGACGA
>CAZNAE010000030.1:27478-29581 GCA_964570695.1 uncultured Devosia sp.
GCCGGGCTCTAGACCGACCGCGCGACGAAATCGCCGACGCGCATGCCAAGCGCCATGATGGTCAGCGCCGGGTTGTAGCCGCCGTTGGTGACGTGGAGCGCGCCGTCGGCGACGAACAGATTGTCGTGGCCCCAAACGCGGCCGAACTTGTCGGTCACCGAGTTCGAGGGATCGGTGCCCATCCGCGCCGTGCCGGCCTGATGCTGGTGGCCGGACAGGCCAAGCTGCGGCTCGCGTCCCCAGATCTGTTTGGCGCCGGCCGCCTCAAGCCAATCGATCGCCCGCTCGCGCATGAAGCGGGCCGTTCGCACGGTCTCCATGTGCGTCGTTCCCGACATGCGAGCCACCGCGCGGCCCCGGCTGTCGCGGACATGTCGGTCGAGTTCGACGCGGGCGTGCGCCGTCGGGATCTCCTGTACTGGCCCCCTCGCCTGCGTGACGTGGTGGAAATTGCGCCGCATCCAGTCTTTTGCGCCGGCGCCCCAGCGCGGCACGCCGGCCGGCCATTGCGCCTGCCAGAACATCATCGGGGTGAAGACGAAATCGTCGGCCAGCATGCCGCCGCCGACGATGCCGGAATTGCCGTGGTTGTAGTCGGTCGTGGCGATGCTCGGCCCTGGCCCGTGCGAGGTTCCGACCTCCTCGTCGAACAACCCAAAGGCGCCGGGATAATAGTGCCCCTGCATATGCCGGCCGACGTGATCGGAGTTGTTGCCGAGCCCGTTCGGCTCGCGTGCCGTCGTCGAGGCCAGCAGCAGGCGCGCCGTCTCGACTGCCGCGCAGGCGACGATCACCGCTTTGCCGCGCACGGTTTCGCGCCGTCCGTCGTCGTGGATCAGCTCCGCGCCGATGACTTTGCCCGCGTCGTCAGTGGTGATCCGCTCGGCCACCACGCCGGTGATGATCGTCAGGTTGCCGGTGGCGACGCCGCGTTTCAGCATGGTGTTCTGCGTACCGTTCTTGGAATCGACCGGACACGGAAAACCGATGCAGCTGCCGCATTGGATGCAGGCGGCACGGCCGTCGCGTGGAACGCTGTTCAACAACAGCGGCACCGCGAACGTCTTGAGGCCGAGCTTGTCGGCGCCGCGCCGCAACACCTCGGTCGAGCCGGAGCCGGGCAGCGGCTGCATCGGAAAATCGCGTTGCCGCTTGCCGCCATTGGAATCGCCACCCCGCACCCCGGCGACACCGATTTCCCACTCAACCCGGTCGTACCAGGGTTCAAGGTCTTCATAACTGATCGGCCAGTCGGCCAGCGACGAGCCCTCCGGAACCCCATAGGTCGACGCCATCCTGAAATCGAGCGGATGGAAGCGCCAGGCCTGCATGCCATAGACCAGCGTGCCGCCGCCGACCGCTGAAGCCAGCGGCTGGAAGCCGCTCTGATGTGGCGCGACGATGTGCTCGAGGCCCAGCGGATCGACGAATACCCGGGGATTGCCCTCGAGCTCCGGGCCGGTGTTGTGGCCGTACTGGAACAGCCGGTGGTTGCGCAGATGATCGCGGTGGCCGCTGTTGGCGTAGTCACGCAGCAGTCCGCGTTCGACCACCAGCACTTTCTTGCCGGCCGCCGCGAGCACGCCGGCCGCGCTGCCGCCCCCACCGCCGCCGCCGATGACGATCACGTCCCAGTCGGCAACGCCGGATGGCCCATAGATCCCGGGCTTTGGGTCAGCCCGTTTGGGCGGTCCATCCGGACCATCGGGCAGCCGATGCTCATAGCCGAGCATTTTCCACGAGGCGGCGTCGCGATTGCCGCCATTGCCGGGGTCGGCATAGGTTCCCTCGGCGGTCAGCTCGACCAACCGGCCAAACCACACCTCACCCTCGAGCGCCTTGAGCAGCGCGTCCTGCTTGGCCGCGTCGAGCGTCAGAAACTGCTGCCGGTCGAGTTCGCCCAACCCGTAGCGGATGAGCTCGCGCACCGGCTCGGCATCGCTGTCGAGCATCTGAAGGATGTATCGGTCCGCGCCGAACCCGGTTGCCGACGGAAACTCATCGGCCGGCAACAACCGATCGATCACCGCGCGCAGCAGCGCCTGTTCATGTTGGGAGAGCATTTGGTCCCCACTTTAGGGGACGATGGTGCGGTCGAGAAGA
>CAZNAE010000031.1:0-27978 GCA_964570695.1 uncultured Devosia sp.
AGCGCGATCGGCATGCCGCGACACTGCCGCGCCGCTGCCCGGCTGTCGATGGCTTCCCGCTTGCGCCGGAACCGGCTATCACGTCTGCATCATCCGAGAGACCGACATGAAACTACCATTGGCCGCCCTGTTCGCCGCTTTTGCCCTCACCGGCGCGGCGCATGCCGCGACGACGCTGCCGGGCGGCGCCACGTCGCTGACCGAGGCGCATGACGACTGGACCGTGCATTGCGAGGTGGTCGACACCGCCGTGCATTGCGCGGTGCAGCAGGAGCAGTTGTCGACGCAGACCAAGCAGCGCGTGTTGGCGATCGAGGTGCTGCCGGGGACCGGTGCGCTGAGCGGCACGCTGGTGCTGCCGTTCGGCCTGACGCTCGCCAAGGGCGCGGTGCTCAAGGTCGACGACGCGCTGACGTCGCCGATGCTGGCTTTCCAGACCTGCCTGCCCGCCGGATGCCTCGTACCGCTGACCATCGGCGCCGATTGGGAGAAGGCGATGCGCACCGGCACCAAGCTCGCGGTCGCGGCCGAAGCGGTGAACGGCCAGCCGGCGAATTTTTCGATTTCGCTGAAGGGTTTTGGCAGCGCCCTCGACCGCATCGTCGATCTGACGAAGTAGGGAGCCGTCCCACCCCGGCCGGCTCGGCTTGATTAGCCGCGTCAGAGTTCGCGCGGGTCGATATCGAGACGGCCGACAACGGCCGCCGACGGCATGTAGACGCAGCTGCCGTCATGCGCGACGCCGGTCGCCTCGACCAGGCCGTTGCGCACATAGTAGAGCATCCGGCCATCGCGGACGAAGGGCGCGGCGTAGTCGCCGAGCATGTGGCCGCCGGCGCGCCAGATGTCGCTCAGCGCTTCGGCATAGGGGATGCATTTGGCGCCGTCGTCGATCGGCTGAGGCGAATCGGTGGCAAGCGCCGGTAGAGTCAGGGCGAGCAAAGCCGCCCCGGCGAAGAGGAGTTTCATTCTAGAGAACCTTTGGTTGGGAGGAGAAGGGACCGCGCGGGACGTTGTCGTCGGGAGATGGGACGCCCCGCGCGGTGGCCTCGGGGGAGGTCTCCCGCGAGGATTGCTTGCGGCGGCTACTTTGCCGTCGTCGGATCGATGATGGCGATGACCGGCGTGATCTTGTTGGCGGGGAAGCCGCTCAACCTCGCATGCTCGCGAATGTCATGCTCGCTGTCGGCGAGATAGACGCAGAAGATCTTATCGCCGGTGACGTAGGAATGGTCCCACTGCACCCTCGGCGCGAGCATCTTGATCGCCGCATTGGAGGTCTTGGCCATGTCGCAAAGCCCGGCCTGGTCGTTGAGGCCGACGCCCGGCACTTCGCGCTCGATCACAAACCGCTTCATCGGTCCAGTTCCTTCGGGGTTGGCGGCTTACATGCCTTCCATCGGCGCGGCCGCGCAGGAAACGTCGGGATTCATATCGGTAAAGACGCCGGTCGGATTGGCCTTCCAGGCCCAGACATGGAGTTCGTAGAACGCCGGCAGGCCGTAACGGTTGGGGGCATTGGTGAAGCTGAAGAGCTGCCCGCCAAGCGCCGCCGGACCCTTGGGGGTGATGTATTCGACCGCGACCAGCGACAGCTTGCCGTCGGCGGCCGGCTCATAGAGGATTGCTTCCGGATGGTCGATGGCGACCGCCGGATCGTCGAGCAGCTTCTGGTTGACGTAATGGATACCCATGGCGCCCCCGTCTACCCCGGAAACGCAGGGGATCGGCGCGTAACCTTCAGACTTTGCCACGGCCACGTCGGCGAATCGAGCATTGGCGTCGCGCACCTTGTCGGCGAGCGGGCTTTCGGCCGCCATCGCGGTGCCGGCGAGCAGCGGCAGGAGCAGCGCGCCGGCCAGCGCCCGCTTTGAAAGTGGGCGGATGACAGACGTCATACGACCGTTTTCGGCAAGAAAACCGCCGAACGGGGTCTTAATCCCCGGGTTTGTGTAATTATGCATGGAGTCCTCGTATTGACGATTGGAGTTCGCCGGGCGACAACCTCGCCGCGGTGGGGGCAACCAATGATCTGGACCACCCGAAATGACCATGACCGAAATACCGGACAACGTGATCGAGACGCCGCGCGTCGCGCTGCGTAGCGACAGGGCTGAGCTACTGACCGACGTGCTGTCGCACGTCCGCCTATCCGGCGCACTGTTTCTAAAAGGCCATTATACTTCGCCCTGGGCCTTCGACTCGCCGGGAAGTTGCGTCCTTGCCGAGCTTTTGGCGCAGGATGCCGAGCGGTTGATCGTCTTCCACAAGATCCGCAGCGGGCGCGCCTGGGTGGTGGCCAACGGCCATCGCGTCGACCTCGAGGCCGGCGACTTCGCCATCCTGCCATCGTCGCACCATCACCTGATCGGCAGCCCGGAATCCGTGGAGCCTGTGCAGATCGCCGAGCTGCTGCCGCCGGCGCCGTGGAACGGAATTCCAGTATTGCGGCATGGTGGTGACGGCGAAGCCACCGAGATGGTTTGCGGCTATTTCTCCTGCGACGAGCTGCTGTTCAACTCGTTCCTCCGCAGCCTGCCGTCAGTGATCAAGGTGCGACCGACCGGGGCGGCCGCGGCGCTGCTCGACGCCGGCCTCGCTTATGCCATGGAGGACGGCGAGCTTGCGGGCGGCGTCATCACCGTCAAGCGGGTTCCCGAACTGCTGCTGGTCGAGGCACTGCGGCTCTATTCCGAGCAGAGCGCGGTGTCGACCGGCTGGCTCGCCGCCATCGGCGATCCGATCGTCAGCCGGGCGCTGAAGCTGCTGCACGAGGATCCGGCGGCGGACTGGAGCGTCGACGAGCTGGCGCGGCAGGCCAACACCTCGCGCTCGGTGCTGGGCGAACGCTTCCGCGACCTGCTCGGGCAGTCGCCGATCCGCTATCTGGTGGAATGGCGCATGCAACTGGCCGCTGGCCTTTTGCGCTCGACCGACCTCAAGCTCGCCGCCGTCGCCGAACGCGCCGGCTATGGCTCGGAAGCCGCCTTCAGCCGCGCCTTCCACCGCCACCTCGGCCGTTCACCGGCGCAGTGGCGTGACGACGTGGCGACTGCACACTAGTCAAAAAACAAAGGCCCGCCGAGGCGGGCCTTTGCAGCGTGCGATGGCGGTCGCTACTTGACCTGCCCGATATTGCCGGGCGTCTCGCCCGGCGCCAGCACATAGCGCCAGATGACGCCGCCGAGCGCGCCGCCGACCAGCGGGCCGACGATGAACAGCCAGATCTGGCTCCAGGCGCCGGTGGTGGCAAAGATCGCCGAGCCGATCGAACGCGCCGGATTGACCGAAAGGTTGTCGATCGGGATGCCGATGATGTGGATCACCACGAGGCAGAGGCCGATGGCCAGCGGCGCAAAGCCCGCTGGCGCCGCCTTGCTGGTGGCGCCGAGGATGACGATCAGGAACATGCCGGTGAGCACGATCTCGGCGATCAGCGCCGCCAGCATCGAGTAGCCGCCGGGCGACAGCGTGTCGTAGCCGTTGCTGGCAAAGCCGCCGGGCGTGAAGCCGGCGACGCTCGAGGCGATGATGTAGACGATGACCGCCGCGACGGCGCCGCCGATGATCTGAGCGATCCAGTAGCCGATCAGATCCTTCCAGTCGAAGCGGCCGGCGATGGCGAGCCCGAACGACACCGCCGGATTGAAGTGGCCGCCCGAAATGCCGCCGACCGCATAGGCCATGGTCAGTACCGCAAGGCCGGCCGCGACAGCGACGCCGAACCAGCCGACGCCCACATTGGGCACGCCGGCCGCCAGCATCGCGGTACCGAACACCGCGAGGCAGAGCCAGAACGTGCCGAAGAATTCGGCAAACAGTTTACGAAACATAGTCCTCAGACCCCCGAGAGAAATTTCCCACGGGATAAGGGCTAGCGCGGTGGCAGCAGGATAGGAATCGGGCGCGGGGTGTTTCGCACTGGAAATGCGGAGTGCCCCGGCCGCCGGCGGCTACTGCAGCCCGACTTCCTCCAGCAGGCCCTGCGCCTTAGCGGAGTAATAATACCCGCTGGCGTAGTTGCGGACGGCCTGGTCGGCGTCGTTGTTGCCGACCATATAGGCACCGCTGAGGTATTTGACGCCATAGTGGAGGTTGGTGTCGGCCTCGAGGAGGCCCGAGGCGGGACCCTCATAGCCCATCGACTGCGCGGTGTCGTACCGGATCTGCATCAGGCCGTAGTACGGCCCGTTCTTCGCCCGCGGATTGTAGCCGCTCTCGCGGACGATCACCCGGCGGATCAGCGCCTCCGGCACGTGGTAGATCGCGGAATATTTCGCGATCAGCCCATCCATGCCGTTCGGCGAGACCGAGGCCGTCGAGGCGACGCTGACATGTGCGGAGCGTGGCATGATGAGCGACAGGCCCGGCGACGCCGTGCTGGCACAACCGGCGAGCAGCGCCACCACTCCAGCCCCGGCAATAATTCGAAAAACGACCCGCAACCCCAGTCCGCCTGCTGATAAACCCGAGGGCTTCCTAGCACTGTCCGGTGCCCGCTGAAAACCGCGCGACAACGTCGCGCTGGGCACGGGTTCTCATTTGCCTTGCCAAGTGATTGAACTAAAAGAGCACATTGCTTTGCGGGGCATCGAAATATGGCGAAGAACGGCGGCAAGCCTCGGGGTCGGATGGGCGCGAGGCTGCGCTACGAGTTCGACAAGTCGATGGCGGCGGGGCCGATCGCGCTGATCGGCTGGCTGGCGGTGATCTCGGTGCTGGTGATCATTGTGGCCGCCGCGATCATCGCGCTGCTCCACATTGCCCCCGACGGCAGCGATCCGCTGGGCTTTGGCGAAGCCGCCTGGGAAGCGCTGATGCGCACCCTCGACAGCGGCACCATGGGCAGCGACGTCGGCTGGGGCTTCCGCGCCGTCATGCTGGTGGTGACGCTGGGCGGCATCTTCGTCGTCTCGGCGCTGATCGGCGTGCTCTCGACCGGCATCGAGGGCAAGCTCGACGAGTTGCGTAAAGGCCGCTCGATCGTGCTCGAAAAGGATCACACCGTCATCCTCAACTGGTCGGCCTCCGTGTTCGATATCATCTCCGAACTGACCATCGCCAACGAAAGCCGGCGGCGGCCGCGCATCGTCATCATGGCCGACAAGGACAAGGTGGAGATGGAGGACGAGATCGCCCAGAAGGTGCCGAACCTCAAGAACACCCGCGTGATCTGCCGCTCGGGCGATCCGACCGATCTCGGCGATCTCGGCATCACCAGCCCGCAGACCTCGCGGTCGATCATCGTCGTCTCGCCCGAGAGTGAGGATCCCGACAGCCGGGTGATCAAGACGGTGCTGGCGCTGGTCAACGACCCGAGGCGCCGCAAAGAGCGCTACCAGATTGCGGCGGAGATCCGCGACAGCAAGAATGCCGATCTGGCGCGCATCGTCGGCGGCGACGAGGTGCAGCTGGTACTGGCCGACGAGCTCATCGCCCGCATCGTCGTCCATTCTTCGCGCCAGTCGGGGCTGAGTGCGGTCTACTCCGAGCTGCTCGATTTCGACGGCTGCGAGATCTACACGCAGGAGCAGAAGGCCATCGAAGGATCGAGCTTCGGCGACGCCCTGATGGCCTATGACAGCTCGACGCTGATCGGGCTCACCGACGCTTCAGGCAAAGTCTATCTCAACCCGCCGATGGAAACGCAGATCCAGTCCGGCATGAAGGCGATCATCATCGCCGAGGACGATACCACCATCAAGGTGACCGCCAGCCCACTCAGCGTCGACCACACGGCGATCGCGCTGCACCGCCGGCAGGACAAGAGCGCCGAGCGCACCCTGATGCTGGGCTGGAACCGCCGCGGCCCGATGATCGCGTTCGAGCTGAGCCGCTATGTCGAGCCGGGCTCGGTGCTGACCATCGCGGCCGATACGCCCGAGTTGCAGGAGGAGGTTGGCGCGCTGCTGATTTCGGGCAGCAACCTCCAGGTCGAGTACGGCATCGTCGACACCGCCAGCCGCGCCGCGCTGGAGGGGCTCAACATTCCCTCCTACGACCACGTGCTGGTGCTCGGTTACTCCGACCACATGGACGCGCAGGCGACCGACACCCGCACGCTGGTGACGCTGCTGCACCTGCGCAAGATCGCCGAGGCCAGCGGTGGCCACATCAATGTGGTGAGCGAGATGATCGACGTGCGCAATCGCGAGCTCGCCGAGGTTACCCGCGCCGACGATTTCGTGGTGTCGAACAAGCTCGTGTCGTTGATGCTGGCGCAGGCGAGCGAGAACGAGAACATTGGCGCGATCTTCGCCGATCTCCTCGACGAGCAGGGCTCGGAAATCTACATGCGCCCCGCCGAAGCCTATCTCGAGCTCGGCCAGCCGATGACCTTCTACACCGTCACCGAAGCCTGCCGCCAGCGCGGCGAAGTCGCCATGGGCTACGTGCGCAAGCGCGCCGACGCCGACGACCCGCGCAACATGGGCGGCGTCGTGGTGAACCCGAAGAAGTCGGAGGCGCTGACGTACGAGGCAGGGGACAGGATTATCGTGCTGGCGCGGGACTAGCAGCCGGGAAATCCTCACCCGTTTACGGGGGAGGATGCCCGACTGCATGTTCAGCCGCCCAACTCCCCCCTCAACCACTCCCGGAACACCGCGACCTTCTTCGGCATCCGTCGGGCCGCATTGGTGATGAACCAGTAGTCCATGTTCGTCGACACGCTGGTGGCGAACGGCCGCACCAGCCGGCCTTCGGCGAGGGCGTCTGCGCTCATCCGGTCGACGGCGAGCAGGATGCCCTGGCCGGCAATGGCGGCGTCGAAGGCGAGGGAGGGGTCGGAGTAGCGTGGGCCTTGCAGGTGCGGCATCGGCGTGCCGGTTGCCTCGAACCAGCGGGTCCAGCTCAGCATCGTGCCGGTGTCTTCGATCACCGGGACCTGCGCCAGATCGGAAGGCCGTTCCAGTCGCGCCGCGAGCTCCGGCGTCGCCACCGGGCGGTAGTCGCGGGTGCCGAGCGGCTCGGCGCGGACGCCGGGCCATGTGCCGTCGCCGAAGCGGATGGCGCAGTCGATATCGGCGCGGCTGAGATCGACAACCTTGCTGGTCGCCACCATGCGGAACTCGATCTCGGGATGCGCGGCGAGGAAGTGCGGCAGGCGCCTGATCAGCCAGCGTGAGGCGAAGACGCTGCCGAGCGTCAGCGTCAGGATGCTGTCGTTGGCACGCTGCAGCGTCAGGCACGCATCGAGCAGGCCGGAAAAGCCCGCGCTGAGCAGCGGCCGCACCTCGTCGAGCTGCGGCGTCGTGCGCAATCCTTGCGGCGTGCGCTCGAACAGCTCAAGGCCGAGCCGCGCCTCCGCCCGCCGCAGATGCTGGCTCACCGCGCCGATGGTGACGCCCAGCTCATCCGCCGCCGGCTTCAGCGCGCCGGTGCGGGCGACGATCTCGATGGCGCGGAGCGCGTTGAGCGGAATTGGGAAGGCAGTCATATAGATAATATATAGTGCTGCGCAGTGAGTGTCCATTGCGACGGCAGGCCGCAAGCAGCAATTCTCCAGTGAAAGGAGAACTTGCCATGTACAAAATCTTCACGAGCCTGCTGCGCCGCCTGGTCCAGTGGCTGGCGGAAATCGATCAGCCGGTGGACACGACGCCGACGCTGCTCTGCTGGTCCGACCTGCCGCCGCACCATCCGCGCTGCGACTGATCGTTCACAATGCGTTCATCGACCCCCATCTATGGCGCGCTCGCAAACACAGGAGAAACACCATGAAGATCGCCATGATCTTTGCGCGGTTGAAGCCGCGCCGCCGTCCCGACCAGCGGGTCGAGGACCTTAATGCCGGCTGGACTGCCCGGGAATGGGCCGACCTGCCGGTGCACCATCCGCGGACCAAATAGGCGTCCGTTCTAGCGATCGGCCGGGGGCCAACCCCCCGCAGCCGGTCGTAACTACTCGCAGAGCCGCGCGGTGCAGGTTTTGCCGTGACAGGCCAGGTCGAGATGCATGTTGTCCTGATGGAAGCTGTCGGCATCCGGACTGAGCACCGTCATGAAATGCGTGCAGGCGGCGTCGCGGGCGAAATGCAGGATCTGGCTGCCCTCAGCGAGCGTACCGTTGAAGCCCGGCGCGATGCTGATGGTCCGCCCGTCCTTCAGCTTGAACCCCATGATATCCAGTGCGTCCGCGAAGGAGTGGAAGCTGAGATTGCCGGTCTTCTCGTGATCGACGTTGCGGCATTCGTAATTGGTGCTGACATCGACCGTGTCGATCTGGGTCTTGTCGTGCGCCATCAAATAGGTATCGACCTCCGCCGCCCAGGCCGGCAGCGCGGTGGCCATGCCGCAATCGGTGACGATCTTGCTCGAGAGCGGGATCGAACGCCCATTGGCGCTCACTGCCTCGAGCGATAGCGGCGACTGCAGGCCGCATTGGCCGTCATGGATCGGCGGCAGCGACTTTGCCGTGACCTCACCCGACATCACCGCCGGGCAGGCGACCTGGTAGTCGCGCGGCGGCGGCGGAGGTTCGGGCTCGCTGGACGAGGCGCTGGACGATGTATCGGGGGGGACGCTCGACGTGTCCGGGGGAGGCGGGGCCGGTTCGGGCGCCGATGGTTCTTCCGATGACGACGACATGGAGGATGGCCGCTCGCGCGGCAGCGGGACGGTCGCCGCTGCCGCAGCGGGCCGCGCGCGGGGCAACGGAACGTCGCTCGCGGCAAAGGCGAGCGCCGGCCCGGCGACAAGCAGGGCAATGAGGGCAGCGCGCTTCAGCATCGGTGGAGAACGCTTGCGGTGCTGCCGAGGTTGCCCCGATAGCGCGACGGCGGCGTGAGGCGCTTTTGACTGTGCGCCGTCGCCAGGGCTTGTTAGGCTGGACGAGACCCCAAGGGCCGGAGGATGCCATGCCGAATCGTCTGCTATGGGGTGCCCCGGCCCTGATGCTTCTGGCGCTGCCGGCCTTGGCAGTCGATACGCTGCCCGGCGCCGACCAGGCGATCGGCCAGCAGTTCCATATCACCGCCGACAGTCTGCCGGCACCGGGTGCGACGCCGTCCGCCGACAATACGCCCAACGCCATCCCGCGCGGCACGCACGAACCGATCGTCCCCGATGGCTTCACGGTGCAGCTCGTCGCCGACGGCCTGCCTGATCCGCGGCGGCTCATCGTGCGCGACGATGGCGCGGTGCTGGTCGTCGAGCAGCAGCCCGGCAGCATCGTGCAACTCACGGGCATCGACAGCAACGGCACGGCCCATCAGGGCGAGGTGCTGCTGCGCGGCATCCCGAATCCGTTCGGCGTTGCCACCGTGCCACTCGGCAACCTCAAGGGCGACCTGCTGCTCGCCGACCAGGACGAGGTCTATCGCGTGCCGCTCGCCACCGGCAACACCAAGATCGTGCAGCTCATCCCCGACGGCCTGTTCGGTCCGCCACGGGGCCACATCACGCGCTCGCTGGCGATCGATCCGGGCAATGGCGACTTCTATGTTGGCGTCGGCTCGATGGCCAATCTCGAGGCCGGCGAGCCGCCGATGAAGGCGACGATCCAGAAATTCAACCCCGACGGCAAGAACCCAACGACTTTCGCCTCCGGCATGCGCAACGTCACCGCAATGGCGTTCCAGCCCGGCACCAACGCGCTCTATGCGGTGACCATGGAGCGCGACGGCATGGGCGACGAGCTGGTGCCCGACTATTTCACCAAGGTCGAGCAGGGCGACAATTTCGGCTGGCCCTACCAGTACACCGGCGGCAATGTGCAGCCCGAGTTCAGGGACAAGGCGCCCAAGCTCGCCGCCGCGAAGGTGCCGGACGTGCTGTTCGAGGCGCATTCGGCGCCGCTCGATCTCGCCTTTATCCCCGACAGCTGGCCGGCGCAGTATCGCGGCGACGCGGTCGTGGCGCTGCACGGCTCGTGGAATGCCGGGCAGCCGCGCGGCTACAAGGTGGTGATCGTCCACTTCAAGGATGGCACGCCCGACGGCAGCTACGAGAACTTCATGACCGGCTTCTGGATATCGGGCAGCTCGCCCGCCGAAGTCTGGGGCCGTCCGGCGGCGCTCGCCTTCGACCAGGACGGCTCACTGCTCGTCGCCGACGATCTCGGCAGTACGATCTGGCGCGTCGTGCCGCCGAAAGGCTAGGCAACCGCGACGATCGCCTTGATCAGTCCGGTGCGGTCATGGCTCCACGCGGGCAGGTCGGTGACCACGCGATCGAGCGTTGTTGCATGGGTCGCCAGCGCCCGCGTCGGGATCTTGCCGCTCAGCATCGAGTCCATGACATGCCGGAAGTCGGACTTCACGGCGTTGCGCGAGGCCCGGATAGTCATCTCGCGGCGATGCACCTCGCCATCCGGCCAGACGAGGTCGCCCTGCGTCACGCCGACAAGGGTGAGGCTGCCGCCGCTGCGCGCGTGAAGGAGCGACGCGCTCATCGAACGGAGCGAGCCGGTGGCATCGAGCACGGCGTCGAACCCGGTGCGGCGGCGCTGCACGAATCCGTCGCCGGCGATGTCGGCAAGGCCGAACGCTGTGAACCTCAGTTCTGCGGCTGCCGCGATCTTGTCGGGCGCCGCGTCGAGGATCGTCACATCGCCGCCGGCGATCCGCGCGAACAGCGCCGTGCCGAGGCCGATCGGGCCGGCGCCGACCACCAGGATGCGCTCGCCGGCCTCGATCCCGGTGCGCCGCACCGCATGCGCACCGATCGCCAGGAACTCGACCATCGCAGCATCGCGCAGCGACAAATCGCCGGCCGGATAGAGGTTGCCGGCTGGAACGACGATCTGCTCGGTCATGCCGCCATCAGTATGCACGCCGAGCACGCGTAGCGTCTCACAGCAATTGGGCGTACCCGTGCGGCAGGCCTCGCAGTGCCCGCAATTGAGATAGGGGTTGATGACCACCGGATCGCCGGCCGAAAAGCTGCTGCCATTCGGATCGATGACGCGGCCCGACAGCTCGTGGCCGATGATCCGGGGATAAGCGAGGAACGGATGGGTGCCCTCGAAAATGTGATAGTCGGTGCCGCAGATGCCGACATGGCTGATGCCGACGCGCACCCACCCCTCCGCCAGCTCCGGAACCTCAATATTCACCAGCTCGAGCCGGCCCGGCTCGGCACAGGAAATTGCTCGCATGGTCAGCTCAGTCGCCTCCGCCGGTTGTTTCATATGCATAATAAGCATTTGTTGAAAGCAGTTTTTCGTGCCAGTCTTCAGGCGAGCGTCCGCACCATGGAGGTGGGCGCCACAAGGGAGAGACACTATGAAATCCAGCCTATTGCGTAGTCGCGTCGTGCAGGTCAGCGCCTTGGCGCTTGCCACCGGCCTGCTCATGGCATCGGCCCCAGCTTTTGCGGACACCACCATTCCGGTGATCGTCAAGGACACCACGTCGCCCTATTGGCAGATCGTGCTCGCCGGCGCCTGCCAGGCCGGCAAGGATCTGAAGATCACCGTGCCGCAGCTCGGCGCCCAGTCCGAGTCCGACATCAACGGCCAGATCTCGATCCTCGAGAACGCCGTCGCCGGCAAGCCGGCCGCCGTCGTCATCTCGCCGACCGAGTTCAAGGCGCTTGGCGCCCCGATCGACGAAGCCGCCAAGTCCGTGCCGATCATCGGCATCGACTCCTCGGCGGACTCGAAGGCGTTCAGCTCGTTCCTGACCACCAACAACGAGACCGGCGGACAAGTCGCCGCTGACGGCCTCGCCGCCGCGATCATGGCCAAGACGGGCGCCATGAAGGGCGATGTCGCGCTGATCAACTCGCTGCCGGGCGTCGGCTCGCTCACCGCCCGCGACAAGGGCTTCACCGAGCAACTCGCCGCCAAATATCCCGACCTGCATCTGGTCGCCACCAAGGTGGCTGACGGCCAGGCAACCACCGGCCTCAACATCACCACTGACCTGCTGACCGCCAACCCGAACCTCGTCGGCATCTTCGCCGACAATCTGATCATGGGTGAAGGCGCCGGCCAGGCGATCGCCGAGAACAAGGTCGCCGCCAAGGTGGCCCTGGTCAACTTCGACAGCGACGACAAGACGCTGGGCTTCCTCGAGGACGGCACCACTGCCGCGCTCGTCGTCCAGGACCCATACCGCATGGGCTATGACGGCGTGAAGACCGCGCTCGCCGTGTCCCAGGGCCAGAAGGTCGACGCCAATGTCGACACCGGCGCCAACCTGGTGACCAAGGCCAACGAGGCCGATCCGAAGATCGCCGCGCTGATCCACCCCAAGCTGGACTGCAAGTAACGAACACGGAACTCGCCCCCTGTCGGTTTGACAGGGGGCGGCGTCCGTGGCTGCATGTCCTCGGGGGCGGAGGCGAGCCATGAGTATTTCCGACGTCGCGCCGGGGCGCAAAGCCGCCGGCGGGGGGGAACGTCACGACGGACCGATCCTCGAGCTGCGCAACCTCGAGAAGCACTACGGGCCGGTGCTGGCGCTGAAGCCCGCGACTCTCGCATTCAACTACGACGAAATCCACGCCATCGTCGGTGAGAATGGCGCCGGCAAGTCGACGCTGATCAAGCTGCTGACCGGCGTCATCCGCCGCACCGGCGGCGAGATCTTCTGGAACGGCAAGGCCGTCGGACTCGATACCCCACAGGAAGCGATCGACCACGGCATCAACGCCGTGCACCAGGAGGTCGTGCTCTGCCGCCATCTGTCGGTCGCCGCCAACATCTTCCTCGGCGACGAGAAGGTGAAATGGGGGCTGATGCAGAAGCGCGAGATGACCCGCGCGGCGCAAGCCCTCCTCGATGACATGGGCTTCCATCTGCCGGCCGGCGAGATGCTGGGCAATCTCACCATCGGCCAGCAGCAGCTTGTCGCCACCGCGCGTGCCTCGCTGCGCGGCACCAAATTCCTGATCTTCGACGAGCCCACCGCCTACCTCACGCGCCAGGAGGCGGCGCAGCTCTTTACGCTGATCCGGCGCCTCCGTGATCAGGGCGTCACCATCGTCTACATCAGTCATCGCCTCGAGGAGGTGTTCGAACTCGCCGACCGGGTCTCGGTGCTCCGCGACGGCAGCCTGGTGGGCACCCGCGACATCAAGGACACCAACGAGAACGAACTCGTCGCCCTGATGATCAATCGCTCGATTGAGCAGATCTATCACAAGGAACAGGTACCGATCGGCGAGGTGCTGCTCGAGACCAAGAACCTCTCGGGCAAGGGGTTCGACGACATCTCGATCACCGTGCGCCGCGGCGAGATAGTCGGCCTCTATGGTCTGATCGGCGCCGGCCGCAGCGAATTTGCGATGAGCGTCTTCGGCCGCAATCCAAAAACCGGCGGCCAGATTCTCTGGAAGGGCCAGCCGGTCGATATCAAGCACGAGCGGCAGGCGATCGCGCTCGGCATCGCCATGGCGCCCGAAAGCCGACGCGACCAGGGGCTCAATCTCAACCTGCCGATCGGCTTCAACATCAACCTGCCGATCTACGACCGGCTGACACACGGCTTCACCATCTCGGGCCGCGAAGAAGCCGAGCACGCAGATCGCCAGATCCACGACCTCTCGATCAAGACGCCGAGCCGCCGCTCGCTCGCCTCCTCGATGTCGGGCGGCAACCAGCAGAAGATCGTGATCGGCAAATGGCTCAACCACGGCGCCGATCTTTTCATCTTCGACGAACCGACAGTGGGCGTCGACGTGGGGACCAAGGCCGAGATTTATCGCCTGCTGGCGAATCTGCTCAAGAACGGCGCCGGCATCATCCTGATCTCGTCGTACCTGCCAGAGGTGTATGAGCTCGCCGACACCCTGCACGTCTTCCGCAACGGCCACCTCACCGGCAGCAACGGCTTCCATCAGGCAAGCCACGAAGAAGTCCTCGCCGAGGCAATCGGCGTCTAGGGGAGAGCAGCATGTCCACGACCGAAATCGTCTCCAAGCAGGCCGTCCGCGCGCGGCGCAACTACAGCTTCCTGTTTGCGCTCACACTGCTTGCCGTGCTCGTGCTGCTCTGGGCGATCCTGGCATTCGCAACACCGAATTTCCTGACCGAACGCAACATTCCCAACCTGCTGCGGCAGGGCTCGATGATCGCCATCCTGGCGCTCGGCGAAACCTTCGCCATCATCACCGGCGGCATCGACCTCAGCGTCGGCGCCATCGCCGGCTTCACCACGGTGGTCATCGCCATGCTGATCCAGGCCGGCGTTCCGGTCTGGCTGTCGATCGTCATCACGCTCTTGGTCGGACTGGCGGTCGGCATCTTCCACGCTTTCGGCATCACCAAGATGGGCCTGCCGCCCTTCATCATCACGCTCGCCACGCTCACTTCGCTGCGCGGCATCGGCCTCCTGATGACCAACGGCGCGACGATCAGCATCACCGACAAGGGCTTTACCGATTTCGCGACGCTCGACTGGCTGGGCATTCCGAGCCTGTTCTGGATGGTGATCCTCGTGGCGATCCCGTCCTATGTGTTCCTTAATCACACGCGCTGGGGACGCTATATTTTCGCCGTTGGCTCGAACCCGGAATCGGCGCGCCTCTCGGGCGTGCGCGTGCAGTTCATCCTCTACCTCGCCTACTCGCTTTCGGCGGTGTTCGCCGCTTTCGTCGGCATCTTGCTCGCGACCCGCATCGGCATCGGCAACGCCACCCAGGCCAATGGCTGGGAGCTGCAGGCGATCGCTTCGTCGGTGATCGGCGGTACCTCGCTGTTCGGCGCCATCGGCTCGGTGCACGGCCCGCTGATCGGTGCGTTCATTCTCGCCACCATCAACAACGGCGCCAATCTGCTCAACGTCAACTCATTCTGGCAGCAGATCATCACCGGTGGGCTGATCATCCTGATCGTCTTCTTCGATCAGCTGCGCCGACGCGGCCGATAGTCCCGATAGAGAGAGCGGCGCCGTGAAGACCGAAGCGGTCTACAAGCAGGCCTTCAACGCGGCGCTCGGTATCCTGACGGAGCTCAAGACCAAGGCACGTGTGCCCTCCGAGACCGAGCTCAGCCGCCGCATGCAGGTGAGCCGCACCACCGTGCGCAAAGTGCTGCACGAGCTGGCCGACCGGCGGCTCATCAGCGACGGCCGCCAGCGCGTCATCCTGGCGCCGCCGAAGCGGTCCGACCGCTTCCCGGGCGCGGAAACGATCGCCACATCGCGGCAGGTCGAAAGCCGGTTCATGGAATGGATGCTGCGCGGCGATCTGCAACCGGGCGCGCAGGTGAGCGTCATGAAACTGGCGCGCCTGTTCGGCGTGTCGACCACGGGCGTGCGCGAGTTTTTGAGCGGCTTCGAGCGCTTCGGGCTCGTCGAGCGGCGGCCCAATGCGAGCTGGACCTTCAAGGGCCTGACCCGCGAATTCGCCATCGAGCTGTTTGATGTGCGTGAGATTTTCGAGATCAAGAGCGCCAAGGCGTTCATCGCCCAGCCGGCCGATCATCCGGCCTGGGCCGAGCTCAGGCTCCTGCGGCGGCAACACGAGCTGCTGGCGGCCGAACTCGATGAGCGCTTCCAGGACTTCTCGAAACTCGACGCGCGGCTGCACCAGCTCGTCAACGACGCATCGGCCAACCGCTTCATCCGCGATTTCTACGACGTGATGGATTTTATCTTCCACTACCATTACCAGTGGAACAAGACTCTGGAACGACAGCGCAACGGGGTCGCCATCATGGAGCATCTCGATTATATCGACGCGCTGCTGGGCCGCGACTGGACCGCGGTGCGCGCCGCCGCGCGGCGCCATCTGGGTACCGCGCGGCAGACGCTGCTGGCGTCGCTCACCAAGGTCTGACGGATCAGATCTCCATCGCCCGCGCCGGGCGCGGCGCCCGTGTCGCCAGGAACGACAGCGCCACAAAGCCGATCAGCACGCCGCCGTAGAGGTAGGTTGTAGCGATCAGTCCGAGCATTGGGGCGAGCAGGCCGGCGATGATCGCCGGCACCGCGAAGGCGAGGTAGCTCTCGACGAAATAAGCCGCCAGAAGTCCTGCCCGCTCGTGCTCGCCGGCGAGCGGCAGGAGCGTGCGGAGGTTGCCGGCGTAGGCCGAGCCGAAGCCGATGCCGGCGATCACCGTGCCGCCGATCATCACCGCCGCCGACTGCAGCGCGACGCCCACCAGCGTCACCGCAATGCCGAGGCCGAGCCCGCTCATCGCGATGGTCAGCACCCGCGCCGGGGTCAACCCGCGGAACGCGAAGACCACGATAGCCGCCGTCAGCATGAGTGCCGACACCACGGCGGCGCCGACGAAGGGCGAGACAATGCCGGTGGCGACGGTCACCAGCGTCGGCATCAGCGACAGATAGAAGCCACCGAGCGCCCAGCCGGCAATGTTGAGCGGCAGGAGCTTGATCACCACCGGCACGGCGGCGGCGGGGACGCTCACATGCGGGATCAGTGCCTTGAAGGCTCCGGCCCGGCCGGCGGTGGTCTCAGGGGCGGCGAACAGCAGGGCCGCTTCCGCGACCGTCACCACCAGCAACACGAGATAGATCAACTGCTGCGGCAGCGGCGCCCACGCCACCAGCACACCGGCCGTCAGCGAACCGAGCATCAGCCCGATGAAGGCGGTCACCGAATTGTAGAGCGCGCCGTTCTTGCGGTCGGTGTCGAGGATGGTAGCGCCAAGCGTCGTCATCGCGATGCCCGTGGCGATCCCCTGGACCACGCGGGCGAGGATCAGCCCGGCGGCCGAGCCGGCGCCGATGAACAGCACCAGCGCCACTGCGTTGAGCGCCAATGCCGCGAGGATCATGGGCCGGCGGCCGACATAGTCGGAAAGCCGCGCGACCGTCAGGAACGCCGCCAGCATGGCAAAGGCGTAGGAGGCAAAGACGATCGTCACGGCCAGCGGCGAGAGCCCCATGGTCTGCTGGTAGACATGATAGAGCGGCGTCGGCGCGCTGGAGGTGGCGGAGAAGCTGACCGCTGTGACCGCCGCATAGAGGGCCATGGCGCGCTGCGACAACGCAAACGGGCTTGAAACGAAAGCTGGCATGGACAATCTGTCCTCCTAAAGCTAAATCTTAGCGTTAGACAGAGATAGACCTCTGCCGGCCCTAATGCAAACCGTTAGCCTTAAGGTTTGCTCATGTCCGGTATGCACAAACAGGGAATTGCCTATGCCACGCGAAATGGTGCGCCAGGGCGGCCGTAGCGCCCGCATCCAGAAAGCCGTCCACGAGGTGACGCGCGCGCTGCTCGACCAGATGGACCGCGGCGACATCACAGTGCCGATGATCGCCGAGCGCGCCGGCGTCACCCCTTCGACGATTTACCGGCGCTGGGGCGATCTCGGCCAGGTCTTCGCCGATGTTGCGGTGGAGCGGTTGCGGCCGGTCGCTGAGCCCGACAATACCGGAAGCCTCACCGGCGACCTTGAGGCCTTCATCCTGCAATATGCCGAGGAGATGTCGGCGCCGCTTGGCCGCGCCCAGTTGCGCGACGTGCTGGCAGAGGCCGATGACGACCGCGCCGCCGTCAAATGCTGCCAGTTCACCTATGACGCGCTGGACATCATCACCGCCCGCGCCGCCGCCCGTGGCGAGGCTTCCATGCCGTCAGCCGAACTGATCGACCGGCTGATCGCGCCGCTCAACTACCACATCCTCTTCGCCGACCGCGACGTCGGGCCTGACTATTGCCGGACCCTGCTCGATCGCTTGCCGCAGTCTGTGAGTCGTATGGCGGCCTGATCTCACTCGGCTCGCGCGATGAAGATCATTTCGTCCGAACTTTCCGGTGCAAATGGAGCGCGGTTCCAGTCGCCAAAAAGCTGTTCGACGCGCAATCTCGCGGTGGCAAGCAGCGCCTCGATTGTCGCACGTGGTGCAAAGCGCAATGTGCTCGTCGACACCAGCCTTTCGTCGGCAAACTCATAGCTATGCTCGAACGACGCGAACTCGCCGTCACGCGAGATGAAGTGCCGCGTCTCGGTGATCCGCTCGCCGCCAGCCTCAAGCGCGGTTTCGCCATAGGCCCAGCGCGCCGCCCAGTCGACCATCGGATTGCGCGATTCGAAAACAAACGCCCCACCTGCCGCGAGCTGGCGCCTGACCACCGCGAACGTAGCGGCGATCGCGGCATCGTCGAGCAGCACCTGGAAGGCGTGGCCGGTCATGACGATGAGGTCGAAGCGCGCGTCGGAACGAAAGGCCTCGGCCGTGCTTTGCACCCATTCAATGTCGCGGCCGCGCGGACTGCTCCGTGCGATCTCGAGCATCGCGCTCGCCGGGTCGGCGCCGGTGACCCGATGCCCGCGTCCCGCATAGGCATTGCAGATCAGCCCGGTGCCGCAGCCGAGATCGAGAATACGCTGCGGCCGCGCGCCGGCAAGCTCGAGATAGAATGTCCGGTCCGGCGACCAGCCGCTAAGCCGATCGTAGAGCGCCGCGAGCCGCGGATGCATGTAGTGCAGATCAGGCTCAGAGCCGGCCATAGGCATCCGCGATTTCCGCAGCCATTGCCGCCATCTCCACCGCATCGAGCTGCAGCACGCCGTGCTCCGCCATCAGCGCATGATATTGCTGCTGCTCGAGCGGCACGCCCTTGGGCAGCGGCACGACGTGGAAATGGATGTGGGCGTTGGCGGTCCGGCTGCCGAGCGACAGGACATAGATGCGCTCGGCGTCGAAGACCTGCTTCAGTGCCCGTGCCAGCCGATGCACCTTGCCGTGCAGCCTGAGATATTCGTCCGCCGAGAGGTCCGTGGCCAGGTCCTCGCGATGCGCCTTCGGGGCGACGAGGCAATAGCCGCGCAACGTCGGATATTTGCTGAGGAAGATGATCGCCTCGTCGTCCTCGGCGACGACGTGATGGTGAAACCCAGGCTTGCCGTCCACCAGCCCGCAGATGAAGCACGGCCGCGCCGCGGTCTCGCGGATATAGGCGGCAATGTCGAAGGGCTTTCGCTCATCCATGCTCAGCTCTTCGCGGTGAACGCCTTGGCGATCGTCTTCATCGCCAGCGTCAGCTCATCTGCCGTCGGCACGCCCTTAGGGTCGAGCAGATATTGCACCGTGACGCCGCTGATCAGCGCCAGCAGCAGGCCGCCGACCGCACGGCGCGTCTTCGGGTCGAGTCCCTCGATCTCAAGAAAGTCGTTGGGCAGCTCGGTGCGGACTTCCGGATAGGTCGCGGCGAAGATCGCCTTCAGTTCGTCCGAGCGGACCGCCTGCACGGCGATCTCAAAGCTGGCTGTCATCAACTGCCGGTCGGTCTCGAACAGCTTGAACAATTGCCGCCACACAGCGCGGAATTTCGCCTCGCTGCCCTTGGCCTTCTGTTCGGCTGCAGCGGCTTCGAACTTGCCGCCCCAGTCGCCCATCATTTCGATCATCGCTTCTGTCAGCAGCGCGTCCTTGCTGCCGAAATGGTAGCCGATCGAGGCGAGGTTGGTGTGCGAGGCGGCGACGATGTCGCGCGCCGTCGTATTCGCGTAGCCGCGCTCCATAAGGCAGGCCTTGGCGCCGGCGAGCAGATCTTCCTTGTGTCCCATGTCCCCCTCTTAGCCGTCCCCTCGAAGAAAATCCATACACTCGTATAAATTCCATCTATACAACCGTATTATACAATCGTATATTTGCCGCCACCTGAACGACGAGAGCGAGGTGAGCGACATGACGAGCAACCGATCCATCCTGATTTCCGGCGCCAGCGTTGCCGGTCCCGCTTTGGCCTTCTGGCTGGCGAAGCTCGGCTTTGCGCCGGTAATCGTCGAAAAGGCGCCGGCGCTGCGCGAGGGCGGCTATGCCGTCGACTTCCGCGGCACGTCGATGGAGGTGCTGCGCCGCATGGGACTGCTGGACGCGATCCGGGCGGAAGCCACCAATATGGGCGACATGTTCTACGTCAATGCGAAGAACCGCGCCGTCGCCCGCATGCCGTCCGCGGCCTTCTCGGGGGAGCTCGAGATCATGCGCGGCGACCTGGCGCAGATTCTCCACGATGCGAGCCTGCCCGGCACCGAATACATCTTCGGCGACTCGATCGCGACCATTGACGATCGCCGCACCCATGTCGCCGTCACCTTCGAGTCCGGCAAGCGCCGCGACTTCGATCTGGTCGTCGGTGCCGACGGCCTCCACTCCAACGTGCGGGCAAAGGTCTTCGGCCCGGAGGCAGAGTTCGTCAAAGATCTCGACATGTGCGTCTCGATCTTCACCGTGCCCAACCGGCTCGGGCTCGATTATTCCGGCCGGCTGTTCAGCGCTCCGGGCACCATCGCGGGGGTCTACAGCGCGCGGCAGAACACCGAGGCGCGCGCCATGTTCTACTTCCACGCCACGCCCGACGAGATGCGCTGCCGCGACACCGGCGAACAGCGCCGCATCGTGCGCCGGCATTTCGCCGGGCAGGGCTGGTGCGTGCCGCAGCTTCTCGCCGACATGGAGGTTGCGCCCGATTTCTATTTCGACTCGATCAGCCAGGTGCATCTGCCGAGCTGGTCGACGGGCAGGGTGGTGCTGCTCGGCGACGCCGCGAGCTGCGCCTCGCCGCTCTCCGGCATGGGCACCGGCATCGCGGTGGTCGGCGCCTATGTGCTGGCGCACGAGCTCGCCGCCGCCGGCGGCGAGTACGCGGCCGCGTTCGCCCGCTACCAGCAGAAGCTGCAGCCTTTCGTCGACGGCAGCCAGGCCTTCGCGATGAAGGCCACGACCGGCTTCGCGCCCTCCAGCAATGCCGGCATCTGGTTGCGCAATTTGATGATGAAGCTGCTGCCGCTGTTCCCGGTGGAGGTGATGCTGAAGGAAGTGCTGGCCGCCGCCAATGCGGTGAAACTCGAGGACTACGGCGCCGCCTGGGCCTGACGGCTTGCGGGGGGCCCTCGGGCTGCCTACCTTAGCTGCATGACCATTGCCCCAACACTCCGCTCCGTCGTTGCCGTTCGCGCCCACATCCCCGAGACCGCCTTCACTGCCTCGGGGCTTGGCACGTTGCGCGAAGGCAGCGGCGTCGTCATCGGCGAGAACGGCCTCGTCCTCACCATCGGCTACCTCATCACCGAGGCCGAGGAAGTCTGGCTGACGACGCCCGAGGGTCAGGTCGTGCCCGCCCACGCGCTTGCCTACGATCAGGAGACCGGCTTCGGCCTCATCCAGGCGCTCGGCCAGCTCGATCTGCCGGCGCTCGAGCTGGGCGACTCCGACAAGGCCAAGCTCGGCGACGCAGTGGTGTTCGCCGACGGCAAGGGACAGTCGGTCACCGCCAGCATCATCGCCAAGCAGGAATTCGCCGGCTACTGGGAATATCTGCTCGACGAGGCGATCTTCATCGCTCCGGCGCACCCTTCATGGGGTGGCGCGGCGCTGGTCGATGCCGAGGGCGATCTCATCGGCATCGGCTCGCTGCGCCTGCAGATGGTCCAGGCCGGGCAGGTCGCCGACATCAACATGGTTGTGCCGATCAATTTGCTGCGGCCCATCCTCGACGATCTCTTGACCCGCGGCCGCGCCAACCGACCGCCGCGGCCCTGGCTCGGCGTATTCTCGGCCGAGAACAATGGCGAGGTCGTTGTGATGAGCGTCGCCGATGGCGGCCCCGCCGCGGCCGCCGGCGTGCAGCGCGGCGACATCATCTCCGACGTACGCGACGGTGAAGTCGACAGCCTCGCCGATTTCTACCGCAAGCTCTGGGACACCGGCCCCGCCGGCGCCGAAGTGCCGCTCCGCATCGTCCGCGACGGCCGCGAGACCTGGCTGCGCGTCAAGACCGCCGATCGCAACGCGCTCTTGAGCAAGCCGCGGCTGCAATAGTCGAGGCGTGCCGCTCCTCAACGGTCGATGCGCGCCGCATTGGCGGCATTGTAACGCGCACCCTTGAGCTCGATCGCTGAAACGGCGTTCTGGATGTCTTTGAGCTCCGCCACCGACAGCTCCACTGTCGCCGATCCGATATTCTCCTCAAGGCGATTGAGCTTCGTTGTGCCGGGGATCGGCACATAGGACGGGCTCTGTGCCAGGATCCATGCCAGCGCAATCTGTGCCGGTGTCACGTGCTTCTCTGCCGCGATCCGCTTGACCGCCTCGACGATCGCCTGATTGGTCGGGCGGTTCTCCGCATCGAAGCGCGGCACACTGTTGCGGAAGTCGCCGCTGGTGAACTGCGTGCTGGCGTCGATCGTGCCGGTGAGGAAGCCCTTGCCCAGCGGGCTGAACGGCACGAAGCCGATGCCGAGTTCCTGGAGCACCGGTAGGATCGCCTCTTCCGGCTCGCGCCACCACAGCGAATACTCGCTCTGCAATGCCGAGACCGGCTGCACCGCATGGGCGCGGCGGATATTTTTGACGCCCGCTTCCGAGAGGCCGAAATACTTGACCTTGCCCTCGGCGATCAGCGTCTTGACGGTCCCCGCCACCTCTTCGATCGGCACCGCCGGATCGACCCGATGCTGGTAAAGCAAATCGATATGGTCGGTGCGCAGCCGCTTCAGCGACGCCTCGACCACGGCGCGGATGTGCTCCGGCCGGCTGTCCATGCCCTGGTGCCCGGCGGTGCCGGCAATATCGATGCCGAACTTGGTTGCGATCACCACCTTGTCGCGAATCGGCTGCAACGCCTCGCCGACGACCTCTTCATTCTTGAACGGCCCGTACACTTCGGCCGTGTCGAAGAACGTGACGCCACGGTCGACGGCACCGCGGATCAGCCTGACCGCATCCGGCGTCGCCATTGGCGCGCCGTAGGACTGGCTGATCCCCATGCAGCCTAGCCCGATGGCCGAGACCTCAAGGCCGCTCGTTCCGAGTTTGCGCTTCTGCATCGTCGTTCTCCTAAAGTCCGGTAAGTTTCATTGCCGCTTCCGGCAAGCGCGCGCCTTCGACACGCACCGCTGCAACTGCATCGGCGATGCCACGCATGTCGCCGGCGGTGAGCGTCACGTCTGCGGCCCCCAGATTCTCCTCGAGTCGATGGAGCTTCGTCGTCCCGGGAATGGGCACGATCCACGGCTTCTGGGCCAACAGCCACGCTAGCGCGATCTGCGCCGGGGTCGCCTTCTTGCGCTCGGCAACCGACTTGACCACGTCCACCAATGCCAAATTGGCGGCGCGCGCCTCGGCGGCAAAGCGGGGGACGTTGTTGCGGAAGTCGGTCGAGTCGAACTGCGTGCTCTGGTCGATCGTCCCGGTGAGGAACCCGGCGCCGAGCGGACTGAACGGCACAAAGCCGATCCCCAGTTCCTCGAGCGTCGGCAGCAGCGCCTCTTCCGGCTCGCGCCAGAACAGCGAGTATTCGCTCTGGACCGCCGTGACGGGCTGCACCTTGTGGGCGCGGCGAATCGTCTGCACCCCGGCCTCGGACAGGCCGAAATGTTTGACCTTGCCGGCGGCGATGAGGTCCTTGACCGCTCCGGCGACGTCCTCGATCGGCACGGCGGTATCGACGCGGTGCTGATAGAAGAGATCGATGCGGTCGGTCCTGAGCCGCTTGAGGCAGGCGTCTGCCGCCGCCTTGATGTGCTCCGGCCGGCTGTTGGTTTTGCCGGTCCGCTTGGCCGTCACCGGATCGATGTCCCAACCGAATTTCGTCGCGATCACCACCTTGTCGCGCATCGGGGCGAGCGCCTCGCCGACGATCTCTTCGTTGACGAAGGGGCCATAGACTTCCGCCGTATCGAAGAAGGTGACGCCGCGCTCGAAGGCGTCGCGAATGATCCCGATGCCGTCGGCCCGCGCCAATGGCTGGCCGTAGGACTGGCTGATGCCCATGCAGCCATATCCGATGGCCGAGACTTCGAGGCCACTGCCGAGTTTCCGCTTTTGCATTGCCGCGCCTTTCGCGTTTGACGAGGCGCAACCTAGTTCGCTTCAATCCCTGCGATTAGCTGCTATAGTCGACATAGGCTTATGAATGCAGTTCATATATGGCGCGAGCTGACATCAACGACCTCCTGGCCTTCGTCGCTGTGGCGCGTGAACAGAGCTTCACTCGCGCTGCGGCAAAGCTCGGCGTTTCGCAGTCGGCGCTCAGCCACACCATCCGCCGGCTGGAAACCCGGCTCGGCATCCGGCTGCTCACCCGCGCACCACCCGCAGCGTTTCGCCCACCGAGGCAGGCGAGCGGCTGCTGCGCACCATCGGCCCGCGCTTCGAGGAGATCGACGCCGAGCTCGAGGCGCTGACCGAGTTGCGCGACAAGCCGGCCGGCACCATCCGCATCAGCGCCGGCGAGCATTCGACCCGCGCTGTACTCTGGCCGAAGCTCGATCCGTTCCTGCGCCAGTTCCCTGACATCAAGGTCGAGATCAATCTCGACAACCGCCTGACCGACATCGTCGCCGAGCGCTTCGACGCCGGTGTCCGCCTGGGCGAACAGGTGGCGCAGGACATGATCGCGGTGCGCATCGGGCCTGACTGGCGTATGGCGGTCATCGGCTCGCCCGCCTATTTCGCCGATCATCCGCCGCCGCAGACGCCGCACGATCTCACCCGGCACAGCTGCATCAATCTCAGGCTTCTCTCCTATGGCGGCTTCTATGCCTGGGAGTTCGAGCGCGACGGCCAGAAGCTCAATGTGCGCGTTGACGGCCAACTCGCCTTCACCAGCAGCGTGCCCATTCTCGACGCGGCGCTCTCTGGCCACGGCGTCGCCTGCGTGCCGGAGGACATGGCCGCGCCGCATCTCACGAGCGGCGCTCTGCAACGCGTCCTCGTCGACTGGTGCCCGCTCTGGACCGGTTACCATCTCTATTACCCGAACCGCCGCCAGACCTCGCCGGCCTTCGCCTTGCTGGTCGAGGCGCTGCGCTATCGCGGCTGAGTTTACGGCGCCCCGCCCCGCCTGCTATCCCAACCGGATCAAGAGGACTACGCCAATGACCGACGCCAACCGCAACTGGGCGGGCAACATCACCTACGGCACCAACTCGGTGCATACCCCCGCCAACCTTGCCGAGCTGCAGGAGACCGTGCGGCGGGTGCGCAAGGCGCGGGCGCTCGGCTCGCGCCATTCGTTCAACCGCATCAGCGACACCCCCGACGATCTGATCTCGCTGAAACGCTTCGATCGCATCCTCAAGATCGACAGCGCAGCCCGCACCGTGACAGTCGAGGGCGGCATCACTTATGGCCAGCTCAGCCCCGTGCTCGATGCGGCCGCCTTCGCGCTCCGCAACCTCGCTTCGCTGCCGCACATCTCGGTCGTCGGCGCCTGCGCCACCGCGACCCACGGCTCGGGCAACGCCAACCAGAACCTAGCGACGGCGGTCGCGGCGCTCGATTTCGTCACCGCGACGGGCGACATCGTTTCGCTGAAGCGCGGCGACGCGGGCTTCGAGGGAGCGGTGGTCAATCTCGGCGCACTCGGCATCGTCAGCACCGTCACACTCGATCTCGTGCCACGCTTCGACGTGCGCCAGACCATCTATCTCGATCTGCCGTTCGCCGCCTATGTCGACAATTTCGAAGCCATCACCGGAAGCGCCTACAGCGTCAGCGCCTTCACCCACTGGCATGGCGACAACATCGCCCATGTCTGGCTCAAGGCGCTTGCCGATGCCCCGGAGCGTACCGGTGATCTCTTCGGCGCGCACCCAGCCGACCGGTCCTATCATCCGATCGCCGCCATGGACGCCGCGCCCGCCACCGAGCAGATGGGCGAGCCCGGTCCCTGGTATCTGCGGCTGCCGCATTTCCGCATGGAGTTTTCGCCCAGCGCCGGCGCCGAGCTGCAGACCGAATATTTCGTGCCGCGCCAGCAGGGCCCGGCGGCGCTGCGCGCTATGCATGCGGTGCAGGACAAGTTCGCGCACCTCCTGATGGTCTCCGAACTTCGCACCATCGCCGCCGACCAGCTCTGGCTGAGTTCCGCCTATCAGCAGGATTGCCTCGCCTTCCATTTCACCTGGCATCCCGATTGGGCCGCCGTGCAGAAGGTGCTCCCGGTCATCGAAGCCACCCTCCGCCCCTTCGCCGTCCGCCCGCATTGGGGCAAGCTGTTCACCATGCCCAAGGCAGAGGTGCAGGCGCGCTGGCCGAAACTCGCTGACTTCCGCGAGTTGGCGCGGCGGTTCGATCCAGAGGGCAAGTTCCGCAACGCCTTCATCGACGAGTTCGTATTCTAGACCCGTGCGAATGCCCGCATTTTTGGTGGGAACGTTTCGCGAGCCAAGCGCGTTCACGTAAGCCGTTAGTATGTAGGGTCTTTTTGTGGCGATAACTCCGGGATCATCGGACAGCGACCGCTATCGCCAGCTGGTCGAAGCCATCTCGGACTATGCCATCTACATGCTCGACGCCGACGGCCACGTCGTCAGCTGGAACCCGGGCGCCCAGCGGTTCAAGGGCTACACAGCAGCCGAAATCATCGGCGAACACTTCTCCCGCTTCTACACGCCCGAGGATCGCGCCTCGGGCCTCCCCGTCCGGGCCCTCCACGCCGCCGCCACCGAGGGCCGGTTCGAGAACGAAGGCTGGCGCGTCCGCAAGGACGGCAGCCGCTTTTGGGCGCATGTCGTCATCGATCCGATCCTCTCGCCGACTAAGGAAGTCATCGGCTACGCCAAGGTCACCCGCGATCTCACCGAGCGGCGCGAGGCCGAGCTGGCGCTGCGGGAAAGCGAGCGGCGCTTCCGCTACCTCGTCGAGGGCGTCACCGACTACGCCATCTACATGCTCGATCCGCAGGGCATCGTGGTGAACTGGAACACCGGTGCACAAAAGATCAAGGGCTACACGCCCGACGAAATCGTCGGCCATCATTTCTCGCAGTTTTATACCGAGAAGGATCGGGCCAGCGGCGAGCCCGAGAAAGGCCTTCGCGCCGCCCGCGAAACCGGGCGCTTCGAGAAAGAAGGCATTCGCGTCCGCAAGGATGGTTCGCGTTTCTGGGCCAACGTCGTCATCGACGCCATCCGCAACGAAAACGGCGAGCTGATCGGCTACGCCAAGGTGACGCGCGACATCAGCGAGCGCCGCGAGGCCGAGCAGGCTTTGGCGCAGCTCAACGAGGAGCTGCTGCAGTCGCAGAAGATGGAGGCCATCGGCAGCCTCACCGGCGGCGTCGCGCATGACTTCAACAATCTGCTCAGCGCCGTGATGGGCAGCCTCGAGCTCTTACGCAAGCGCATCGACGACGAGCGGCTGCTCCGGCTGGTCGACAACGCCATGCAGGGCGCCCAGCGCGGCGCCGCGCTGACCCGCCGCATGCTGGCGTTCGCCCGCCGCCAGGATCTCACGGTCGAGGCCGTCGATGCCCGTCTTCTCGTCCTCGGGATGACCGATCTCTTGAGCCGCTCGCTCGGGCCGGACATCGAGATCCGCACCGATCTGCCGGACGGACTGAGCGCCATCGATGTCGACGCCAACCAGCTCGAGCTGGCGCTGCTCAATCTCGCGGTCAACGCCCGCGACGCAATGCCCGATGGTGGCCGGCTCGTCATCAAGGCCGCCGAGGTCGCGGTCGACAAGGACGCCATCCTCAAGCCCGGCCGCTACGTCACCCTCTCGGTCATCGACGCCGGCACCGGCATGGACGCCGCGACACTGGCGCGCGCCACCGAGCCGTTCTTCACCACCAAGGGCGTCGGCAAGGGTACCGGCCTCGGCCTCGCCATGGTGCGCGGCCTCAGCGAACAGCTCGGCGGCCGCATCACCATCCAGAGCACCCTCGGAAAGGGCACGACCGTGCAACTGTTCCTCCCCGTCTCCGGCAGCGCCGCCACCGCAGCGACACCAGCCGGCGCGACCCCAGTTGTCCAGCACCGCCCGCTGAAGATCCTCGTCGTCGACGACGATCTGCTGGTGGCGATGAACACCACCGCGATGCTCGAGGACCTTGGCCATCGCGCCACCGAGGTCCACTCCGGCAAGCTCGCGCTCGAGGCGCTGGAGCAAGCCAGCGACTTCGATCTGCTGATCACCGACCAGGCGATGCCCAACATGACCGGCGCACAGCTTGTCGGCGAGGTTCGCAAGCGCTGGCCCGCCCTCGGCGTCATCCTCGCCACCGGCTACGCCGAACTCCCCGACGGCGTCGCCGCCGACCTGCCGCGGCTTAACAAGCCCTTCATGCAGGATGATCTGGCGCGAGTGCTGGCAAAGCAGCG